>CAZDYU010000161.1:0-7640 GCA_964509755.1 uncultured Occallatibacter sp. | reverse complement strand
CATATGTTCCTTGGAAAATTCCACCGGCCAATGCCGGTTCCTTGCTCAAAATCGAAACCTGGGCCAGCCGGATTTGGCGGAATGGCAGTTGACGCCTGATATTTACGGGAGTTGCCCCGAGATTGTGTTTTTCAATCTTCTGGCAATGACGTTAGAGGCAGAGCATGGGCGCCATCCCTACGGGACTCCGGGAAATTGTCGGTTTCGCCAACCCAGCGCTGAAGCGCTGGGCTAATAACCGCTGCGCCTACGGCGCGGGCTACGATACTGCTGGCGACGAAGAGCTTGTGGACGCGGCGGTCCTGGGAGAGCTCGGGGTGGAAGGTGGCGGCGAGGATTTGGCCCTGGCGGACCAGGGTTGGGTAGCCGTCGCGGCGGGCGAGGACTTCAACGCCGGGTCCAACGGAGACGATGCGCGGTGCGCGGATGAAGACCATTTCAAGCGGACCGCCGGGGAGAGCTGTTTCGGCGGAGACGATTGCGGAATCAATCTGGCGGCCGTAGGCGTTGCGCTCGACGGTTGCGTCGAGGAGGCCAAGAGAGCGCTGGGGGGGGGTGAGGACTTCGCGGGCGAGCAGGATAGCACCGGCGCAGGTGCCGAAGACGGGCTTGACGGCGCAGAATTGCCGCAACTCTTCAAAGAAACGGTGCTTCTCGAGAAAGCGGAGCATGGTGGTGGATTCGCCGCCGGGCAGCACCAGAGCGTCGATGGCGGCGAGTTCGCCGGGCTTGCGGACCTCGACTGGCTCCGCGCCGGCTTTTGTGAGCGCCTGCGCGTGGCTGGCGTAGTTGCCCTGGATGGCGAGGACGCCGATGCGCGGGCGGGCCGGATTCAGCGGAGGACCGTCGAGTGGGTGCTGCTGGATTTCTGCTTCCGTCAATGAATGCTCCGCCCTAGGCAAAGAAGGCCGCTAAAGATATTTTATCTGGTTGCGGTTGTGGGTTGCCTGGAAGATTTTTTTGCGGCAGGCGAGAAGGACTCATAGAAAACAACCGTGGGAGTGGACTGGAAGGTCAACGCTAAAACCGGCCGGGATGCCGGCGCTAACCATTCATTCGCGTCACGACGAATTTTGGGACGGGGCTTGAAATGCGGACAGAAACGGTCGTATACTGAATACGGACCGAAGAAGTCGGATATTACGATGCTGAAGTTGACCAAAAAAGCCGATTACGGATTGATGGCGCTCAAGTACCTGGCCGAGCACCCGGAGACCGTTGCGTTGAGCGCGAAGGACGTAGCCGACGCTTATGGAATTCCGGCGCAACTGCTGGCGAAGATCTTGCAGCAGTTGACCAAATCCGGGCTTCTGCGCTCGACGGCCGGCATGAACGGCGGCTATGCGCTGGCGCGGGAGGCGCGGTCGATTTCGGCCTATGAGGTGATTCTGGCCATCGATGGACCGTTTTTTATCACCTCCTGCACCAAGGGCGCAAGGGGATGCGAGCTGACGCCGAGCTGCACCATCAAGGAGCCGCTGGCGCGGGTGAATGAGACGATTGCGGGGGTGTTGAAGAGCATCAGCATTCAGGATTTGGCGGAGCATGAGCAGCCTTTGAAGCATTTTGCGAGTGAGTTGGTTTCGTTGAAGGTGTGATGGGGTTGAGGTATCCCACCCATTTCGTAAAGGACACGGAATGGATGGGGCACCCAGAGGTTAGTTGGTTGAAGGATGGAGATGAATATGAGCACAGTTGCCAGTCAAGTTGAAGTGCCGCAGGGCGTGACTTTACCGATCTATATGGACAACCACGCCACCAGCCCGCTGGATCCGCGGGTGCTGGCGGCGATGATGCCGTATCTGACCAACAAATTTGGCAACGCGGCCAGCCGCAATCACTCCTTTGGATGGGAGGCAGAGCAGGCGGTGGAGACGGCGCGCGAGCAGATTGCGCAACTGATTGGCGCGACGGCGAAAGAGATCATCTTCACCAGCGGCGCGACGGAGAGCAACAATCTGGCCATCAAGGGCATTGCCGAGATGTATCGCGAGCGCGGCAACCATATCATTACGCAGGTGACCGAGCACAAAGCGATTCTGGATACCTGCAAGCGGCTGGAGAAGCATGGCTATCGCGTGACTTATCTGCCGGTGAAGGCCGATGGGTTGATCGATCTGGACGATCTGCGGCGCGCCATCGACGAGAAGACGATTCTGGTTTCGATCATGGCGGCCAATAACGAGATTGGCGTGCTGCAACCGATTCGCGAGATCGGCAAGCTCTGCCATGAGAAGGGCGTGCTCTTCCACACCGATGCGGTGCAGGCGCTGGGCAAGGTTCCGGTGAATGTGATTGCCGATAACATCGATGTGCTTTCGCTGAGCGGGCACAAGATTAACGGACCCAAGGGCGTGGGCGCGCTGTATGTTCGCAGGCGCAATCCGCGGGTGCAGATTGCGGCGCAGATTGACGGCGGCGGCCACGAGCGCGGCATGAGATCGGGCACGCTGAATGTGCCGGGGATCGTGGGGCTGGGCAAGGCTTGCGAGATCGCGTACGAGGAGATGGACACCGAGGCGGCCTATCTGCGCGGACTGAGAGACCGGCTGAAGGAGAAGCTTGAATCGGAGCTGGACTATATTCACGTGAATGGATCGATGGAGCACCGGCTGCCGGGCAATCTGAATGTGAGCTTTGTTTATGTCGAGGGCGAGTCGCTGCTGATGGGCATCAACGACGTCGCGGTCTCAAGCGGCTCGGCCTGCACTTCGGCTACTCTGGAACCGTCTTATGTGCTGAAGGCTTTGGGGCTGGGCGACGATGTGGCTCATAGTTCAATTCGGTTTGGGTTGGGCCGCTTCAATAAGCAGGCCGAGGTGGATTACGTTGCGGCCAAAGTCATTGACGTAGTCAAGCATTTGCGCAAGCTTTCGCCGCTTTACGAGATGGTGCAGGACGGCATCGACCTGACAAAGATTCAGTGGGCGGCGCATTAGAAGCGAGTTCTCAGTTGTCAGTTTTCAGTGGTCAGCGCCGATGGACCCGAAACTGACAACTGACGACTGACAACTGTTTTTCCGCGGCTTCCCCCGCAGAAGGAGCAACAACATGGCATACAGCGACAAGGTAATCGATCACTACAACAATCCGCGCAACGTGGGTCAACTGGACAAGAGCTCGACGGAGGTCGGCACGGGTCTGGTGGGCGCGCCAGAATGCGGCGACGTGATGCGCTTGCAGATTCGCGTGAACCCGGCGACTCAGGTCATCGAAGAGGCCAAGTTCAAGACCTTTGGCTGCGGCTCGGCGATTGCGAGTTCATCGCTGGCGACGGAGTGGATCAAGGGCCGGACCGTGGACGACGCGCTGGCAATCAAAAATACTGACATCGTGAAGGAACTCTCGCTGCCGCCGGTGAAGATTCATTGCTCGGTGCTGGCCGAGGATGCGATTCGCGCGGCGATTGGCGACTGGAAGAAGAAGAACGGCGCGACGGAGACGGTTGAGGCCGTGGCCGCTACAGTAGCGCAGTAAGAGGGCGATTATGTCGAACATGGTGACGATCGGCGAGCAACCGCCTGCGGTGGGGCAGACGACGCCCTTGGCCTCAACTGAGACGCCGAAGGTTGCACAGGGATTGCAGTTGACCGAGAAGGCGATCAAGCGGGTTCGCGCGGCGATGGCCAAGGAAGGCGTATCCGCTGAAGAGGGCGGGCTGCGGCTGGGCGTGATGGGCGGCGGCTGCTCGGGGCTTTCTTACTCGATCAAGTTCGACACGCAGCCGCGTGAGCGCGACCGCATTTACGAGTTCGACGGTGTCAGGGTTTTTGTCGATCCGAAATCGTTTTTGTATCTGCACGGCATGACGCTGGATTACGAAGAAACGCTGATGCGGCAGGGGTTCAACTTCATCAATCCGAACTCGAAGCACTCTTGCGGGTGCGGTTCGTCGTTCTCATAGGCAGAAACAAGCGTGGACCGGGAGGTCCACGCAACAGCCGGCCGGGAGGCCGGCGCTATAGTTTAGGTAAGAAAGAAACTATGTTGAAGGTTCTCGATTCTGCGGTACCGGTTGCTTGTTGGTCTTGCTCGATAGGCCATAATGACTCGACGTTATTCTGCCCTCATTGCAGCAAGATTCAGCCGCCTCCGGGCGGCGATTATTTTTCTGTCTTCGGATTGGAGCCGAAGCTCAATCTCGATTTGGCCGAACTGGAGCACGAGTTTCATCGCCTCAGCCGGCGGTTGCATCCCGACCGTTTTGCACGAGCGCTGGAGAACGAGAAGCAGTGGAGCCTGGCCGACACGGCGCTGCTCAACGACGCTTATCGGACGCTGAAAGATCCGCTGCGCCGCACCGAATATCTGCTTAAGCTGCTAGGCGCGGAGATTGGCACCGAGCCGGAAAGCAAAGAGGCAAAGAGTGCGCGAACGCCGGCCGATCTGCTGGAAGAAGTCTTCGAGATGAATATGCAGATTGAAGAGTTGCGCATGGTGCGCGGGGCGGGCGAAGAAGATCTGGAGTTGAAAGCAAGCCTGAGCGCTGCCAAGGAGACCTTCGAGGGCCTGCTGAGCGCGGTGGACGAGGATCTGCGTAGCGAGTGGGAGCTGTGGGATGAGGGCGACCGGGCCACGCGCGGCGCTGCGCAGAAAAGAATGGTGGCTCTGCTCGATCGGCGGCGCTATCTCAGTAATTTAGTGCGCGGCGTGACTGAGACATTGGGAGCCTGATAAGAATGGCGGAAGGACGCGTAGTAGGAATCGATCTGGGAACCACCAACTCCCTGGTCGCTTATATGGAGGGCGAAGCGCCGGTGGTGATTCCCGGCGTGGACGGCTCGAACCTGGTGCCGTCGGTGGTGGCGCTCGATCCGATTCCAGAAGGCGGCGGACGGCCTACTGTGACCGTTGGCAACAGCGCGCGCAAGTCGCTGATTGAGCGGCCGGAGCGGGTGATCTATTCCGTGAAACGGCTGATGGGGCGCAGCGTTGAAGAGATTACTGACGAGCTGAAGTTGTTTCCATTTCATCTTGCCAAGGATGTGCAGGCTGGCGCGCCCGACTCCAATGAGTTGCCGCGTATTCAGTTGGGCGAGCTGCGCTTTACCGCGCCGGAAATTTCCGCGTATATTCTGCGCCAGCTCAAGCGCAATGCGGAGCGGTTCTTTGGTGCGCCAGTTACACAAGCCGTGATTACGGTGCCTGCTTACTTCAACGATGCGCAGCGGCAGGCGACCAAGGACGCGGGGCGCATGGCAGGCCTTGATGTGTTGCGCCTGGTGAACGAGCCGACGGCAGCCGCGCTGGCCTACGGACTGGACCGCGCGAAGGAAGGCACGATTGCCGTTTACGATCTGGGCGGCGGGACATTTGATATTTCGATTCTCAAGCTGCGCGACGGAATCTTTGAGGTGCAATCGACCAATGGCGATACGCATCTGGGCGGCGACGACATTGACAATCTGCTGCTGGCGATTGCGCTCGACGAAATACACGCAGAGCATGGCGTAGATCTGCGGCTGCATCCGGGCGCGGTGCAGGCGGTGCGCAAGGCGGCGATTGAAGCCAAGATTCGCCTCTCGACTGAAGAGGAAGCGCACTTCGATATTGAGCTGCCGAATGGCGACCGCTATCAGAGAGAGATTCCGCGCGGCGTCTTTGAGATATTGATTGAGCCGGTGCTGAAGCGCACGGCGGGGCCTTGTAAACAGGCGCTGGCCGATGCCGGCGTCGCGCCCGAGCAGATAGATGAAGTGGTGTTGGTGGGCGGCTCGACGCGGATTCCCGCGGTGCGGCAACTGGTGGATGAGTTATTTCATCTGACGGCGCGCGGCAAGAAGCCGCACACGGAATTGAACCCTGATGAAGTGGTTGCGCTGGGCGCTGCGGTGCAGGCGGATATTCTGGCGGGCGCGTCAAAGTCTACGGAAGAAATGCTGCTGCTGGATGTGACTCCGCTCTCGCTGGGGATTGAGGCTCTGGGCGGGACGGTGGCGCGGATTATTCAACGCAACTCGACGATTCCGGCCTCGGCTACCGAGCACTTTACGACGGGCGTTGACGGGCAGACGAACGTGGCGATTCATGTGGTGCAGGGCGAGAGGGAATTGGCCGCCGATTGCCGTTCCTTGGCGCGGTTTGACCTCAAAGGGATTCCGCCGATGAGCGCCGGGTTGCCGCGCATCGAAGTCAAATTTCTCATCGATGCCGACGGGATTCTCAAGGTCACAGCGCGCGAGCAGCGCAGCGGACAGGCGGCGAAGATTGAAGTGAAGCCTACATATGGCTTGACCGACGAGCAGGTCGAGAGCATGATTCTGGATTCCTTCGACAATGCGGAGGCGGACTTTGCCAAGCGGCTCTTAATTGAGGCGCGCAATGAGGCGGAGACGATTCTTGCGGCTGTGGAGCGCGCGCCGCAGAGCTCGGCGTGGGGGCTGCTGCGCGGCGAGGAGCTGTCTGCGATCAATGCGGCGCGCGATAGGCTTGTCGAGCTTAAAGCAGGCGAGGACGCGGCTGTGATTCGCGACGCGACACTGGCGCTGGATCAAGCGACGCGGCGCTTTGCAGAGCTTATGATGGATGCGGCGGTATCGAGCGCGCTGCGCGGCAAGACGATGAATGCCGCGGGCGAGGAACTGAACGACGGCGTGACAGCGCCTCATGCGATGGCTCGGGCGGAGTTCAAGTAAAGAGAGGACGGGATGGTTGAAGGAATTGCTCCGATTGGATATGTGAAAGGATTGCGTGACCGCCCCCGAGATGATGAATGGGGCGAGGAGGAGTCATACATCGAACTCGTTGAGAGCTTTACCGCGGAAGCTCTACAAGGCATCGAGGATTTCTCACATATCGAAGTTGTGTATCTTTTTCATCGCGTGGATGCGTCAAAAATTGTAATAGGCGCGCGCCATCCGCGGAACAATACCGCGTGGCCCGCTGTGGGAATCTTCGCGCAACGTGGCAAAAATCGCCCAAATCGCATCGGTTGTACCATCTGCCGAGTATTAGCTGTCGATGGCGTGCGGCTCAAGGTCGCTGAACTGGATGCAATCGATGGAACGCCCGTGCTCGATATTAAACCGGTGATGGCAGAGTATCTTCCGCGCCACGAAATGCGGCAGCCCGCGTGGTCGCATGAAGTGATGAGCCGGTACTGGCTGAAGAGTCCCACTTGTAAGGATGGAAATCATGACTGAAACGAACAACAAAGCGATTCCCGCCGAGAAACTGGTCCGCGTCACCTTTCTTCCCGAAGGCCGCACCGTCGAGTTTGAATTCGGCGCTATGCCATACGAGCACCACGGCAAGCCGATGTCGTTTCTCGACGTGGCGGAGAATCACGGCGTCTTTCTCGATCACGCCTGCGGCGGCGTCTGCGCCTGCACCACATGCCACTTGTGGATCAAGGATCAAGCGGGCATCAGCGAACCCGATGACGATGAGCTGGACCGCATGGATATGGCCGCCGATCAGCAGTTGACTTCGCGACTGGGCTGTCAGGCCGTTATCACGCGCCCCGGCGACTACGTGGTAGAGATTCCCAAGTGGAATCGCAATTATGTATCAGAGGGCAAGCCGCTTGCGGTGGGGGAACATACCGTCCAGGCGGACAAGCTTCGGCGTGACTAGTTTCCTGAGTCTAAGTACTTATCCGTAAATAACAACCGTTTGCCTCCAGCAGATCATTGCAGCAG
>CAZDYU010000160.1:0-7746 GCA_964509755.1 uncultured Occallatibacter sp. | reverse complement strand
ATTCGCTGAAAATCGAGTCTTAACTGGTTGTCTCAATTTTGGGGGCAAGTCCAGTCCGACTTCAGTCGGGACGATAAAGCCAATCATATCAACGTTGGGCTTTAGCCCCTGCTACGCTCAATCGCGATTGCACCACCCGAACAGCCCTTTTTCCGCAGCCTCTTTAGCCCCTGCAGAATTTCGGCCGGGCCAACTACCATGGTCCCCTTTTTTCTCGATCATCGATTTTCGACTGCTCCGCACCTCGCCCAAATGGCGAAATCGTCCATCGCTGCAAGCAGTTTCACTTTGAAGAAGATAACCAATTCAAGGCTGGATCGACTGCCGTTTTTAGATTAATTTGACTTCGAATCAACCGGTCAATACAGCACAGTCTGAATTCCAGGGTCAACCTAGAATCGGTATCGAATCGCACCAAAGATCACCGAGGATACCGACATGGCCGACGAAGTTCAAGTATTCCCTTCCATCCCGACAAAAATCCTGTTGCCCACCGATTTCAGTCCATCGTCCAAGACAGCCCTGGAGATGGCAGCCGACCTTGCCGAACACTTTCATGCGGAACTTTATCTGGTGAATGTGATCCCGTTTTTCCCGGCAACAACGATGCCCGACTTTGTTCCCGAAGAGGCGTATCTGAAGGACGCAAGAACGTTCGCGGAGGAGCATTTATCCAAGGGGGTCGCGGTTCTGACTGGCCGGGGGATCAAGACAAGTTACAGTGTTGAAGTTGGAAACGACGTGGCTGGCAACATCATGGAAGTGGTGGACCGCGAGCATATTGACATGATCGTGATCTCCACGCACGGCATCTCCGGCTGGCATCCAATGATCTTTGGATCGATTGCTGAAAAAGTAGTGAAGCTGGCGCAATGCCCGCTCTTGCTTCTCCGCTCCGCCAAGCCGGAATTGGTAAAGAAGAATCCTACGGGCCGCTCCATGGAATGGTGGTAAAAATCAACCGATTCTGGAAATCGAGTCTCGACTTTCAGCTTCGGATGCGGCAGTTGAAGCAATCGGTCTCAGGAACCGCGGATTCTCAGGGTTAATGTTGTGGATTCACAAAGGGATGGAAAAACCATGACAATCCGCCCCTGAAAGCCGTAAAAACAGGCCCTCACCCAGCGGCCTGAAGGCTGGCTCCATTGATAGTCCTGTTGCCGGGCCGGCCTTCATGCCAGTTGGTTGCCCGCTGATCCATGGGTGCTCGCTCCGCGGTTGTCCTAGCTCAGAAACAACAGGGCAGCACTGCCCGCGGGAAGATGGATGCGCGATACTCCATCGCTTATCTCAAGCGGTTCAGTCACCCGCGGGCTCCAAAGCCCGTGTGCCTCAATCTCCGCGCCGGCCAGAGTGACTCCCTTGGTCGAGTCCAGCGCCGGCGCTTGCAATCTCCACGCCGATGCGGTCTGTACGCGACGCGGCGCGTGGATCGCAATGTCAATCGACTGGAACTCGTCCTTGTTGAAGATAGCTACCTTGAAGCCGTGCTTGTGCCGGGCGGCGTAAGCTGTGGCATTCACGCCATGCATATCGGCCTCCACATGAAGCAGATCGCAGTTCGCAAATTGGCCTGCCAGCAACATGCCGTAGAAGACCGGCATGCCCTTCGCCTGACTCCCCGGCTCGCTTCGGATGGGCGTATAGAACCCATTGCGCACGGTCTGCTGAACCTTCGCCACCGCCAGGCCCGGTGTGTGACCGCCCAGGCCCGCTGTGAGAAATGCGCCGCCACCGCCATGCAGGTTGATCCCGGCACATCCCAGGCTGGCCAGTTGCAGCAGGTAATCGCCAGCCCAAAGCGCGGAGGCAAAGGCATCGCTCATTCCCGGCTTTCCGCCGCGATAGCACGAGTTCCCCTCGCTCATGCGATAGATAAGCGAATGCGCTCGCGCTGTCTCTTCAATCCGCTTCATCTCAGCGGGAATCTTCGCATTGCCCGCGAGCAGCCGCTGGGTTGTCACGCGCGGATCGTCCGGCGGCCCCTCGGCGTAGTAGTGGCCTGTCAACGCAACCAGCCGGGATCGCATCGGAGCCGGCAACTCCTCGCCAAAGCGCGTCACCCAATCGGAGGAAGCGCCCACATCCGGACCGCCAAAACGCGCATCCGGCGCCTTGGCGGCAACAGCCTCCGCAAAGGCAGTCCACTCCTTCAGATAGTCGGCAAAATCCCAATTGGGCGGGCGCAGGCCGTTGTTGGCATTGCGATAGAAGTCGGGCTCGTTGCCGATCTGAAAATACTCCAGCCGGCCGCCTGCTTTTTGCGCCACATAAGCGGCTTCCGCGGCAGCCCTCTCCGGCGTGCCGTTGCCAAAGTTGAGGCCATAGATCAGCCGCCATCCCGTCGCTTCCAGAAAGCCAGCCAGCTCGTTGATTGCCTCCGGCGCAATGGCAAATAGCTGGTGCGGCATCCAGTTCGCATCGAAATTGCCAACGGGCACCCGCAACTGAGGCGCCGGCGTCGACGCGTTCGCCTGGAACCAGCAAAACTCGCTGGTATTGCCGCCCACGCGCAAAACTCCCCGCGGGTTCAGAAGACGGAAATAGGCAACCAGATCGCGATTGGATGCCGAGAAAAATGTGGGATCGGTCAGTTGCGCCAGCTCATAGCTCAAGCCCACATAGCTCAGCGGAATCCGCGCTGCACCCGGCTCTTCGCTTAGCGTCAACTCCGTTGATGCAGTCGTTAACGATTGAGCCGTTCCCCGCCGTGAGCAGGAACTCGCGGCAGCCGCGGCGCTGGCCTGAAACATGAATCTTCTACGATCCATCGAACCGATTCCTCCACTCCATTTTAGAGTCCCCGATAGTGAATCGGTAAACCCCTCGCCTTCAGGCGGCGGATAGGGTTTGAGGCATGAAATCAGGGAGCATTCACTTGCATTCCCGGATTTCACAGCACTCTGGCCCCATGACTCAACAAGTTGCCGCCGTCGCAGGATCCCCGCCAAGCCATCCCGCGCCCTCCCGCCCCGCGTAGTGCAGTACATAGTCCAGCACATCGCCCCGAGCCCCACCCGCTGGCACTCCGCGCCAGAGTGGAAGTGAGCTTTCGATTCGCGCTAAGCCGGGATACGCCGCTGCGGCGAAGTTGAGAGCGGCACGTTCGATGCACCACCGAATGAGCGGTTCGGGGATTGGTTCCAATATGGAGTTGGATTTCTCGATTCACCATAGGATTGGGCGAATAAGTTACGAAATTGTGGTACGTTTTTGAATAGGGTAATCACTAACGACCGTCAAGTGATGTAAGATGACTTTACGTATCTTCTGAGGTGAGCCGTGCGATTCTCTGTTCCCCATCCCATACCGTATCAGGGAAGCAAACGGCGGCTCGCCACCGCGATTCTGAGCCATGTGGAAGCGGGGCGATATGAGAGGCTGGTCGAGCCATTTGCGGGTTCGGCGGCTGTGACACTTGCTGCCGCAAGTTCGATGAGATTCAGGCGTTTTGAAATCGGTGATCGACTTGAACCTCTCGTGATACTTTGGCAGGCGATCATCGACGACGCGGAAGGCATTGCTGACGAATACGAGAGCCTTTGGAATCGAGAACGCAAAAGGCCGATCGATGAGTTCTACGACATTCGCTCGCAGTTCAATGAAGATCGTGATCCTGCGAAACTTCTCTACTTGCTCGCGCGCTGCGTAAAAAACGCAGTACGGTTCAATCCGTCAGGAGAATTCAACCAATCCCCTGATAAGCGGAGAACAGGAACGAAGCCTGACGCAATGCGGAAAGAACTGCTTGCGGCACATCGGTTGCTTCACGGCAAAGCCCATACTATCTGCGCTGACTTTCTTGAAGTATTCGAAACGGCTGAGCATGGGGACTTCTTCTATTTAGACCCTCCTTACCAGGGCACAAGCGAAGGACGCGATTCACGCTATATCGGCGGGGTTACTCGCAAGCGAATGATTGAAGGGTTGAATGTCCTTAATGGGCGGGGAATTCCCTTCATATTGAGCTATGACGGTTCTTGCGGGGATCGGACCTATGGTGACCGGTTGCCAAGAGAACTCGCATCTCGCATTCTGCTGGATGTTGGACGCTCCAGCCAAGCGACATTGAATGGTCAAGATCACGTGACCATTGAATCGCTTTACATTTCGCATAACGTGATACCCGCCACGGGAGACGACCGGACAATGGGTCTGCATGAGTTCGACGAGCAACTTTCTATGATGCAATCATTGTTTTGATCTCGTCTGCAACCGATCTCTTATTCCTGTCCGCAGTGCGCTTTAGTCGTTCAAATGCATTTACTTCTTCGCCCTTCCAGACAAGATCTACTCGTCTTTCTGGCTGCATGGCGACGTGAGTATATGTATCAGGATTCGCCCAATAACATGAAAGGCATGTGTCAAAACTCTTGAGCTTCAGCCAATTCTGGCAATGCTCACAACTCCACGATTTCTTCCGGTTGCACGCGCCGTCGAGCAATTGATACGGGTCTGCTTCATCGCGCTGAGATTCGCCAACAACCAGGAACGGGATACGATGGTCAACCTGGATGTTGTGTGCAGCTCCGCATAGATTACATTTGGAGCCCTTGCGCTCGATGATGGCGTCGCGTTCCTTCTTCGCGAGGACGACGCGTCCGGTCAGCTTGGGGTCAAGTTCCCGCTCATCGAACACGTATGCGGCGATAGCCTGGCCGTCGTCACGCTTTGCCTTGATTCGCGTGAGGGCGAAGCCGAGTTCGACCGCATCCCGCGCCGCACGGGGAGGGTGGTCATATCCTGCATCCTTGAGTTGGATGGTGGAGACACTTCCGTTCTTGACGATCGAATCGAGGACAAATCGCGCGCGCTTATTTGTGACGGTCTTGATGCGCTGAAGTAGTTTCGCGGGGATCGGTTTTCGCTCATTCATTGAAGAGCTCCCTCGGTGAAACCCCCAATGCCGCCGCGATGGTATGAATGTTGACGAGGCTGATATTGCGCTCGCCCCGTTCCACGCTGCCGATGTAGGTTCGGTCTAGGTTGCAGGAAAATGCCAATTCTTCCTGGGAAAGGCCCCTTTGTTGGCGCAGTGCGCGCATTCGTGCCCCGAATTGCTTTTGAACTTCCTCGGTTGGTTTGGAAGACATCGTAGTAATCGGAACAGCTATGAGGACCATAAGTCTACGGACTTTACGTCTCTTTCGACGACAGGTAGCGAAAGCGTAAATAGCGGAAAGCACGCGAACGGGTACTATAAACCCTGCGTTGGTCGCGGGTTTTCAGTGACACGGTTGGTCTGTGATTGAATGATCTCCCTGGGGAATAGTGAGAGAAACCGAGTGCCATAGACTGGAAAACCGAACATACGCCGTCGGTGAGAAGTTTCACCTCGCCCCTGCCGCCTGCCGCACCTCCACTAATCGCAGGAAATTCGCCGCAACTGCCTTGCAGAAAATTACCATCGCGTGGCGCAGAATGGTTGTATGTCGAGCCTGAGCCAGATCGATTTCCGCCGCCTCCAACCCGCTCCCAGCCCCTTGACCCCCACCCCCCCTACCATATAACTGCCCCATTTGTAGTGCATCCATAAAACATTATCCGACAATATCTATATTACTATCAGCATATTACAGGACAATTCGAGAAGACGGCATGTTAACTTAAAGGTAAACAAAAAGCCTCATAAAACGCGGTTTCGAGGCCAAAAACTAGCCCTTTTGACCAAAAACACCCGAATTTTCGATAGTTTTGACGCGGTAATTTCGGCCTTGAAGAGCGCTCTGGCTCCTCGCCTCCCGCTAAGGCCATGCCGAAGGGAAGCCTGTGGATGTCGATTCTGCTCGCCCGCGCTAAGTCCCGGAACTGGAGAATTGCGCCAGTTGATCCGGCGCTGGCCTGGGGGTGAAGAGGCTCACGACGATCATCGCCGCGACGGCCGCAAAGAGCGCCGGGAAGATCGCGTCGCGCTCGGCCAGGATGCGCGGGAAGTGATCCTTCAAGCCGGGCACATCCCAAGCCAGCGTGACTACGGTTCCAGTGGCGATGGCCGCGACTGCTCCCCAAGCCGTGACGCGTTTGGAATAGAAAGCCGCCAGCACCACAGGCGTCAGCGCGGCCGAGTAGATGGTATAAGCCCAGAGCATCTTTTGCAGAATGCTCTCAGCGTAGACCGCCTGATAAAGCGCCCAGCAACCCAGCAGCACTACGGCCAGCCGCGAGACGATGAGAATGCGTTTGTTGGAAGCGCCCGGCGCAATGTAGCGCACAAAAACGTCCTCAATCAAATTGGTGGCTGGCGAGAAGAGGTAGTTGGAGGCCGTTGAGATAACCTTGGCGAAGACCGCGCCCAGCAGCACAGCGCCCATGAATGCCGGCAGTCCGTGGCGCGCCGTGTAGGGAATGATCTCGCGGGGATGCAGCGCGACTTCTCCGGTGGGATAGAGCGCTCGGCCAAAGACGGCGATGGCGACGATCAGTGTTTCCAGAACGATGGTCCCCAGAATCCAGCCGATGACGGAGACGCGCGCGGCCTTTTCGGATTTGGCGGAAAAAAACTTCTGGTACATCACCTGGTTGCCCAGCATGAGCAGCAGGGTGGGAACCAGAAATTCCAGGCCGCGCAGGACGCCCATGCCGGCCGATTGGCGGATGCCGCTTGAATCCAGGCGGTAGTTGCCCAGCGGCTGAAAGTATTGCGCCGGAAGCGAGGCGTGCAGCCCAACCCAGCCTCCTGCCTGCAAAAACAGGTAAGGCGCGGCCAAGATGCAGATGACGGTGACCAGCGTGCCGATGGCCACGTCCATGTAAACCACGGACGACATTCCGGCCAGCGCGGTGGTGAGGATGACAAATGAGGCGATGATGAAGGTGCCCAGCTCGGGCGTGACGGTGGTGGGAAAAATGAGATGCAGAACGTCGCCGCCGCCTTTGAATTGGTAGCTGGCGATGCCAACGTAGGCAAAGAGAATGGCGATGGTCCCCATGACGCGCGCCGTCTGGTTGTAGCGGGCTTCAAGCAGATCAGGCAGCGTGAATTGGGCAAATTTACGGGCACGGGGGGCAATGAAGTAGATGAGCAGCAGGCCCAGCCATCCACCCGCCGGTTGCCAGAGCGCGGCAAATCCGTTCTTGTAGGCATTCTCCGCGCCGGCAAAAAGGCTGCCCGCTCCAATCCACGAGGTCAGCAGCGTAAAGACCAGCACGATGGCCGGCAGTGAGCGTCCGGCGACAAGATAATCGGCCTTGGTTTTGACCTGGGTGGCTTGATAAAGCGACACACTCAGCAGGACAACGACAATGACAGCCAGAACTACAACATAGAGAAGCGACATGCGCGGGTTTCCTCCCCGGCGTAACGGTGGTCCCCGTCAGTGTACCGGATGCACCGGGAATGCGTCGGAGTTGGCCGCAAGTTTTTTCCCATCGAAGGATGAGACTGAAGGAGGCGAAGTGTAGGCGAGGCCGGTTTTATATCCGTTCGGGTTTTGAAATCAATCCTCCAAGCTCGCTGATCCTCCATCTTCAGCATGTCCGCTCAGACCCCTTAAGGCTCCTTTGAAAATGCGCTCAGACGGCCATCATTCTCATCACCCCTTGTGACCGGCACGGCCATAAACGGCTCATCTTGTATTGGAAGTGAGTGGCGATTGACATCACTGTTAACCGTCGCTTAAACGAGCTCCACGCGCTTGGCCGGAAAGGCTTATTTGGCCTTGGGTTGGCGACAGTTTTTTTATTGATTTGCTATCTAGTGTCCTGAGTCATTAATTCGCTTACAATATCGCGCGACGGAATCGAGTA
>CAZDYU010000159.1:0-7783 GCA_964509755.1 uncultured Occallatibacter sp. | reverse complement strand
ATGATCGGCGGCGTCGGACTGTCGATGGCGCTCTTCGGAACCGTTCTCACCTATTACTCGGCGCACCTGGTGCTGGGCGGCGATAGTGTAAGCGCCCTCAACTGGTCGGTGCTGGTGACGCAGGCCTCGCACTTTGACAAAGGCGTGATGCGCCTCGCCTTTATTCTCATCCTGCTGGGCTTTGGCACCAAGGCGGGCCTTGCGCCGATGCACACCTGGAAGCCGGACGCCTACTGCGAAGCGCCGGTTCCGGTTGCCACGCTTATGGCGACGGCGGTTTTGAACTGCGCCGTCTACGGCCTGGCTCGCTTCTATGTGCTCACCGTGCGCTGCCTGGGGCCGGCCTTCGCATCCAATCTGCTGATACTCTTCGGCCTGCTCTCGGTCGCCATTGCGGTGCCGTTCATCCTGGTGCAGAGAAGCTCTCGCCGGTTGCTGGCTTACTCCAGCATCGACAACGGCGGCATCATGGTTCTGGGTCTCGGCTTTGGCGGAGTCTATGGCATTTTAGGCATGTTGCTGCACATGACTTACCACACCGTCACCAAGCCGCTGCTCTTTCTTTCCGTGGGCAACGTCCAGCAGCACACCGGCAACGACGCCCTGAAGAAAGGCAACAGCGGTCTGCTGCACGTGCTTCCCGTCTCCGCGCCCATGTTTCTGATGGGCGCATTGGCTGTCACCGGGACGCCGCCATTCAGCATGTTTCAGAGCGAGTTCATGGTTCTTCGCGCGGGCTTCGCGGCGCAGCATCTGGCTCTCTCGATCCTCTTAGTCGCCTGCCTGGTCGCCATCTTCTGCGGCTTCTTTCACCACGTCACGCAGTTGGTTCTTGGCCCTCCCAGCGGAGCACCGCGCGAAGTGATCTGCCCCTGGAAGACTTACCCAATAGTCGTACTTTCCCTGCTGGTGATCGCGATAGGTTTCTGGTTTCCGGCTCCGTTGTATCAGTTAGTGGATGGCGCGGCGCACATACTGGCGGTGCCGCAATGACGCAAACATCACAAATTCCCGCCCATAAATTCGATGAAATCCTCGCTCGCCGCGGCGACGTCTTTACCGCCTGGTTTGAAGCCAATGACGCGGAGATCCACGCCGAGGCCGCGCTCGACAGCGTCCGTTCCTTCGTCGCTCTTCTGACCCAGAACGGCTGCCGCCTGGCCTCAGTCTTTGCCGAGGACAGAATCGCCGCCAGCTCATGCTTTCTTCTTTACTATCTCTTCGAGCATCCAGAAGACCGGCGCTTTTTGCTGGTGCGTACCGCCATCGATGCCGCAACTCCCACATTCCCCTCCGTAGCTGCCGAGGTTCCCGCCGTCAACTGGCAGGAGCGCGAGATACAGGACTGGTTTGGCCTGGTTGCCGATGGACACCCCAACCCGCGCCGCGTGGCTTTACATGACAACTGGCCGGAGATTCATCCTTTGCGGAAGGATTTCCCCATCGACACCGTGCTGCCGCCCTTTGAAGGCGAACAGCACCTCTATCGGCCCACGCTTGGCGAAGGCGTCTTTCACATTCCCGTCGGTCCGGTTCATGCGGGAATCATCGAGCCCGGCCATTTCAACTTTGCCGTCGCCGGCGAACCGATTATCTATCTGCAATTGCGCATGTTTTATACCCACAAAGGGATCGAAAAACGATTCGAGCAGTTGCCGGTAAATCGAGCGGTTTTTCTGGCCGAGAGCATCTCCGGGGATTCAAGCTTCTCGCACGGCACAGCCTTTTGCCAGGCCGTTGAACAGGCGGCGGATGTCCAGATTCCTGCCCGCGCCAAGCGCATGAGAACGATCCTGCTTGAGCTTGAGCGGCTCCACAATCACGTCGGCGACATCGGCGCAATCGCCAACGACGTCGGATTCGCCGTGGCCAACGCGCACGCTTCACGGCTGCGCGAATTCCTTCTTAACGTGAATGAAGAGTTGACGGGCAGCCGCCTGCTCCGCGGCATTGTTTGTTCCGGCGGAATGCGCCATGATTGGCAGCAGCAACAGATCGACCAATGCAGCCAGGCCCTTCTTCAGTTTGAGAGCGGCTTTGCTGGTCTCATGCAGATCATTGACGCCTCCGACTCGCTGCGCGACCGCCTTGAGCACACCGGAATCCTGCACCCTGACCAGGCGCGCGATCTAGGCATTGTCGGCGTTGCCGGACGCGCCTCGGGCGTGGATCGCGACCTTCGGCGCGACCATCCCTACGCCGCTTACGACGAGGTTTCCTTCGACGTGCCGGTCTATCAGGAAGGCGATGTTTTGCGGCGCATGCGCGTCCGCGTCGATGAGATCGCCCAGTCGCTCAGGATTGTGCGTGAAGTTGTGCCCCGGCTTGCTCCCGGCTCCTGCCGCACTGCGCTGCCGCCGCTGCCGCCCGATTGCGTTGCCCTTGGCGCGGTGGAAGGATGGCGCGGCGAGATTCTGCACTGGATTCGTACCGGGCCGCAAGGCCGCCTGGAGCGCTGCAAGATCAAAGACCCATCGCTGAGCAATTGGCCCGCGCTGGTCGAGGCCGTTCAGGGCAACATCGTGCCTGACTTTCCGGTAATCAACAAAAGCTTCAACCTCTCTTACTCCGGGACGGACCGCTAACTTATGTTCCATATCTTCAAAAACGCCGCGCAGACTCACCTTGTCACTATTGGGTATCCGCACGCGCCCGCGCAGATTCCTCAGAACTTCCGTGGCGCACCCTCCTTTGATTTTCCCATCTGGCAAGATGCGCGCCCGGCGGCTGACGCCTGCCCAACCGGCGCAATCTCGATTGAAGAATCGGCCGGAGTGCGGCGCGTCACTGTCGATTACGGACTCTGTATCTACTGCGGAGAATGCGCCGAGGCTGATGCCGGCGGCGCGGTGCGCATGACGCGCGACTTCGAACTTGCCGTCCGCAAGCGCAGCGACCTGATCGTAACTGCCGAGTATTCGCTTGACTCCAGCGGACGCCAAATCGAGCTAACTGCTCTGCAACAGGGCCCCTCCTCGGAGCAAGAGCCGTTGCACTCCCTGGAACACAAACTTAGTCAGACAATTCACAAGATTCTCGGCCGTTCCCTGGCCATTCGCGAAGTCGATGCCGGTTCTTGCAACGGTTGCGAGATCGAAATCGGCGCTCTCAACAACCCGGTCTACGATCTGGAGCGTTTGGGAATCCACTTTGTCGCTTCGCCGCGCCACGCCGACATGCTGCTCGTCACCGGGCCGGTTACGCGCAACATGGAGATGGCGTTATTGAAGACCTACCGCGCCACGCCGGAGCCCAGAATGATCGTTGCCGTCGGGGCCTGCGGCATCAGCGGTGGAATCTTTGGCCGCAACTATGCAACCGTGGGCTCTGTGGATGCGGTGCTTCCGGTCGATGTCTACATTCCCGGCTGTCCGCCACGGCCCCATGCGCTGCTCCACGGCATCCTTCTGGCGCTGGGCAGGATGCGGCAGCGGGGCATCAATACACGTTCATCGAGCACGGAATCGGCCTGAACGCATCTATCTGGGCGCGGCCAGTCGCTACTCGACCTTGATCGTCGCAGCCTGATTCTTCAAAAAAGTCACCGTCCAATGCTTGCCGTTCTGGTCGTAGTGGATGGTGCGTTCGCCGGGCGTTTCGCCGTCGGGCTCCATGTTTCTGCCGACGGCCATTGCGGCCTCGTTCTCGCTCATCCCGGGCTTGACCTGATGGGCATCGACGGCGGCCCAGACGTCTTTGGGCCAGTGATCGTAGATGGTGTGCGGATCGTCGTAGTAGAAGAGCAGGTCAGAGTAATAACCCTCCTCGCTGCCGCGCATGTAACCGATGGGCGTGGCATAAAGCGCGGGGCTGCCGGGCATGGTGAAGACGGCAAAGGCTTGCCGGCTGCCGTGCTCGATCTTGTCCTGCTCGGCGGCGGGAACGGCGGCTTTGACGATCTTTTTCACGTCCATGCGCTGGGCTGCGGGTAGGACGCCGGCGCGCTTGGCAAAGAGCACATTACCGCCCACGTAGGGATAGTAGGGCATCATGTAGCCGTTCTTCTCCCAGACGGTGGTGCCTTCAAGGCGCAGGGTTTGCTCAAAGTGGACGGGGAAGAACTCGCGCATCACGACCAACTCGTCCTGGCTGAGAACCTGGCGTTGGGCATCCCGTGGAACCACGCCGGGATTGTGGCGGCGCTGCCAGACGGTGAACAAATAGATGCCGCCGATGGTGAGCGTAACGAGCGTGACGATGAGCGATTTCTGCCAGTATTTCATGCAGCCTCCGGGGGCTTGTGAGCGCGGATGAATTTGCGCGCAACCACCTGCGGTGGGGCCGACTGCTCGCAATCCGCTCGCATGGGTTGGTGGATTCCAACCCGCAAAGAGATTATAGAGTTGAGGGCTGACGGGGGAATTTGGGCTGAAATGTCAGAGTGCGGCTGCGGCTAAAGATCTTCCGATATGCGGAGTTGTGGACCTCTTGACGTTCTTGGCAGGAATTCGAGGCGCGGTCAAGAGATTAACGCGGAGGTTGAGACGGTCGGAATAATAGAGCAGTTATTCAATGCTCACCTTGGCGATCTTGCCTTGCAGAAGGTTGCTGACGGAGGGCTGGTACTCGTCAAGCAGGTTAATAAGCTGGCGCTGGCTGTAGAGGTTGCGGAAAAAGGGCTATTCGGGGGTTGCAATCACGATTGAGCGTAGCAGGGGCTAAAGCCCAATGTTGATATGATTGGCTTTATCGGCCCGACTAAAGTCGTGCCCTGGTTACAAAGCCATTGGGAATTGCCTCCAGAAGCGTTTTTCCGCAGCCTGTGAAGCCCGCACCCTTCACCCGATTTAGTTTATCCGCGGCCTGTGAAGTCGAACACTGGCTACAAGGCAGCGAGTTTGAGAGGCTGCCAATTTTCAGTCACGCGGCGACGGTCAAATCCAGCGTCAGCACAGTCTTGCCGCCGCCGTTTTACGCCTGTACCCCTGTTGTGCAATCATTCTCCTAACTTCAAATCCACAGGTGGTTGGCAAACCTATGAGCATTCGTCTGTCTGATGGAACCGAAATTCCCATCGAGATGCACAAAATTCGAATTGTGCAAAAGGTCCGATTGGCCCCCGCGCGCGAGCGGCTGCTGGCTATGGAAGCAGCGGGCTACAACACTTTTCTTCTTCGCACCCGTGACATCTTTCTGGACATGTTGACAGACAGTGGCACCAATGCGATGAGCGACACCCAGCAATCGTCCATGCTGCTGGCCGATGATGCCTACGCGGGCTCGGAGAGTTTTTACAAGCTGGCCGACGCGGTCAAGGAGATTCTGGGCTACGAGTATCTACTGCCGGCTCACCAGGGCCGCGCTGCCGAACACCTGCTTGCCCGGACCTTCATCAAGCCCGGCACGTACATCCCGATGAACTACCACTTCACGACCACCAAGGCGCACTTCAATCTGATGGGCGCAACGGTGCTGGAGCTTTTTGGCCCCGAGGCTCTGAACACGCAGAGCGTTGCCCCCTTCAAGGGCAACATGGATCTGGGCCGGCTGAAGGCCGCAATCGACGAGCATGGCGCGGCAAAGATTCCGTTTGTGCGCATGGAAGCGACGACGAATTTGATTGGCGGGCAGCCCTTCTCGATGGCCAATCTGCGCGATGTGAAGGCGATGGTTGCGCCGCTGGGCATTCCGCTGGTTCTCGATGCCAGCCTGATTTCGGAGAACGCATACTTCATTCGCCAGCGCGAGGCGGGATACGAAAACTCGACCATCAAAGAGATCGTTCTGGAGATGATGGGGTTGGCGGACATCTGTTATCTGAGCGGCCGCAAGAGCTGCATGGTGCGCGGCGGGCTGATCGCCACCAACCGCAAGGATCTGTATGAAGCGATCAAGCCTTGGCTGCCTGTTTACGAGGGCTTTTACACCTACGGCGGCATGTCGTCCAAAGAGATTGAAGCAATGGCCGTGGGCATGAGAGAGATGACGGATCTTGAGATTGCCGGCTCCTCGGCCGACGCGATCAAGTTCTTCGCCGGACTGCTGATCGACAAAGGCGTTCCGGTGGTTACGCCTCCCGGCGGCCTGGCCTGCCATCTTGACGCCATGCGCTTTGTCTCGCATCTTCAACAGACCGAGTATCCGGCAGGAGCACTGGGCGCGGCCACGTTCATCGTCTCCGGCATCCGCGGCATGGAGCGCGGAACCATCTCCATGGACCGCGATGAAGAGGGCAACGATGTGCCGTCCGACATCGAGTTGCTGCGGCTGGCGGTTCCGCGCCGCGTCTTCACCATGTCTCACTTTATCTATGCAACCGATCGGATCAAGTGGCTGCATGAGCATCGGGATCTGATTGGCGGACTGGAATTCTTTGAGGAACCGCCGATCCTTCGCTTCTTTGGCGGGCGCTTGAAGCCCAAGAACAACTGGGGCGCTAAATTGGCGGAGGCTTTCGAAAAGGATTTTGGGCCGGATTGCTAGTACAGAGACTTGTAAATGAGCGGTATCCCAGGTCTGAAAATCCGGACCTGGGGCACCCATATTCGTGCTATCCCACCCATTCCGCGATGAAAATACGCAGCTCCTTCGACTGCGCTCAGGAGCGGAGTGGATGGGGCAGCCAGTTATGTTTGGATCAATGATTTAAGTATTGCCGCGACGCCCCAGGTCTAGAATTGACTTGGGGCGTTCGGCATTCAGGCGATGAAAAGACTTATGCGGAAATGGCGTGTTGCGGTTTTGTGCGGTACTCTTGGCATTTTGCCGCACCATGCAGTGAGCCAATTACCGAGCAACTTGCCGGTTCCGCAACACGGTGCCGTTCCTCAACCGGCGGGCGCGCCGGGTGGATTGAAGGTTCTGAATTGGGCAGGCTTCAAAGCCGCCATCACTTATACCTTCGACGACTCGCTGGCCTCGCAGATTGCGAACTATCCGCAGCTTCAGGCCAGCGGCGCGCGGATGACGTTTTTTCTGGTTGGCGCGGGCGACCAGAACTCGCCAGTGTGGGCGCAAGCGGCCAGGGACGGCCACGAACTGGGCAATCATACCGAGCACCACTGCCGGGCAAATGGCAGGACATGCATATCGGGAGGCTATGCCGGAAGCATCGAGGCTGAATACGATCTTTGCACGGCACACATTCGCATTTATGGAGCGAGCGCGTGGACAACGGCTGCTCCGTATGGAGACACGGGGTACGACGCCGTCGCCAGGACGCGCTTTTTTCTGAATCGTGGAGTCATGAGCGGACAGGTGGCGCCGAACGATAATTCCGATCCGTACAATCTACCGATCTATGGCGCGGCCGCCGGCGATAATGCCGGCATATTCGACTCCTATATCGACTCGGCGCACAAGGCCGGCAACTGGCAGATCTTTCTCTTTCACTCGCTGGGCGGCGATGGCGGTTATGCTCCTGTCAACATTGCCGATGTGCTGGCGAGCATTCATCATGCGCAATCGCTGAACGATGTGTGGATCGACAGCATGGTCAACATCGGTGCTTACTGGGCGGGGCAAAAAGCAGTCACCAATGCAGTTAGCAGGAAATCCGGTCATAGCACCATTCTTACCTGGACGCTGCCTGCTCACTTTCCGCCGGGAAGAATTGTGCGCGTCACCGTAACTGGAGGAAGGCTGAAGCAGGCAGGCCGCGTACTGGCGTGGAAGAGCGCCGGATATTATGAGGTCGCGCTCGATGGCGGCGAACTGACGATCTTGCCGTAGGACTATCATTTTCCATCCTCTGAATCAGGAAAAAACAGCAAAGGGCCGGGCCTTTACAGCGAACGACCGGCGACTGGCAGGTCGATGAGGGAAGGACCAGTTGGCTGAGGGG
>CAZDYU010000158.1:0-7829 GCA_964509755.1 uncultured Occallatibacter sp. | reverse complement strand
CTTCAAGGAGATCATCGCCGGCAAGTACGACGACATCCCCGAGCAGGCCTTCTATATGAAGGGCGCAATCGAGGAAGTGCTGGAAACCGCCGAGAAGATGAAGGCGTCGGTGTAGAGCAGTTGTCAGTTCTCAGTTGTCAGTAAAAGCCCGATTTCGTAGCCCCGATTTCGAAGCATAGTGCCTTGACTGACGACTGAAAACTGACAACTGAAAACTGGCGACTGAAAGGAGCCCATGGCTGACGAAACAAACCAACTCCGTGTGCGGCTCGTAACGCCCGAGCGGACCTTTTTCGATCACGCGGCCGCGACGGTCGAGCTGCCGTCCAAGTCCGGCTACTTCGAGGTGCTCTACGGCCATGCGCCGCTGGTGGCCGAGCTGGGCGCTGGCGACGTAATCATTCGCGGCGGAGCCGACCAGAAAACCGGTGACGCCGGCAACCCAACCGGCGATCCAGCCAGCGTCCTGCGCTACAACGTCAGTTGGGGCTTTGTCGAGGTGCTCGGCGACCGCGTCACCATCCTCGCCGCCGACGCCCTGAAGCCCGAGGAGATCGACGTGCCTCGCGCCCAGGAGCAACTCGCCCGCGGCCAGAAGGAATGGAGCAATGCCGGCGACAGCGAAGCAGCCTACACCGAGGCCCTCCGCGTCATCCATGAAGCCGAAGCCAAGATCGCCTCGGCGGCCGAAACGCACTGACCTCTCTTGATTGAAAGGCCCGGGCATCAGAAGTCTGCGCCCGGGCTGTAATATTTATCCGCGCCATTTTGGGGCAAAGGGGAAGCGCGCATCCAGCCGCCCCCTCACACCTGCATCACTTCCGCTTCCTTCTTGTGCGACAGTTCTTCCATGCGGCGGATCTCTTCGTCCGTCATCTTCTGCACTTCTTCCAAAGCGCGCTTCTCCTCGTCCTCGCTGATCTTCTTTTCCTTGGCCAGCTTCTTGAGGGCGTCGTTGCCGTCGCGGCGCACATTGCGAATCGCGGTGCGGTGCTCTTCCAAAACCTTGCCCAGATGCTTGCAAACCTCGCGCCGCCGCTCCTCGGTCATCGGCGGAACCGGAATGCGCAGCACCTTGCCGTCGGAGATCGGATTGAACCCCAGATCGGAGGCGCGAATCGCCTTTTCAACATCTTTGATGACCGTCGGATCCCAGGGCGCGACCAGAATTAACTGCGCCTCTGGCGACGAGACCTGCGCCAGTTGGTTGATGGGCATGTGCGTGCCATAGCACTCCACCTTGACCTGGTCCAGCATGTGCACGCTGGCGCGGCCGGTGCGGGTTGCGGCCAGATTTGCCTGGAAGGTGGCCACGGCGCCGTCCATGCGGCGGCGAAGGTCGACGTTAAGTTCCTTGAGTGCCGGAATACCGGCCATGATCGAAGCTGCCATTGGGTTCGTCCTCGTACATCCAAATCACTATATTATCGAACTCTGGAGGCGGAGAAGAAATTCGCACTGATTGCAGCAGCAGAGCGGCCCTTCATCAAGGATTGCAGCGTGTATTACAATCCATTACAGGAGGCTTTCATGCCAACACCCCGCCGTTCCCGCGTTTTTACAATTTCCATGCCACCTGAGATGGCCGCTGCTGCCAAGTACCTTGCCAAAAAGGAAAATCGCACTATGAGCGAGCTAATGCGCGAGGCCTTTCGGGAATATCATGGTCAGCAAATCAGCGCCATCATCGACGAGGTTGGCAGATACGCCGCAACGCGCAACCCGATGGGGTACACCGAAGAGGATATACCTCGTTTGGTTAAAGAAGTTCGGGCGGAGATGAGAGCCGAGAGGGAAGCCAATCAGGCTCTTGCCGCCCAATGATCGTCGTTATCGATACGAATGTATGGGTCTCCGCGCTGCATTTTGCATTGAAGCGAGGAATTCCTCGACTGGTGATCGAAAGGGCCGTTCGTGAAGATACAATTGCTATCTGCCGTCCAGTTGAAGATGAGTTACTTCGCATTCTAACGGAGAAGTTCGGTTGGAAAGCGGAGAATGTGGCTACGGCGATTGAAGCTGTTCTTCCGTTTCCATTGCGAATAAAGGTTACAGGAAGCATTCAGGTTTGCCGTGATCCCAACGATGACATGGTTCTGGAATGCGCTGTGCTTTCCGGCGCGCAGGTGATTGTCTCCGGCGATAAAGACTTGCTGGTGCTAGGTTCCTATGAGGGAATCCGCATTGTGACTCCGGCTGAATTTCTTCAGGAAAAAGCGTAGCCGCTAGGCCACCGCCAGCCCCGTCGAAGCCGCCTGCTCGTGGGCATGATAGCTCGACCGCACCAGCGGGCCGCTCTCCACGTGCCGGAAGCCCATCTTGAGCGCCGCAATCTTCAACTCGGCAAACTCGCGCGGAGTGTAGAGCCGCGCCATCGGCAGGTGGTCGCGCGAGGGGCGCAGATACTGGCCAATGGTGAGAATGTCGCACCCCGCCGCCGCCAGGTCGCGGAAGACCTCCAGCAGCTCCACCGTCTCCTCGCCCAGGCCAACCATCACGCCGGATTTCGTGATCCCCTCCGGCCGCAGTTCTTTGGCGTAGCGCAACAGTTCCAGCGTCCGCTCATAGCGCGCGCCTGAGCGGACAACGCGATAAAGCCGAGGCACGGATTCGGTATTGTGGTTGAGTACCTCGGGCTGGGCCTCGACAACAATTTTAATTGCCTCGCGGTTGCCCTGAAAGTCGGGAATCAGCACCTCGACCCGGCAGCCGGGAGCCTGGCGGCGAATCTCTTCAATGACCAGCGCAAAGGCCCGCGCGCCGCCCAGCAGATCGTCGTCGCGGTTGACGCTGGTTATGACGGCGAACTCCAATCCCAGCTCGGCCACCGCCTCCGCGACCCTCCGCGGCTCGTCAAAGTCGATCGGATCGGGCCGCCCCTTCGGCACGGCGCAGAAGCCGCAGCGGCGCGTGCAGAGGTTGCCCAGCATCATAAAGGTTGCGGTTTTGTGGTGCCAGCATTCCCCAATGTTGGGGCAGTGCGCGCTCTCGCAAACCGTGTTGAGTTGCAGCGACCGGGCCAGGCGCTTGAGGCTGTGGTAGTTCTCGCCCACCGGGGCGCGAGCCTTGAGCCACTCCGGCTTGGGTGCCGGAGCCGTGCGCGCCGCCGAGATTTGCACCAGGTCCATCACGTTCTTATTGTAGCGGGGTTACGGCTCTGCAAGTCTAAGAAAGCCGCCCGCCGCGTTCAATCGCCAATAGCGTAGAGCTTGCCATCGACGCTGCCAAAGTAGACCGTTCCGTCTTGCACGGCAGGCGAAGAGAGAATCGAGCCCATCGAGAAGATCTTGCCGCGCAGATCGACAATCATGTCGTCCAGTGTGTCTCCGGTCCAGATTTTATCCGCTTTCAAGCCGCCATCGGCAGCCAGGTAGCGCGGCCCATAGGCCAGGTAGCCCGGCGCGGCAAAGACGCCTGCATAGGCGCGCTTTTCCATATCGACAGCGTGCAACTGGCCATCAAAGGCCCCAAAGTATGCGCGCGAACCCGCAATCGCCGGCGAGGAAAATGAGTAAATAGCCGTCGGAAGCCAATATAATATCCTGCCTGTGGCTGCATCCAGAGCCTGAAAGCGATGGCTGTCCGAAGTCGTGTAATAGACCACTCCAGCGGCGACCGCGGGCGAAGAGATCACCCATGACCCGTCGTTTGGAACCTTCCATTTCAGTGCGCCGGTCGCTGCGTCCAGCGCATAGAAATTTGCATCCCTGCAACCAAAATAAACGCTCCCGTTTGATACTGCGGCGGAGCCTGGGATTCCGGTCATCAGATGCGTCTTCGGATCTGCGCCGGTTTGAAACTTCCAAACCAGCGCACCAGTGGCCGCGTTCAATGCGTAAAAGTACGTGTCCCAACTTCCCGCGTAGACCAAACCCCCGGCAACGGCAGGCGAGCTGTGAACCACATCGCCCGTTTTGAAGCTCCAGCGCAATGCGCCCGTTCGGGCGTCAACGGCATAGATGTGGCCGTCCCCGCTGCCAAAGTACACAGATCCCTCCGCAACGGTGGGAGAGGAGAGAAAAAAGTCCCACGGATCCGGCATCATCTCCGTAGCTGGATGAATTCCGAGAATTCCCGCAGCAGTAAAGCGGTGCTCACCCAGAGTTGCAAACGACCACCGCTGCTTGCCGCTGGCGGCATCAACCGCGTAGAGATTGCCATCCTGGCTGACAACGTATACCGTGCCGTCAGCAACTGCCGGCGAGGAGTTCACATCCCCATGCGCGTTGAAGCTCCACCGGAGTTTTCCGGTAGCCGAATCCAATGCATAGAGATTGCCGTCCGCGCTGCCCACATAAACAACACCGGCGGCCACGGTGGGCGAAGAGACAATCGCGCCGCTGGTTGTAAAAGTCCACTTCAGCGTAAGCTGTTTTGGAGGGCGCGCACTGTAGACTCCCAGATGGTCCGGGCCGCCGCGAAAGCCCGATTGCGTTCCCTGCGCGGCAGAGATCGCTGCAAATAAAAAGAATGCGCTTATAACTCCGAACCGGTTCATGAAATTGACTATAGCATCGCGGAGAACAGACAGTTTCATTCGCGTGCCAGTGCAAGATCGCACTCGATGAGCATCGCATGGCTGTACCTCGCCCTATGGTGCCGATTTTCAATTCCCGATGAGGTTGAGAGTGTGGATTCTTGAGATGATCTCTATCTGACCATAGTCAGATGACCATGGTCAGGAGTATACTAAAACTCCGAGGATTCCGATGCGAACAATGGCGGCAGGCGAGTTCAAGGCCAAGTGCCTTGGGGTGATGGCCCATGTGAATGCCACCGGTCAGCCAATACTGATAACCAAACGGGGCAAACCGTTCGCGCGGATTTCGCTTCCAGATGAACAGGCGCCCACGGAAAAACCAGAAGATATTTTCGGCTTTTTACGAGGGATGGCGACTATCACAGGAGATATCGTTTCATCCGAGCATACCGATGAGGAATGGGATCGCATGTTCAACGAGAAATGGGATCGATTTGAACAAGAGGTTGCAGAGTGATCCTGCTCGACACTCATGTTGTGATTTGGCTCGCACTAACTCCAGACAAGATTTCAGCCGCGGCAGCAGTTGCAATCAGGGAAGCCGACTCATCTGGAGAGCTTTCATGCATCTCTGTTATGACAATCTATGAAGTTGCAAACGCGATTCGTCTTGGTCGAATTGAGCCGAAAATGCCGCATCATTATTTTCTCAATCGCATCAGGAGCCGGTTCAAAGTGTTTCCGGTCTCCGATGCGATAGCCCAGTGTGCTGGGGAACTGCCAGCTCCCTTCCACGGCGATCCGATGAATCGCATCATTGCCGCGACTGCCATCGTTGAAGATTGCACCTTGATTTCCAAGGACGGAAATATTCGCAAGGCCAATCTCTGCAAGGTGATTTGGTAGCTCTCTACCGCAGCCTCTCCCGCACCTCGGTCCGCACCAGATAAAGGAAGAAAACCATGTTCAGCAGGCCTTGAATGACGTAAGGAAAATCGTGACTGGCGGCAAACTTCCAGAAAAAAAGCCCGGCCAGCAGAACCACGGCCGTCAGCGTCAACGCCCAGGCCCAGCGCAGCGCCAGCAGCAAGCCGCAGCCAGCCGCAAAAAACAGCGCGGAGAAAATTAGAAAGGCCCGCGGCGTCTGGCCCGCCGCAACGCCCAGAATATTGATCCCGGCCAGCATCATCATGTACAGGCTTACCGCCGCCAGACCCGGCAGGCGCAGCAGGGTCTTCAAGCGCCCCATTTTCACACGCTCAATCCGTACCCGCGCCTTCGCTGAATCTGGTTTGACCGGCTCCAGATTGGCACCGGATTCGCTCGGCGCTTCTTGCGCTGCGTCGACTTTGATGGGCTCGGTCATAGCGAATGCAGGTAGGCCAGCAGATCGTTGAGCTGGCTGTCGGTCAAAGGCGTAGCCGGCATCTCCAACCGGCCCTGCTCGATCACCTGCGTAAGCCGCTCATCGGTAGGGGGCGCGCCGCTGGGCATAGCCTTGATTTTGGTGATCGCTTGCAGCCCCGGTCCATGCAGCCCGTGCGTCGTGGTGGGGTAGTGGCAGCGGGCGCACTTTAGTTGGAAGACCTGCGCGCCCCGCGCCTCCTCCGCCGTCCACTGCGACGGAAGTTTGGAAGGCGGCAGCGATCGGCAGCCCGCTAGAGCCGTCGTCAATACGGCAGTCATACCTAGTGCGGGGGCAAGCGCGGCAGCGAAATTGGCCAATGAGGACATGAATGAACCAGAGCGCATTTGACTCCCATCATACTAGCGCCGGGCATCGCGATGCGGACTCGTTATGCACCAATGCGCCAGTGCAGTCTACATGCCTTCCCTCGCATCGCTATACTGTTCCCAGATCGTTCTTTGCCGACTATGCCCTTTGCCCGCAAATCCGCCAAGCCCCGGCCGTTTCTCAATGAGGCCGGCCTCTATGAGTACGCGGTCAAGATGCTGGGCCGCGCCATGCGTTCCGAGGCCGAGGTGCGGCGGCTGATGAGGAATCGTGCGGTGCCGGGCGAACCGGGCGTGGCAGCGATCGCGGCCGTTCTCATCCGCCTGCGCGAGCACGGGTACCTGAACGACGCCGCCTTTGCCGAGAGCTATACTCGCGTGCGCCAGGAGGATCAGAAGCTCGGTGAGCGGCGCGTCCGCCAGGACTTGCAGCAGAAGGGCGTAGGCTCCGCGCTGATTGAAGAGACTCTGGAAGTCCGCTACGGCCAGACCGACGAAGAAGCCCTCGCCCGCCAGCACCTTGAACGCAAGCGTCTGCGCAAACCGGAGAACGAGAAAGAGACCGCGCGCATCATGCGCCGCCTGGTGGCCGCTGGCTTTTCTACCGGCGTGATCTACAAAATCCTCCGCCAATGGGATGTCCCCGACGAGGCGCTGGCCGCGCTGGAGAATCTTGACGAGGAGCCCGGCGAGGAGTAGCGATGGATGATTTTCTGGCTGGTTTAATAGCAGTAATCGCGGATGTGTTCTTCGAGGCATTCTTCGAGATAGCTTGTGTTGCATTGGCTTCACTGTTGATGCACGCGATCAGCAAGTTCTTCAAAGGAATTTCTGAAGTCAATCCGGTCGCAACGACTTTTGCCCTTAGTATGCTCGGAGCGTTGGCCGGATTTTTGAGCATGATCGCCTACCCGCATCCATTTGTACATCCGTCTCGGTTACATGGTGTAAGCGTCATAGCGAGCCCGCTGATTACGGGCTTCGTGACGTATCAATTAGGTCGCCTACTGCGAAACCTCGGCAGGAGGGTCACGCCCATTGAGAGCTTCGCATATGGATTCGTGTTTGCCTTCGCGATGGCTCTTGTTCGATTTCTCATGCTCAAATAAAAAAAGGGGCGCACAGATTGCTGTGCAAACGAGATACCGCGAGAGGAGTGCCAATTGTCCAAAAGCTGCACGATAACCCGCTCGTCCGTTAGGCTGAAGCCATGACCGTATTCAACGACCGCCGTACAGAGCTGGAACGATTCGAGTTCATGATGGGCATCGAACGCGGCCGTCTGGCCGTGGCGCTGGATCTGCTGACCGACTCGCTGATTATGGTAGGCCAGCACGGGGTTTACTGCGCCTCCAGCCGCAACCCGGCCGCTCCTGCCCTTGACCTGCAGGCGGTTCTCAGCGGCATCGAGGGCGCCAAAGCACTGATTCAATCGGTGATGGAAGAACTCCGGCTGAAGCGCGACGCCACGGGCAGCGACTCTCAAGAGCCTCCAGCCGCGGGCTGAATGCCTTTCCCGCCAGCTTTTGCCCGCTGCAACCCAAAGTGCGGTATGCTTGTAAATGCGCGCCCGTAGCTCAGCTGGATAGAGCGAACGCCTCCGGAGCGTTAGGTC
>CAZDYU010000157.1:0-7956 GCA_964509755.1 uncultured Occallatibacter sp. | reverse complement strand
CAGCGAACGGCAACGTGGGTCTTAACTGTTTGTCTCAGCCGAGGGGGCAACCCCAGACCCTGATTACAAAGCAACAAGTTTCAGAGGCTCCAAACCTAGATGCTGATCACGGATGACGGTGTGCAACTGCCGTTTTTAGGATTAAAGCATCGTCATCGCGGCGATGAAAACCGATGCCGGCCTGGCAAAAGGCTAATCCGTGTGCCGCTTGAAGAGGTCGTCTTTCTCGCGGCAGGGGCTGGTCGAACACTCCAGGCAGCAAACCAGCAGCAGCACCACGGCTGCCGTAACCACCACGGCCAGAACATTTTCGTACATCGCAAACCAGTGAATCAAACTATTCATCGTTATGCACCAGAGTTAACAGTACTCCATCGGATTAGACGCTGAATGGGCTTGATTGCTCACCATGATTTGGAGTAGTTTTTCGCCAAAATTCAGCCGCACGCCAACTGTACTAGAGATTTCATCGGCAGTTTTTCGCATTTTCCTCTTGCGTTCAAGAGAAGATAAGGCGAAAATAGGGTCATTATGGTCATGCAGCCCACTTCGGCGATTGCCCACCACGACGAAGAGTGGACTGAGGAGCTGGACTCGCCTGACCCGCTAATCGAATCGCCTGCCGGCCAGCCGCCTAACCCAGATCCGCCGCCCGACACCAGCCCTGAAGCCGGCCCGCATCTGAACTGGCTCTTTGTCGATCTCAACTCGTACTTTGCCTCCGTCGAGCAGGATGTCCGGCCTGAGCTGCGCGGCCGTCCCGTGGCCATCGTGCCCATGCTGGCCGATACCACCGTCTGCATTGCCGCAAGTTATGAGGCCAAGGCTTTTGGCGTCAAAACCGGAACCGTTGTTGCCGACGCCAAGCGGCTCTGCCCCGGCCTGGTGCTGCTGGAGGCGCGCCATGAGCTCTATATCGAATATCATCACCGCATTGTCGAGGCCGTGGAGAGCTGTTTGCCCGTCACAGCCGTCATGTCTATCGACGAGATGGCCTGCCGCCTGATGGGCCGTGAGCGCCCGCTGCTGGCCGCCATGGCGCTTGGCCGCCAGGTCAAGCAGCGCATTCTGGAGCGCGTCGGCCCCATGATGCGCAGCTCGGTTGGCCTGGCCACCAACCGCTATCTGGCCAAAGTTGCCAGCGACATGGAAAAGCCCAACGGCCTGGTCGCGCTGCCCGCCGACATTCTCCCCGAGGCCCTGCGCCAGCTCACCCTGCGTGACTTGCCCGGCATCGGCGCGCGCACTGAGAAGCGGCTCAACGACAAAGGCATTCACACCATGCAGCAGTTGATGGCGCTGGATTGCGACGCAACCGGGGAGCTTTGGGGCTCGGTTTTGGGTCAGCGGCTCTGGCACTGGCTGCGCGGTGAAGACTTTGACATGAGCGAGACCGAGCACCTCAAGTCGCTCAGCCACCAGCACGTTCTAGCCCCTGAGATGCGCAACGCCGAGGCAGCTTGGGCCGTGGCGCACAAACTGCTGCACAAGGCCGCGATGCGCCTGCGCGCCGGAGACTTGTGGGCCGGCAGCATCGGCCTCGCTATCGGCTTTGCCGTGCCCCGCGGCGATAACACCCCGGTGAGCCGCTTCGGCGTTCCCACTCGCGGATGGAAGAGCGAACTGCGCCTCAGTGAGTGCCAGGACAATCCAACGCTTATCGCCGCGCTGCGCCGTCTCTGGGAATCCCGCCCGTCCGGCCCAGACTTCGATCACCCCTATTTCATTGGCGTCCATCTCAACGGCCTGGTTCCCGACCGCCTGCACACGCTCAACCTCTTTGACGGCACGGAAGACGAGCAGAGCCGAGCCCGTTTGCTGGCCGCCATGGACGCGCTCAACAATAAATACGGCCTCAGCACTCTGGCCCCCGCCACCATGCTCACTGCCTTCAAGGCCGCTCCCACGCGCATCGCTTTTCATAGCATTCCAGAGATCTTCTGATGAACAAAGTTCTGATTGAGGTTCGTGCTATCCCACCCATTCCGCGATGAAACAGCGGAATGGATGGGCACCTTGCATTTGCGGCTGTTTCATTTTTGAACGTAACCCGGATCGCGAGCCGGGCTGCATTTAAGCAGTGCGTGCATTACGGTTTCCAGAGGCCAGATTACCTCCGTGCATTCCCCACTCTCCGCCTGGACGCACGCAATCCAAATTGTCCACATTCGGGTGTATTCTACAAATGAGATCGGTACCATACTTTCTACCACCCAGGAATTTTCATGAAAAGATTCTTTGTAATCGCCGCATCCCTCGCTCTCTCACTGAGCCTTGGATTGCTGGCAGGCTGCGGCGCTTCCAGCACCGTCTCAACGGCCCCGCTTGCCTACATCACCAGTTTTGCCGCAACGCCAGCAGACATTACGGCAGGCTCGAGTTCCAGCCTCACCCCGGTCTTCGGCAACGGCACTGGCGCGATCACCCCCGGCAATATTGCCGTCACCAGCGGAACGGCGGTGAGCGTCACGCCTGCCGCCACCACCACTTATACCCTGACCGTCACGCCAACGAGCGGAGTTGCGGCCACGCAGACCGTCACCGTCACCGTGAGTGCGGTGGTTGCCACGCCGTCGATTACCAGCTTCACCGCCTCCCCGGCCACCATCGCCGCCGGAGCCAGCTCCCAACTCACGCCCGTCTTCACCAACGGAACCGGCATCATCACGCCGGGCAATATCGCCGTGACCAGCGGAACCGCGGTCTCCGTCACCCCAGCGGTCAATACGACTTATACCCTCACCGTGACCAACTCCGCCTCGGTCTCCGTTTCGCAGACAGCGACAGTCACCGTGGTTCCCGCGCCGGCGATCACAAGCTTCGCGGCCAGCCCCACCACCATCGAGGCCGGCTCGAACTCTCAACTCACCGCGGTCTTTACCGGCGGCACGGGCGTCATCACGCCGGGCAGCATTGCCGTGAGCAGCGGGACAGCGGTCACCGTCACCCCCTCGGCCACGCAGATTTATACGCTTACCGTCACGCCCACCTCAGGCAGCGCAATCACGCAAACACTGACAGTCACCGTCGATCCCGTTCCGGTAATCTCCGGATTTACGGCTAACCCCACCGCCATTACCGTGGGAGCAAGTTCCCAGCTCACGGCAACCTTTACCGGGGGCACGGGCGTCATCACGCCGGGCAGCATCTCCGTGAGCAGCGGGACAGCGGTTACCGTCACCCCCTCGGCCACACAGATTTACACCCTCACGGTTACCCCACCCGCCGGCGCGGCCATCACCCAGACGGCCACGGTCACCGTCAATCCAGCCGGAGCATCGATCACCAGCTTCACAGCCAACCCCACCACCATAACCGCTGGCGGGAGCACCCAACTGACGCCCGTCTTTACCGGCGGCACGGGCGTAATTACGCCGGGCAGCATCTCCGTGAGCAGCGGGACGGCGGTTACCGTCACTCCCTCGGCCACGCAGATTTATACCCTCACGGTTACTCCCACCACTGGCACGGCCATCACCCAGACGGTCACGGTCACCGTCAATCCAGCCGGAGCATCCATTACCAGCTTCACCGCCAACCCCGCCACCATCACCGCCGGCGGGAGCACCCAGCTCACGCCCGTCTTTACCGGCGGCACGGGCAAGATTGTGCCCGGCAACATCACCGTAGTCAGCGGAACCGCCTATACGGTCAGCCCAACGGTCAACACCATCTATACCCTTACCGTCACTCCCTCCGTAGGCCAGCCCATCCAGAAGACGGTTCTTGTAACGGTGACTCCGATCGATGGAATCACCAGCTTCACCGCCAACCCCGCCACCATAACCGCTGGCGGAAGCACCCAGATTACGCCAGTCTTCTACGGCGGCACGGGCAAGATCACGCCTGGCAATATCACCGCCACCAGCGGAACCGCCTACACGTTCAGTCCCACGGTTAACACCACCTATACCCTTACCGTCACACCTGCCGTAGGCGCGCCGATCCAGAAGACGGTTCTCGTAACGGTGACTCCGATTGATGGAATCACCAGCTTCACCGCCAATCCGGCGGCTATCTCCGCCGGGCAAAGCACCCAGTTGACGGCAGTCTTCTACGGTGGCACGGGCAAGATCGTACCGGGCTCGATCTCCGTGACCAGCGGAACCCCGGTCACCGTCAGCCCCACCGTCACCACCACCTACACCCTCACTGTGACGCCAGCGGTTGGCGTGCCGCTCCAGCAGACGGTCGTCGTCACCATCGTCGTGACCAGCTCCATCACCGTGACTACGCCCAGCACCACGCTGGCCGTAACGGACCAGCTTCTAGGCATGAACCTTGCCTCCTGGTACGACGTGGCCAGCACCTCCAACGCTCCCAATCTCAAGAACGCATTCCAGACGGCGGGCATCAAGGCGGTGCGCTGGCCGGGCGGATCGTGGTCGGACGCCTACAACTGGGAGACCAATACCGAGTGCGGCAGCTATGCCAATACATCCGACACCTTTGCGAACTTTGTCACCAACCTTGTGATTCCAACGGGTCTTGACGTAGCGCTGACGGCAGACTACGGCACAGGCAAGAATTGCACCGGAGCAGGCGACCCAACCGAGGCTGCCGCATGGGCGGCCGAGGCGTTGAAGCTCGGCATCACCGTGAGCCACATGACAGTGGGCAACGAGGAATACGGGAGCTGGGAGGTGGACAATCACGCCTTCGAGCATGATCCCTCAACCTACGCCGCGGCAGTTGCGGGTTCCAGCGGCTTTTATGACCTGATCAAAGCCGCATCTTCAAAGACTCTGGTCGGCGTTGACGTCAGCCCTGGCGACAACTGGGATTCGACCGTCCTTGCCAATGCGAGCGGCTACTACGACTTTGTCGAATACCACTACTATCCCGAGACGCCCGGTCAGGAAAGCGATTCCTTCCTGGTGAATTCTGGCGCGAAGAACTTGACCACCACCATTAATACCGTCAAAAGTGAGCTAACCGCCGCCGGAAATCCCAACACGCCTATTTATGTCGGCGAGATCGGCGGGCCTTACAGCAACCCTGGCAAGCAAAGCTGGTCCATTACGCAGGGCCTCTATGCCGGCCAGGTTCTGGGCGAGATGATGAACGACGGAGTCAGCCGCCTCACCTGGTGGATCGGCTTCGGCAACTGCAATGGCACTGCCGGAAACAATAGCGCCTCGCTCTACGGCTGGCAGGACTTCGGAGCCTACAACGTCTTCTCCGATGGATCTTCCGATGGCAGTTGCCCGAATGCCGGCCCTATCGGCACCATGTCTCCCACCGCGCGCGCCTTCCAGCTCTTCAGCCACATTGCCATCGACGGCGAGAGCGTTCTCACCACAAATGTCACTGGCGATCCAACCGATGTGGTGGCTTATGCGGCAACCCATAGCGGCGGCACGGCGCTGGCCGTCTTCAATCGCAATGAAACCATCTCCGAGCCGATCGAGATTACCGTCACCGGCAAATCCACCGCCTCCTCGGTCACTGTCATTACCTACGACAAGGCCATCTACGACCTCTCCGGTTCGCCAACCGGCGTCTTTCCGGACCCACTCGGCACCAGCACCTGGGCCGATCCTTCAACCACAACCATCTCGTCGCCCACGCTCCCGCTGTCTCTCACCCTGACCCCGTGGAGCATGAACATAATCATTATCCAGTAATAAAGACCGGGTGTGCCAGAATGACTGGGGCCCATCCTTTCCGCGATCTTTGCGGAAAGGATGGGATGCCACGGCGTGGCGCGTTCCCTTGGGCAGGATTTTCAGACCTGGAATGCCGCGAATCTCAACCGGGCAAACTGGCCAATGTTAATCGATTAGCAGATATTTATCCCATCATCGGGAACCATGAAGAAAGCGGTCGAAATCCGCCGACTTTTTGAGTCCCCGGCTCGCGGTGGAGCAATTTACCGCAATCTCAATAAAATAAGTACTTCCGCCACCGGTCGTCCCCGCGTCCCAGCATCCGCATGATCTGGCGGCTGGTATGCAGGGAGAACGGCCGCGGCTCGCGCAGCAGAATCATGTCGTCGATCTCATGCAGCATCCGGTTGCCCTTCTGCCGGTTGCAACCATGGCAGCAGGCCACCAGATTCTCCCACGTGGAGTTGCCGCCCCGCGAGCGGGGAATCACGTGGTCCAGCGTCAGGTCGCCGGGGGGCAGCACCTCGCCGCAATACTGGCAGGTGTTGCGGTCGCGCAGCAGGATATTTTTGCGCGAGAGGGCGCGCGTCTGGTAGGGAATCCTGCGGTACTCCAGCAGCCGGATCACCGACGGCATGGCGATGCGGCTTCTCTGCGCGTGCAGCGTCAGCCCATGCTCCTCCTCAGTGCGCGCAATGCCCTTGAGCACCAGCACCAGCGCCCGCCGCGCCCCGCATATATTGATCGGCTCATACGATGCGTTCAGCACTAGCACCGGCATTTGCAAAATATGTGCCGACTGGATCGTGACCTGCTCGCCGGCAATGGCCGCGGCCCGTGCGATCGACTTCTGCTTGCGCGCGTGAATCATGGCTTTTCCCAGTGACATCCTTTATCCCCTCTAGTCAAAAAGATGATTGCCCGTGCAATGGATCCTTCCTAGCTCCTTGCAAACTCGCCGCCGGCTCATCGCCGCCGCACTCTGAAATCTCCTCCGCATCGTCAACCTTCGGAGTCCAATCGAGGCGTCCTTCGCGCACGCGCCCCGCACGCGCCAGCGTCGCCACCCACACCGACTCCGCGCCCGCCCGCATCAGCGTCTGGGACGCGGCCCGCGCCGTCGAGCCCGTTGTAAAAATGTCGTCGATCAGCAGCACATTCTTGCCGCGCACCGCCGCCGCGTCGGAGACCTCAAAGGCTCCGCGCACATTCTCGCGGCGCTGGTGCGGCGTCAGCCCCGCCTGGCTCTCGGTGGCGCGCAGCCGCATCAGCGTCGTCGAGGCCATCTTCAGCCGCCACTGGGGATGCGTGTGGCGCAGCGTTTCTACTGCATAAATTGCCAGCGACCGCGCCTGATTGAAGCCGCGCTGGGCATGTTTTGAGCGATGCAGCGGCACCGGAACCACCAGCATCTCCGGCGGCGCATCGGCCGCCAACTGCGCAATCGCCTGGGCCAGCAGCCGTCCCAGCCCGCGCGCCGCGCCATGCAGCCGCCCATACTTCAGCGCGTGGATCGCCTCCCTCATGCCGTCCTCGTAAGGCCCGTAGGCCACGGCGCGCACAAACGGCGGCGGCACTGCCCGGCAGCGGCGGCAGAGACCCGCATTTGCCGCGCCGGCAAAGATCGAGTCGCCGCAACAGAGGCACGCGTCCCCGCTCGATACGGAAATCTCTCTCCAGCAAACCTGGCAGATGGGCACAACGGAAAGGTGCGGCAGGGGGCAGCCGCATAGCGCACAAGGGGAAGGAAGAATGACGCAACCCAGCGCATCCAGAGGACTTCGCAGCACCCGCGCCACCGCGCGCCAACGAGAGGTCTCTGAGGTTGGAACGTCGAACGTCAGCGAACCGGAGTCCCTGCGGAAGACGCACCTCACTTCAGGGCAGGCCAGGCAACTTTCAGACCGCCTTGCCGACAGTATACCCGCACCGGCCCGCGGAATCTATCCCGGCAGAGTCAAAAGCTCATCAATCTCTGCCGAAGCCAAGGTCTGGCCACCACAATCGGGCAGGCGTCCGATTCATCGCCGGGTGGCTTAGATCTCGAACTTGAGATGTGAGAGACGATGAACCTCGCCCGCCATTTTTTTGACTCCCGATCTCTGACCTCATGTCGAAGCAAGATGCTGGCCTTCGAGATCGCAGGTCTCAAACGCGAGACCTGGGCCACGCCGGAATAGCGAACTCACCGTTGGCCGCGGTGGGCGCGGCGCAGGTGGCTCCCGGCGCGGGCCAGGTGGAGATGGTGCCCTTGGCCACGCGAGTGCCGCTGGCTTCGTAGATTGCGGATTTGGCGGGTGAGTACCGGGCTTCAGGATCACGCGAATTTTGGTGAAAAAGGGGTGGT
>CAZDYU010000156.1:0-8036 GCA_964509755.1 uncultured Occallatibacter sp. | reverse complement strand
GTACCCTGCTGGTTTCAGACGGCGACTACAAGAAGGTAGCGCGCATGATTCCTTACGCCTGAGCACCCGCGGTGGGGCGGCCCTTTGGATTGGGTCGTGCCACTGCTGCTGATGGGCTGAGATAAAACTCGGCCCCCGCCGGAGGCGAAACGCGTTTGCCGCCGGCGAGAGATTCAGGCTTGAATGAGCGAGTGAAGAGGTTACAGCCCACTAAGGGCCTCCTGCCTCCAGCCGCACCACCGAACGCAAAATGGAGAGAACCCTATGCCCCGCGTAAAACGCAGTACCAAGCGGAGTGATCGCCGCAAGAAGATTCTTGAAAGAGCAAGCGGCTACTTCCTTACTAAATCCAAGCTTTATCAGGCAGCTCAGGAGGCCGTGGAACGCGGCCTGAAGTTTGCCTACACCGGCCGCAAGCAGAAAAAGCGCCAGTTCCGCTCGCTGTGGATTGTGCGCATCTCGGCCGCCGCCAAGCTGAACAACTTCAGCTACTCGCAGTTGATCAACGGGCTCAAGAAAGCCGGCGTCGAATTGGACCGCAAGATTCTGGCCGACATCGCTGTCAAGGATGCGGCTGGCTTTACCGCATTGGTGGAGCAGGCCAAAGAGGCTCTGACGGTCACCAACGCGCTGAAGAAGGTCACCGCCTAGCGGCGGAAAGAAAGAAACGGCCCTGAATCCAAAGGATTCAGGGCCGTTTTGTATTGGGAATAAGGGCTTCAAAGCATTTTTGCAGCTTTTGAAGAGAAACAAGCGTGGACCGGGAGGCCGGCGCTACAGTTTTATGCGGGGCGGGTCGGCAACGCCGGTGGGGGACTTTAGGGTTGAATTCGTGGTTTCCCAACCATTTCACAATTCAGAACGCAGATCCTTCGACTGCGCTCCGCATGAACAAGAAGATTGGGTGAGACGGCTTGTAAACAAAATCGGCAAGCTAGCCACCGCTATGCGGTGATGGCTAGTTAGCGAGTTAGCCACGAGTTCATTGTAGGTGTAACTTGCAGCGGCGAGTCGGGCTGCTCCTTATGAACAAGATTCTGATTGAGGTTCGTGCTATCCCACCCATTCCGCGATGAAACAGCGAAATGGATGGGTACCCAGCCGACGGGTAATGGAACCGGCGCCGTCCTTACGGGACTCCGGTTCATTCATGGTGGGAAGCTTTCCCCGCGTTGAAACGCGGGGCTAATAACCGTTGCGCCGACGGCGCGGAGCGAGGGGGCTCGCCGATCATGCGATGTCACTGCGCGGAGTTTTTGAAAGATGCTTTACGAGGAGGCGCGGAGGAGCATGAATTGCTCGGGAGTTGCGGTAGGACGGCCGGTCAGGTAGCCCTGCACTTCATTGGCTCCGAGACGCTTGACGAGCGCCAGTTGCTCTTCGGTTTCCACGCCTTCGACGATGACCAGCATGGCAAATTCATGGGCCAGGGCGATCAGCGTGCGAATCATGGATTCCGATTCGGGCTGCGAATCCAGATTCATCACAAAGGATCTGTCGATTTTAAGGGCATCGAAGGCGAGGGACGGCAGATAACTGAGATTGGAATAGCCGGTGCCGAAGTCGTCGATGGCCATGCCGATGCCCATCTGGCGCAGGTCCTCGATGATTCTGGCGGTCTGCTGGTATCCGGCGATCATGGCGGACTCGGTGATCTCGATTTGCAGCAGGTCGGGCCTGAGCCCGGTGCGATCGAGAATCGCGCTGACCTCTTCCACAAAGCCTTTGCGGCGGAGTTGCATGCCGGAGACGTTGACCGCAACCTGGATGGGGTAGGGCATTCTCTCTTGCCAGCGCACCGCCTCGATGCAGGCCTGCTCCATGATGTAAGCGCCCAGGATCTCGATCATTCCGCTTTCTTCGGCGATGGGGATGAATTTGGCCGGAGGAATCTGCCCTACGGTTGGATGAGTCCAGCGGGCCAGAGCTTCAAAGCGGGTGAGGCGGAGATCGTTGAGGTCGAACTCGGGCTGGTAGTGAATGAAGATTTCGCCGCGGGTGATAGCGCCTCGCAACAAGTGCTCGAGGGATAGGCGCTCATGGACTTCAGAGCCGATCTGCGGGTTGTAACAGGTGACGCGATTCTTGCCTTCCCGCTTGCCAACGTACATGGCGCTGTCGGCTTGCTGCATCAGCTCCTCGGCATTGGTGGCGTCGTCGGGAAAGATGCTGATGCCGATGCTGGCGGCAATGGAAAGAGTATGGCCTTTGACCTCAAAAGAAGTAGCGATTTCTTCAAGCAGGCTTTCGGCCAGCATCACCGCATCTTCCCGGGCATGAATCTGGTGCATGATTACCATGAACTCATCGCCGCCCAGGCGAGCCAGCAGATCGCCCTGGCGCACCCAGGAGCGGAGGCGCGCCGCCAACTGGATCAAGAGTGCATCGCCGACGGCGTGACCCAGGCTGTCATTGACCAGCTTGAATCCATCCAGGTCGAGATAGAGCAGGGCGATTCTGCCGGCATCTTGATGCTCTTCAACCAGGAGCGCGGTCAGCGTCTCGGAGAGGAAGCGGCGATTGGGCAGGCCGGTCAGCGGATCGTTGAGCGAATCGTAGACCGCCGCATCTTTGGCTCTCTGCAACTCGGCCTGATGCTGTCGGAGCTGGGTCACATCGATGGCGGTGGTCTCATACAAGATGCCCTCGGCGGATTCGACGGGCGTAATGTTCATCAGCAAATGCACAATCGCGCCATCGCCGCGGCGCAGGGTTGCCTCGCGGTTGCTCAGGCCTTCTTCGGGAAGGAGAGCGCCGACTTGTTCGCGGTGCGCGGCATCGACCTGAAAATCCCAGTAGGAGCGGCCGATCAACTCATCCCGCGATTGAAAGCCGAGCAGGCGCACCAAGGCCAGGTTGCAGTCAACGATGAGGCCGTCGGAGCGCCAGGTATAAACGGCGGCGAGATTGCGCTCGAAGAGGCGGCGGAAGCGCTTCTCCAATTTCAGTTCATTCTGCAGTCGGGCTTGGATCGTGTCAGCCTGCTGACGCAAAGCGACAGTCTGCTTGCGCACGGTTCGCCTCAGGGTTGTTCCCCAAAGCAGCGGCATCAGTACACAGAGGAGCACAATAATCAATATGATCAGAGCGCGCCTGAGCGTCAGCCATCCAGACCCTCCGCGCACCACCATATCCGCCGGCGAATCGATCAGAATCAAAAGCGACGCCGGCCACTCTGGCGTTCCGCCTCGGATTACCGCGACACCGGTCAGCTCGAGGATGGAATCGCGGGAGAGGACAACCGTCTCGCGCGTAGCATCGTTGCGCTGGAGGGTCGCGCTGAAGCGCAGTTCTCCGTCCTCGAACTCATAGACATACTTGGTTGCATTGACACTCTGACTGACCAGGCGCGCCTTCAAATGCACTTGCCTTCCATTCAGGGAGCGCTTGAGCGCCTCGGCGGCGGTCACATCGAGCGGCGCGATGCCGCCAGTGCTGGGCTGTACCGCGGCCAGGGAGACGCTGGAATCCGACATCTGCAAGCCAAATTCACCATGGCTCGGAAATCCGATCACGTCTACCACGGTCCCGGTATGGACAACTACGTTTTTTTCGGTTTCGACGAACAGCGCGCCGGAGCTGTCCTCGATGGAGAACAGACCCGGAGACCGCCAAGTCACCGTGCCGCGGACGTGATTCTGGCGCACGAATCGCTGCTCCGCATCCGAGGCGCGCAGCTCCTGAATGGCAATAGGCGGTAAAAAAGAGCTTTCCAGCAAGGGAGGGTCTTCAACCTGGATATCGTCGAGACTATTGACGAAGAGCTGCGCCGCCACGCGCTTGTTTGTCGCGTCCAGGTGGCTGCCGCAGACTCCTCTTACCTGCACGCGGGCTCCGATAAGGTTATGCGCCGCCGGGCCGTCGGGAAGCGGTATGATCAGCCAAACCAGTTTCTTCCCATCCAAAATATGGAAGCAGACCCGGTCCCAGAGCTTCTCGCAGGGGTGCAGCACGCCTTCGGTCGCCACCCAACTGCTGTCTGCCCCGCCGGCGTCAAGCTCGGCTACGCTTTTCTGCTGCGGATTGGGGAGCATGCCGTGGCCAAGAACGGTAATTTTCGCCCGAGCCACCTCTGGCGACACATAGCCCATGGTCGACACGCCATCTATGCGGATGCGCGAACCGGGGGGATATTTTGTGCTTGAGCCGTGCACGTCGATGTAGGTTGAGCCGCTTCGATCCTGCACAAACAAAAGACCCCACTCGGGATCGGAATAGGTCACCACGGCATCAAGCTCAACCGGAATTGACTTGACGGCGTCGGCCTTGCTCAGATGGAAAAGCTCCTGCACGGTGCGCAAAGCCTGCTGAGGCCCGGCGGGACCGCGCGTCTGCGCATAGTTCAAAGATGGAAGGAATGAGAAGAACATGGCGCAGAACGCAACGAAGGCGCGCAGCCCTCTTCGTCCGCTTGCGTAACTGATCGCTGTCTTTCTCATAGTGGTGACCAAAAGTGTCCGCTACGACCTGCCTGGAAGACTATCCTATCTTCTCAAGCCATGACTAGCTAGAGCTTATGATGTTTTATCGACAATCGGTGAGCGCTTGGTGACATCTTTCGGGAAGGAAGCCCATTTGTTTTATTAAGGCTAAATATATCAATAGGATAAAGTTGCAATTCCGGCTTTTGGCATTTGTACGGAAATCTGACAGTTTTTGCCGATGCGCCTTACGGCACGCGTGTTGAAGGCTGCAACACAAGGGAATCGCAAGATCGACAAGGTATGTTTTCGAGGACTAAAATCAGGTTATTCATCCAAGTATCGGGGAGTGCAGCGGAAAGAATTTGCCAGGCTCCGCGCGAAGGAAAACCGTCTATGAAGCGAATTACGATTGCCGTTGGCCTCTTTGCAATTCTGAGTGGCGTGAGCGCGCTGGGGCAGACCACGGATCCCACGACCGGGAAGTTGAACGATTGGTGGCATGCGGCCTATCTCTCCAAGCCAATGACCAGTCCGGACGCAAAGAAGCTTCCGCTGATCTCGGTCAGCGGCAATCGCTTTGTGGATCCGGCGGGCAAGCCGGTACTATTCCGCGGCGTGAATATTGCCGATCCGGACAAGCTGGAGAGCGGCGGCCACTGGAGCAAGGATTTCTTTGTCAAGGTCAAGGAGACTGGCGCAACGGTGGTGCGGATCCCGGTGCATCCGGTGGCATGGCGCGGGCGCGGCGCTGCAAATTACCTGGCGCTGCTGGATCAAGCGGTTCAGTGGTGCACCGAGCTTGGATTGTATGTCGATATCGATTGGCACTCGATTGGCAATCTGAAGGCTGGCATGTTCCAGGATCCAATGTATGAGACCAGCCTGCCGGAGACTTATAACTTCTGGCGGATTATGGCGGCACACTTTAACGGCAATCATACGGTGGCGTTCTTTGAACTGTTTAACGAGCCGACACTCTTTGGTGGACTGCTGGGGACGATGACGTGGGAGGAGTGGCGCCAGATCAACGAGGATATGATCGGAATCATTCGCGCAGCCGACAAGGAGACGATTCCGCTGGTGGCCGGCCTGGACTGGGCCTACGATCTGGCGCCGCTGCGCATCAGCCCCATTCGGGCCGAACGCATCGGCTACGTGACTCATCCGTATCCGAACAAGCGGCCGCAGCCGTGGCCGGCGAAGTGGGAAGAGGATTTCGGCTTTGCCGCGGAGCGCTATCCGATCATTGCAACCGAGATAGGTTACGATGCGCACCTGGGCTCAAAGAAGGAGAATGAGACTTACGGAAGCGAGATTACAACTTATCTGGAATCGAGAGGCATCGGGTGGGTTGTGTGGTGCTTCGATCCGGAGTGGGGACCGAGCATGATCTCCTCATGGGATACCTACGAACTCACCGATGAGGGTAAATTTTTCTCGGATGCGATGCATAAAGCTCAGGCTCCGCTGCTGTCGGGGATGAGTAAGTAGCTGGGCAGCGGCAATTCTTCAATGACCGGGAGACGGGGCGCTGTTGTTGGCCGGCGTCTCATGGATCGTTCGCCTATTACGGGCCTTTGCCGGTCGAGTGGGTTCACCTCAATGCCCAATGACCAGCAATTGAAAGCCTCGCGGGGCCGGATCCGATGGGAGCTTTTTACCTTCCGGATCGCTGTAATCGGTGGCCAGATAGACCAAGCCCGTGCCAGGATCAGATAGGAGGGCTCTTGCCCAATGGTCCGTAGGCAGGTTCTGAATTACGGCATAAGAATCTGAAATATGCTGCCTGATGATTGTGAGGCTTCCGTTTCCGCCGCTATTTGCCGCGTAGATCAATCCACGATCCGCATCATACGCAAGCGCGTTTGTCGCCGGTCCTGTTGGCAAAGTTGTAACTAACTGACCCGTATTGGCATCCAGCACCGACATTCTCATTTTCTCGCAAGATACGAAGAGCTTCACATGGCGAATGTCGATTGCCAGTGCATTTGGTTCACTGCAATCCCGATCCATGGGAAAGATGAGAATTGCGCCGTCCCGAAACTCGTCAGACTTGCGGCTGCCGCTCCAGTCCAGTGTCTGCACCGAGACTCGGGGCCAATCGGGGCCTGGAGCGAATGGCTGCCCAGTTCGCAACTGCACCTCTTTGGGCGTATGTTCTGGGGGAATGCCCGTATCCGCGACCTCGCGCCTTAACTTCTCACCAAGCATCTCCGCGTCCAAGCGAACAATTTCCTTATGATCGGGAATGCTCACATATATTTTTCCATCGCCCGCGGTCTGCACAAACGCTATATGACCTGGAAGCTTGATATCGGCGAGATCCCTCCAAGTGTTCGCGTCAATGACCGTGACAACTGAAAAGTTTTCATCTTTCGCGGCCATGCCTGATTGGCTATTATGAGCGGTTGGCCGCGCTGGTGCGGCGCGTGGTGTTGGTCTTGCTTGCGTGCTGCGAGAGAGAGGGGGAACGGCAACGTCGGTTCTCATCCACGGTCTCTCCGTGAAGTTCAAGTATCCGCGGCTCCCCGGCGCAGGAACATTACAGACGACAAAAATCAGGCCGGATGCAGCTTCAAAAAGGACTGTGGTTGGATTGGGGGCAGTATGAATCCTACCGACAGCGCGGAGAGCACGCTGGTCGAAGACGACCACATGGTTGTATAGGCTGTCACTGAGATAGCCGAACTCGTTTGTATTGTCCAGTGCGATTCCAAAGGCGCCTTGCGTCTCTGAAATCTTTCCCGTGACGACGCCCGACTTCACGTCCTCGGCCACAACCGCATTGCGAGAGGCAAGGACAAGTTGGAGGCGCACCGGGTCCAGAACCATGGCATTCAAGCTATCTCCGTTGCCACCCACATGCCAGGCTTGCTTGATAAAAAACGGATCGCCGGGAAGCTCAGTAGGCGCGGGCATAATTTGTGCGGCAAGAACTGAGCAGTTCAGCAGAAAGAGAAAGAGTGTCTTCTTCATACAGGAACGATCCCTTAGGTAATGACGCATATGCGCTGCCCAGCGTTCATGGGAGGAATTGGCTCCGTAAACAAGCACGGGCGCGTCCCCGCAAAGGGACGCGCCCGCGCTACGCTTGCCCAGCGTAGAGAAATTCCACCCGGACAGCACCGCCTTTAAGCGGCTTCTTCCTTGGCTTCCTTGACCTCTTCGGTCTTGGCTTCTTCCAACTGCTTTTCCAGATCGGCGCGCTTCTTGGCCTTGATCTCGTCGCGCTTCTGGCGTTTTGCATCGAGCTGCTTTTCGGCGCCCAGCAGTTCGATGAAGGCTTTCTCAGCCCCATCGCCCTTCTGGAATCCGGTCCGGACGATGCGCAGATAGCCGCCCTGACGATCCTTGTAGCGCTCGGCTACGATTTCAAAGAGCCGATCGACGGCCTTGTCGGTCATCAAAAAGCTCAGTGCCTGGCGGCGCGAGTGGAGATCGCCCTTCTTGCCGAGGGTGATCATCTTCTCGACCAGCGGACGGACTGCCTTGGCCTTGGTCAAAGTGGTCTCGACACGGTCTTCGACGATGACGGACGTAGTCAGGTTGCGCAGCAAGGCGCGACGATGGCTGGTATTGCGTCCGAGCTTGAATCCTGCATTGCGATGGCGC
>CAZDYU010000155.1:0-8455 GCA_964509755.1 uncultured Occallatibacter sp. | reverse complement strand
TCCCCAGTTGCAAGGTCGATCTCTCCCGCTACCATCCCCGCGCCTGCCTCCAGTACTACATGCATCGCTGCCTAGGCCCGTGCGTTGAGGCCCTGACCACGCCAGAGATTTACGCCGCAGCCGTCCGCGATGCGCAACTGCTGCTTGAAGGCCGATCCGCCGAGTTGGAGCGCGAACTGACCGCGCGCATGATTGCCGCTGCCGAAGCCGAGCACTTTGAAGCCGCCGCTCGCCTCCGCGACCAGATCTCCACCATTCACGATCTGCACGTCAAGCAGCGCGCCGACACCGCCGAGCAGAGCGACGAGGCCGATGTCTTCGGCTACCATTTTGAAGCCGGTTCGCTGGCCGTCAATCTCTTTCATGTGCGCGCCGGCAAAATCGTCGATCGCCGCGAATACTTCTGGGAGGACTTGCCGGAACTGATGGAGGTCAGGGATCTGGGGTCAGGGGTCAGGGATCAGGAAGAGCCGGGTGCCCCATCCATTCGCGTTCTTTGCGAATGGGTGGGTAACCTCGAACCCCAACCCGCCACCAACGAACCGCCCTTCCACGCCGGCCAGATCTTCTCCGCGCTCCTCAAGCAGCTCTACATCGACCAGCACTACATTCCGCGCACCATCCTTGTCCCGGTTGACTTCGATGACCGCGAAGCGCTCTCCACGCTGCTCACTGAGCGCACCGGTCATCGCATTGAGATCGCGGTACCGCAGCGCGGCCAGAAAAAATCCCTGATTGACCTGGCCGGGCAGAACGCCCGTCAGTCGTACATCCAGCGATTCCGAGTGCTGGAACCCTCGCGCAAGGCCATTCAGGAGGCGCTGGCCGACGTGCTCATGCTTCCCGAACTGCCCCGCCGCATCGAGTGCTTTGACATCTCCCACATTCAAGGCGCGGAGACGGTAGCCTCGCTGGTCGTCTGGGAAGACGGCAAGATGAACAAGCAAGCCTATCGCAAATTCAAGGTAATCACCGTCCTCGGCGTGGACGATTTTGCGTCCATGCGCGAAGTAATCACCCGTCGCTATCGCCGCCTCCTCGAAGGAATCAAAACGCCGCAAGACACTGGCTCCGTAACTGACACGGGTTCCGTATCAGGGCACGACTTCAATCGTGCCGAAGATGCCCCAACATCGTCGCGGGCTTTAGAGGCTGCGGAAAAACTCAAAACGGAGGGAGGCGCGGGTTTCAACCCCCGCATAAAGCCAACAGAATCAGTACCGGCTTTAGCCGCGGAGGGACACTTTCTGCCAGTTTCACCCGAAATTCCGAGTATTTCCGAAGTCTGTTTAGCCCCCGAGGGAAAGACCTCAAAAGAGCCCAAAACCCTCCCCTCCCTCATCCTCGTCGATGGCGGCCTCGGCCAGCTTCACGCCGCCGCCGAGGCCCTGGAATCCCTCGGCCTCACCACGCAGCCCCTGGCCTCGATTGCCAAGCGCGAAGAGATCATCTACCTCTACGGCAATGAAGACGACCCCATCGTCCTCGACCGCCGCTCCCCGGTCCTCCATCTCATTCAGCTCATCCGCGACGAGAGCCATCGCTTCGCCGTCGGCTATCATCGCCAGCGCCGCGCCATGCGCGACCGCGACTCGGAGCTACTGAACATTCCCGGCGTAGGCCAGCAAACACGCCAGCGCCTGCTAACTCACTTCGGCAGCCTGCGCGATGTGCAGCAAGCCACCGCCGAGTCCCTGGCCGCCGTAGTCCCAAGAAAAACCGCCGAAGCCATCTGGCAGCACTTTCATAATGCTCCTCCGGCAGATTAGATTAATAAGCAATCGACTCAAGGTAGCGTCTTTCGGTCCACGCTTCTTTCTCCCTGGAAAGTTCGCATCGCATCAACTCTCAGGTTCTATGTCACAGCTTCGGGAAAAGTCATGGGCTCGCGTACCAGTAAAGCCCAGCCGTTCGCGCTGCGATATACTCGTGACTGCAACTTCAAGGACTTCCGGCTAGCCGGATGCCCCGTTTGCTGAGGTTTTTCATGGCTTCGTCTACCAGTTACCCAGCGGAACAGCACTCCCGGAATCGCTCGCGCGCCAGAATACGTTCCACCACCGTCATCTGTGTCCGCCGCAACGGCCAGGTCGTCATGGCCGCCGATGGCCAGGTCACCCTCGGCGACCACGTCCTCAAGCATTCCGCCAAGAAAATTCGCCGCCTCTACCAGGACAAGATCCTGGCTGGATTTGCCGGCTCCACGGCCGACGCGTTCTCGCTCTTTGCCCGCTTTGAAACCAAGCTGGAGCAGTACGCCGGCAACCTCAACCGTTCCGCCGTCGAACTGGCCAAGGACTGGCGCACCGATAAGATGCTGCGCAATCTCGAGGCTCTTCTGGTGGTTGCCGACCAGAATCAGACCTTCCTGATCTCCGGCTCCGGCGATGTCATCGATCCCGATGAGCCGCTCGCCGCCATCGGCTCCGGCGGCGCATACGCCACCGCCGCCGCCCGCGCCCTGCTTGAAAACACCGACTTGGGCGCAAGAGAGATCGCCGAAAAAGCCATGAGGATTGCCGGCGAAATCTGCATCTACACCAACGACCGCATTACCATTGAGGAGTTGAGCAGCTAGCAGTCCAACTAAACTCGTGTTCTGAAAGGGCACGACTTTAGTCGTGCCGCCAGCAGCGAAAAAATGTGCGGGCTTTAGCCCCCTGAGGGATGTTTCAATGGCAGGTTACTCCGGCACGCCATTGTTGAAGAAACTCGGAATCAAGGATGGTCAGAGAGTCCTGCTGCGCAACCCGCCTTCCAGATTGCCGGAAGAGCTACAAGGATACGCAAGTGCGAAATTGGAGGAGAATCTCGACGTGGTACTGCTTTTTGCCGATTCTGCCGCGGTCTTCAAGGCAGAATTCGGAGCGCTGACGGAAGCTATCCGCACCGAGGGGATGATTTGGGTTGCGTGGCCCAAAAAATCTTCAGGAATTCGCACCGATTTGACGGATAACTTGATTCGCGAATACGCGCTCAAAACGCCCTTCGTAGACGTAAAGGTCTGCGCAATTGACGACACCTGGTCGGGATTGAAATTTGTGATCCGCAAGGAACTCCGAAGTTCAACGCCCACTGGAACACACTAAGAATTCAGAACTGGAAAAGAATGGCCATCTTTTTCCCCGCATCTGCTGAAGAACAAGACCTCTCGCTCATCAAGTTCACGCCGCGCCGACCTTTGTCCATTTTGCCGGGAATCATCTATATACATTGATATATACCGCGTGTAAGAACAGTTTCTCAACGGAGGTTGTATGCCATCAACGGCAACCACACGCCGGACTGTATTCCTTCGTGTTGCGCGCACCTTCAAGCCCTCTTATACTTACTAGTAGGAGTAATACCGATGCAGATTACCAGCAAAGGTCAGGTGACTATCCCCCAGCACGTCCGCCTTCGTTTAGGTCTGCTTCCCCACACCGAGGTCGAGTTTGAACTTGCGGACGATCACGCACGCATTCGCAAATCCCGGCCAAATGGAGCAGGAAGCGCCAGAGGGCAGGCCGCTCTTCATGCCCTGCGCGGCAGCGCCAACTCCCGCTTGTCCACCGACGAAATCATGGCGTTGACCAGAGGATACAGGTAAGCGGCATGAAACCGCTTCTGCGCAATCTTGCCCTCCGGCTTGGCCGTTGCCGCGGTGTCCTTGTGGATAGCAATGTTCTGCTGGACATCGCCACCGGCGACCCCAAATGGGCATCGTGGTCCAGTCAAGCACTGGCCGAGTGTGCCGAATACTCGGCTCTGCTGATCAATCCAATTATTTATGCCGAAGTGTCGATTGGATTTCAGACCATTGAATCGTTGGATACCGCTTTGCCGGGCCGCATCTTCCAGCGAGTCTCGCTGCCCTGGGAGGCCGGCTTTCTTGCCGGGAAGTGTTTTCTGACCTACCGCCGTCGCGGCGGCGAAAAGTCAACCCCACTCCCAGATTTCTACATCGGCGCGCACGCCGCAATCGAGCAGTTGGCAATTCTCACGCGAGACGCCGCCCGCTATCGAACCTACTTCCCTAAGCTGGAGATCCTGGCCCCCGCCAAAGATTCTCTGTAATCTACCGGTTGGGAGCCGCTTGCAAGGCTTAGATTTCGTGTTTTCCGTGCAGGGATGATTCGTTTGTTGGCTATGCAGTACGCGCAGTAGACGCTTGCACTCGCGCGCGGCGGCAAAGCCTGAGAGAATAGAATCTAAAAGACATGGCCATCTACCTCCCCGCTTCCGCTGAAGAACAAGACGTCTCGCTCGACGAGCTGACGCCGCGCGAAATCGTCACCGAGCTCGACAAGCACGTCGTCGGCCAGAAGGCCGCCAAGCGCGCCGTGGCCATTGCCCTGCGCAATCGCCAGCGCCGCCAGAAGCTGCCGCCCGACATCGCCGACGACATCATGCCCAAGAACATCATCATGATCGGCCCCACCGGCGTGGGAAAAACCGAAATTGCGCGCCGCCTGGCCAAGCTCACCGGCTCGCCCTTTCTCAAGGTTGAAGCCTCCAAATTTACCGAGGTCGGCTACGTCGGCCGCGATGTCGAGTCCATGATTCGCGACCTGGTCGAGATCGCCATCGACATGGTCCGCGAGGAGCGTCTGGAAGAGGTGGAAGACCGCGCCGAGATGAACGCCGAGGAGCGCCTGCTTGACGTGTTGCTGCCTCCTCCGCCGCCTACTCCGCCCGCGCAAGAGGGCCAGCTCACGCTGCCCGGAACCGACAGCTACCAGCGCTCGCGAGAGAAGCTGCGCCAGCAATTCCGCGAAGGTAAACTCGACGAGCGCATGGTCGAGCTCGATGTGCGTGAGCGCGGCACGCCGCAGTTTGGAATCATCAGCAATCAGAACCTTGAAGACATGGAGATGAACCTCAAGGACATGCTGCCCAATATCTTCGGGGGCGGCTCCAAGAAGCGCAAGATGAAGGTCGCCGACGCCTTCGACTATCTCGTCCAGGAAGAAGAGGGCCGCCTCATCGACATGGATTCGGTCAATCGCGCCGCGGTCGAGCGCGTCGAGTCCAACGGCATTGTCTTCCTCGATGAAATCGACAAGATCGCCGGCCGCGAGGGCGGCCACGGGCCTGACGTCTCGCGCGAGGGCGTGCAGCGCGACATACTCCCCATCGTCGAGGGAACCACCGTCAACACCCGCTATGGCATGGTTCGCACCGACCACATTCTCTTCATCGCCGCAGGCGCATTTCATGTCTCCAAGCCCAGCGATCTTATCCCTGAGTTACAAGGCCGTTTTCCTATTCGCGTCGAATTGAAGTCATTGACTGTCGATGATTTTCTGCGCATTCTCACCGAGCCCAAGGCCTCGCTCACCAAGCAATACTCCGCGCTGTTGGAAACTGAGGGAGTCAAGCTGGAGTTCTCTCCCGAGGCTTTGCGCGAGATGGCCGAGTTTGCCTTCAAGGTTAATGAGCAAACCGAAAACATCGGAGCGCGCCGCCTGCACACCATCATGGAGCGCGTGCTGGAAGATGTCAGCTTCCTGGCGCCTGACGTGGCTCGCAAAGCTCCGGATGAAGAGGCTGCCGCGCGGCTCTCGGAAGCTATCAAAAGCGAGTCTTCCACACCTTTGCCCTATCAGGAACGCACCACCGTCGCCGGTCCTGAAAAGGTCTTCCTGATCGACGCCGAGTACGTGAAAACAATGGTTGCGTCTATCGTCAAGGATCAAGACTTGTCGCGCTACATCCTTTAAGCAGCCGGTTTTGTTTTGAAAATACGCGGCCTTATCCCCTACGGCTCGAATCATAGGATCGGGAGAACTGCATGATTCTGGCCGTGGATTCTTTGTGCCCTCGGCGTCCTTTTATCTCTTCTTCCCGCATCCGCGCTGACTCTGTGAAGCGCTTTCATGTACGCCGTCACCACAGATAAGTGGCGACGATGCGAGGCGGGCCGGGCCGGCCGTTGATGATCTCCGTCTCAATCACAGCTTCAAAGTTCTGATCCGGCTTGGGCAACAGTTGCTCTTGTCGCAACTCTTTGAAGTACTTGCCAGTGGTAAGCAGCTGGCTTGCGGCGACGGTGCCATTTTCGCCGAGGCCGGCCGAAACCAGGATGATCTGGTCGGTGGTGGGGTCGTGAAAGCGCGCTATGAGGCCGTAATCGCGGTTCATTTCTGAAAATGGAATCAGCGTGTTGATCGCCCACTTTTTGCTGCTGGGGTCGCCACTGTCCTGAATCTCGAATTCGTGGAGAGTTGGACGAAGTAAGTGAAAGTGCAATGGCTCGGTCAAGCGCATGGTCCAGGGGTTGTTGAATCCGGAGACGAGGATCACCGGGCCTCGCTGCAAATCCGAAAAGGTGGTCTCCGCGGATGATTCAATGCTGCTGACCTTGTTGTGGCTTGAGAGCACTTGCTGTAGGGTCGAGATGGCAATGGTATCCGCCAGCGCCACTGGGTCGGAATAAAGAGGGTGGTCGCCGACATTTGAGCCTCCGGAGGTGGTGGGTTGGCGATCCAGAAGCGCCATTACCGAGCCCACAGAGATCAATACCGGGCTGGAAGAACCAATCACTGGCCGCCAGAACTCCTCCAAAGGCGAGGGTCGCATCAGCAGAGAGATCAAGCCAAGCGCGATGGCAAAAACGCCCATGGCGAGAACAATTTTTGCGCCGGAGAACCTGAACGAATGAAAGAATCGCAGCGGCGACCTCTCGGCCTTGACCGGCAGAGGCGGGTTTGAGGTGGGAATTATGAGTGGGACTGGCGCGGCTGGCGCCACTGGCTTCTCGGGTCCGGTGACCGCAAAGAATTTGAATTCAGGAATATAGGAGCCAGGATGCAGTTCGATCCGCACCTCTTCCTGATGGCCTGCCTCGTAGTAATACTGGGCCAGACGCTTGCGGACCTCGCCAGCAGTGACGCGAACGATGGGATCTTCATTGAGGTCGTAATTCGGCAGACGGCCAAATGCCTCGACCCCAATGATTCTTTCCTTCAGTTCGTCCTGATGCCCTTCAAGAGTTTTGTTGACTACGTAATTCAGGAAGTTCGGATAGCGACGGCTGTGGCTGAAGTGCGGGCTGCTCTGAATTCGCTTCAGTTGCCTTTTAATCACCTCGGGAGCAATCTTCTCTTCTTTAAGCGTCTCGTTCAACATAAGAAGTTTCCGGTTCGCAAAGCTGCGTTATGAGTTCACCCTTTTGGGGTGTGAGAGTATCATACTCCAAGAATAAAATCTCTGCCGTTTTAATAAATAATTGATTCTAAGCACAAATAAAGGATTCTTGTCTGTCCATGCAGTAATGCACCTATCCAACCGTTTCCCGATCCACATAGATTCTGGAAGGTTTGAAGGATTGAACCCCGATGGAAATGTAAGGGCCTGGACGGCTCTGGGGTGGCTAGCCAACGGAGGGGTTGAAGATAATCAGCCGCCCCAAGGAGAACCAAAACCACCTGGAGATGCTCTTGAGAACAAGTTGGGTGGAAAATCCACACTACTTCCAGGCTTCATTGTAGCTCCAGTCTTTTTCTCATAGGCAATGGCACCGAAGACAGACTTTTTGCAATATGGTTCTTGCACATTTGCTGGAAAGCGTTTCACTTTAGAATGCACCTCGTTCTAAAAATACTTCTTTTTCATACACTTCTGGTTCAGAGTTTCCTTTTTCCCTTTCATACGATCTACCAAAGATCCTAAGTTCAGCCTAAACCCGGCCCGAGTCAATAATCAATTGACCCGGACTGCCGAGTGCGGTCCTTATACCGGCATCATGCTACGAAGAAGCGCTTCTGTGTGGAGTGCCGTAATCGGATTATGTGATGTAAGGAGAAATTATGGTTCAGCAGTTCAATCCTCCCTGTGGGCGGGCTAGTGTTCGCCGACTGAGCGGGTACCTTGCGGTATTCGCGGCTTTACTACTAACAGTTGTTGCACCGGGTGCTTTTGCACAGACCCACGTTGCCAATCCGTATGTCGGCGCTTCGGTGTACGTCAGCCCGGATTACGCCGCTGAAGTCGCCACCGCGCAAGCCGCCGAGCCTTCACTCGCGGGACAGATGGCTACAGTCGCCAAGCAGCCGACGTTCGTCTGGTTGGACCGCATCGCGGCTATCGCGGGCGGTTCGGTGAACAGCAATCGCCTGGGCCTCCAGGGACATATCAACGCCGCGGTTGCACAAGCCAATGGCGCTGAGATCGTCGTCCAGCTCGTCATTTACGATCTTCCCGATCGCGATTGCGCGGCATTGGCCTCCAACGGCGAACTCAGCATCGCCGGCGGCGACATCCCCAAGGGCTACACCACTGCGCTCACGGGCACAGGTATTCAGGAGTACGAGAACGATTACATTACCCCCATTTACAACATCCTGGCCGCGGCCCCCTCGAATGTTCGCTTCGTGCTGGTCATCGAAGACGACTCGCTGCCTAACATTCTTACTAACACCGGCGTCAGCTTTACGGATGCCAACTGCGTCGCCGCCAACGGCGGCGTAAGCAA
>CAZDYU010000154.1:0-8539 GCA_964509755.1 uncultured Occallatibacter sp. | reverse complement strand
AATCGGAAACAAAACTTCAACCAGACTGTTTACACAAAAGACTGGACACTACCTTCACCTCAGAAATGAGCTGAGACGCTGCGTAGGTTTCATGTTTGCTGATGCGGCGCCAGCAGAGCTTCACTCTAATACCAAGTGGCTGACCGCCCGGCGATATTGCGTAAACCGTTTGCGTGATTGCTGCGCCGACCATCTTCTGAGCGTCTTCTGTGACCTGGTATCCTCTCGAACTGAGGAATCCCGCAATCAGACTCCGTGAGACACGCTCAGCCGCAAGGCTTGGCGCTTTACGAAATTCTCTCTTTGCCATTAGCTAGAATCTCCATTTCAGCCCTCATTTACTGGTCCAGATGTCAAAGAATAATAAAGTGTCATCTTGGATCATAGAGTTTCATCCTACCACTTGTCTTATTGGCTGAAGCGAATCGTGGTCGTCCCATGTCTCGATTTTCAGAACTGGGAAAATGCGAAAACTCCAGCCAGGAAACAACACTCCTGAGAAGCCACCAAGCAGTCCGTAATGTGATGCTTGAATGTCAGCTGTTGACAACAGCCCAATGCGCTCATCAAGCTCGGGTTAAAGGACAGTAGCCGGATCGGTCCTCAAAAGCGCCCCAGTGTTCTGCAAAAGTTAGTTTTTTACGGGCGCGCAACTACTGCTTCTAGCTGAAGACCCGCCCACCAGCCAGCCGCACGGCCTTTGCCAACTGCCGGTCGAATGTGGCCAGCGCTCTGCCGGTGCGCAGAACGAGTTCCAGATAGGTCGCGTCGTAGGCGGTGAGATTGTAAGAGCGGGCCAACTCCAGCACCGTCGCCTGCACGGCAAATGGCCGCGTCTTGTCCTCGACAATCGGCAGCGTATCAACGAGATCCAGAAAGGCCGCGGATGTGGAAGCGCTGACTCCGGCTCTGCGCTCAGCCACCAACACTCCATTGGCAACTTCGGGGTACCACAGCAATGGAACCATGGCGCCGCGGGCCTGAATGACTCCAAGCACCTCATCTGCCAATCGCTCTTGGGCGGGATCGACGCGCCTGACCAGCCAAGCCAGCGTTGCGGAGGCATCGAGAACCAATTCCATGCTCTGCTCTCACTTTCTTCCTTCGCGAATCCACTCCAGAACCGTATCGCCGGGAATGCCCTCAACCTTGGGAAAATTGCGTAGGGCCTCGACAGCAGCGGCAACCCTGGCCGCCGAACGATCCTGCGCCACAGGCACCAGATTGGCCACAGGCCTTCCCCGCAGAGTGATGGTGAACCGCTCACCCTGATCCACTTTACGCAGAATCTCAGAGAGTTTGGTCTTGGCGTCAAAGGCCCCAATCTGGGTATAAGCGCTCTCCGTGCCCGGCATAATCCACCCCATTCCAGCAACCAACTGGTTGATAATCTAGTTTACTCCTGTTGTGGATCGATTGAAGATGAATCCTGCTCGAAGATTTTCTGCAAATATCCCCCGCGCCGCCGCCGAGGGCATTGCAAAAAATCGTCGCCACTCATCCCCAGGAGGCGTATTCTGGCGTTACAAATCACTCCGCTTTTTTGAAAGGACGCACGGACCAATGTTCATCGTGGGTTGTGTCTTTCTGCTTGCAGCGTTTGCCGCCAGTATTGCGGCTCATCGCATCAAAGAATCTTCAAGCCAGTTGGCAAAGGCCGATGCCGGCCATCCCAGCCATTTTCTCAAAGAGGATATTCCCGGAGTCAATCAAGGTTTTCCGGCTCACGCCCTGACGATTATTGCGTCCGTCTCAACGGTGACAGGGCTGCTGTTTATCGTCGCTTCATGCATCACCTCAGTCAGCGCGGGGCAGGTGGGCGTGCCGGTGATCTACGGCAGTGTGCAGCCCTACATCATCCCTGAAGGTCTGCACACCATCAATCCCTTCGCCTCCGTGACTGAAATGTCGGTGCGCAGCCAGACTTACACCATGGTCTCAGGCGAGGGTGAAGGCGAGGTCAAAGGAGACGACTCGATCTTTGCGCAATCCTCCGACGGCGTAGTGCTCACGCTGAATGTCAGCATTGTCTATAAGCTGGTGGACGCCGATGCGCCTTGGGTCTATCGCCACCTTGGAACCGATTACGCCAGCAACATCGTCCGTTCCGCCGCTCGCTCCGCGGTGCCCGACAGCACCTCGCAATATACCTTTGAGGAGGCATACGCATCCAAGCGCGCCGCCATGGCGGAGATGATTCGCACCCGCATGAATGGCTCGATCAATGAGATTCTGCGACAGTATCAAGGGTTTTCCGGCGCCGGCGTTGTGATTCAGCAGGTCTTCATTCGCGAAGTAAAACCCTCCGCGCAACTGCTCACCGCAATCGAGCAAAAGATGACCGCGCAGCAACAGGCGCAGCAGATGGACTTTACCCTCGACAAGGAGCGCAAGGAAGCACAGCGCAAGGCTATCGAGGCGCAGGGCATTCAGGATTTCCAGAACATCGTAACCAAGGGAATCACCGAGCCGCTGCTCAAGTGGAAAGGCATTGAAGCGACAGAAAAGCTGGCGGCCTCTGACAACGCAAAAGTCGTTATCATCGGCGGCAAAGACGGCTTGCCTGTCATTCTCGGCCAGCAGTGATTTTCACGCGGCAGGATGGTCTGCAAATCAAGTTTGGAGGCCGTCCTGCCGCTTGGTGAATGCACTCACTGGCGCTTTCACAATCGTCCGACGCCGCATTCCCGAAGACCCGCCCGCTGGGCAGATTCGGTTTTGGCTCGCGAAATCCCAACCGGATCGCGGGAACGGCAAGGCATTGCGGGTGAATGCTGAACAAAGGACTCTCCCTCGTCTATGATGTTTGAGTGGACGCCTTTTGGAGAGCAATTCCGAGAGGGCAGGCAAACGGAATTGGAGAGGTCTATGACGACGGTATCACTCGAGCAGGAGATCAATCCCTGGGAGGCCCAGGAGGCACGATTCGACCTTGCGGCGCGCAAGTTGAACCTGGAAGACGGTTTGTGGAAGCTGCTGCGGATGCCGGCGCGCGAGGTCATCGTGCACTTTCCGGTGACGATGGATAACGGCAAGATCGAGATCTTCACCGGCTTCCGGGTGCAGCACTCGATTGCGCGCGGGCCGGGCAAGGGCGGCGTCCGCTACTCGCCGGATGTGACGCTGGACGAGGTGCGCGCGCTGGCCAGTTGGATGACGTGGAAGTGCGCGGTGGTGAATATTCCCTTTGGCGGGGCCAAGGGCGGAGTGATCTGCGATCCCAAAAAGATGAGCCAGGGCGAGCTGGAGCGGATGACGCGGCGCTATACGTCGGAGATTATCGACTTCATTGGGCCGGAAAAAGACGTGCCCGCGCCGGACATGAACACCAACGAGCAGACCATGGCGTGGATCATGGATACCTACTCGATGCACGTGGGCCATACGGTGACCAGCGTTGTGACTGGCAAGCCGCTGAATATTGGCGGATCGCGCGGGCGGACCGAAGCCACCGGGCGCGGCGTGCGGACGATCTGCGATGAGAGCCTGCGCTATCTGAAGATGCCGGTCGAGGGCTGTCGAGTGGTGATTCAGGGCTTTGGCAACGTGGGATCGAATGCGGCGCGCCTGATGATGGAGAGCGGTTACAAGATTGTGGGCGTCGCGGAAGTCAATGGCGGCCTGGAGAATCCGAATGGGATCGACATTCACCAACTGCTGGATTACAAGCGGCGCAACAATACGATTCTGGGCTTCCGCGGCGCGGAGGCGATGCCGAGCGAGGAACTGCTGGAGAGTGAATGCGAGATTCTGATTCCGGCGGCAACCGAGAATGTGATTACCAGCCGCAATGCCGACAAGATCAAGGCGCGCATCATTGTGGAAGGCGCCAACGGGCCGACAACCGCCGTGGCCGATGAGATTCTGGCCGAGAAGCGCATCTTTGTGATGCCGGATATTCTGGCCAACGCGGGCGGCGTGACGGCCAGTTACTTTGAGTGGGTGCAGGACCGGCAAGGCTACTTCTGGAAGGAAGCTTTGCTCAATGAGCAGATGGAGACGATACTGCATGACAGCTTTGACGATGTGGTGCGCTATGCCGAGGCGCATAACGTGAACAACCGCATCGCCGCTTATATGCTGGCCATCGACCGTGTGGCTTATACCGTCAAGCAGCGCGGGATTTACGCCTGACCACCCGCGCCACCCGCGGTGGGGCGGAGGGCGCTTGCGCGCCATGGGGTTCGTTGGCTGAGTGCGCGCTGGCGGGGACGCCTGCGCGACAGCCGGTCTGGAGATCGGCGCTACAAACGATTGCCGGGTCTGAAAACCCAGACCTGGGGCACCCAACGTTATGGATTATCAGACATGGGCGACCCGCCTGGAGCACACGCCGTTTGTAGTCGGACTTTGGGTGGGGCCTTCGGTCTAGCTCTCGGTTGAAAAAGGCTCATTCTCTTCTATAGATGAAATCACCGCTACAACTTCGGCCGGCAGATCTTCTCTTCTTAGAGCATGTAGTATTGCCGCTATTCCAAACGAAACGCCGTATTGACCCTTGCTCCATTCTGAAAGTGTCGAGAGCAGAGTCTTTCCCGACACTCGATGAAGCGATTCGTTGCCCTCAGTCCACCTAGGATCAAGAAATGCTCGGACCTTTTCGTTCGCTGTCTTTTGTCCCTTTCCCTTGTCTTCAAGATAAAAGGACTCCGCAAAATTATCATAAACTTCATTCTTGTTAGATTCGGCGATCTGCTGGAGCTTAGTTGTAATCTCATCAACCGATGGAGGCTCTGTACAGTCTTGACCAATTACCCTACGAATTGCACCGGGTATAACAAGATAGTTCTCAATCTCTTTTCTAAGCCAAACATGCAGGCGAACATTCTTGGCTTCCGCGTCTCTCTGGCGCGTCTCGACTTCTTTGGGTGTGTGGTAGTCGGAGTCGAGAATGCAGTATGCAGATATTTCATCCCCACCTGCGTTTTGAAGCAGCATCGATGAGCCTACTGCATAATTCCATCCACCCCATCCGCCGATTGGAAAGCTGGGAATTGTTGCAAGTGAATCTAAAGAGTCGGGAGAAATAAGGTCATGGAAGCGACGGAGTATCTGCATGTCGTTGCCTTCTACCAGCAATAGCTTCCTGGTTCCCCAAAGGCGCGAAAGCTGGATATTATGGATAGCGCCGAGACCGTCAATTGCTCTTTGCATAGCAGGCATCGTGTCAGCGAATGCCGAGTGTTCCCGTTTTCTGTCAATGATCAGGATCTGCTTCGGATCAACTTCGGAAAGCATTTCAACCGAATGGGTAGTTAGGATTGTTTGCGGGAATCTCTCTCTAAGGAATCGAACGAGCCTCCGTTGTAAATCGGGATGCATATACACATCAGGCTCGTCAAGCATCACCACCTTAGCAGAACGCGACCGCGCCAAGAACCACATTGTTTGCAGCCACATCTGTAGCCCATGACCCATCCAAGAAATCTCTGCAACAAAATCATCATTTTGCACGAGCAGTTGCAACGGATCTCCGCTGTTTCCACCGTGGCCTATAAACGAATCTATTCGCAGTCCCGGCCATGTCTCCTCCGAGATTGCGCGAAAATCAACATAAAAGTGGTGAAGGAGATTGATTTGATTGCGGAAGTGTCTCGGGGTAAGGCTCGTGAAAAGATTGCGTCGCACATGTTCGGAATTCAGGATCATTTCAGTCTTGCTAACCGGAGCGACTTGTGGCAGAATTGCAATTCTTGGGATAGCCGCAAGTGTTGCCTCTCTCGCGTTCTGAGCGATCTTGCCTTTTGCATTCCGAATTACCCCATGAACTCGGCCTTGGCCCTTCTCTCGACCTACAAATAGCTCAACACTCGAACCATTGCAGAATTTCGCCAAAATGATCGCTGGCGGATCGTTGTATCGATGAAAAACGCCGTCGAAATTAATGTCCAGATCTTCGAGTGATGGCTCCACACCTCTATGATTTCGATGCACATCGGCCCAATCAGGCGGAGCATAGAAGCGAAGATGCTCTGCGCGGTTCGCAACTAGCGAAACAAGACGGAGCGCTTCAACGATGGTTGACTTGCCAGCATTGTTTCGCCCTACCACGACAGTGCTTGAGCGGAAAGGGATCGTTTGATTGTGGAAGCACTTATAGTTGGTGAATCTTATGGATTCGAGCATATTGACCCACGATCAAGAGTCTGAAAACCAGCCACACATTGAGATCAAAAAATAACGAGGTCATGGGGATTCTCGTCCACGGGGAAGCGAGGTCCACGCTTGCCTTTGGCTGTAATGAGCGGACCGGTCACACGTCTGCCTTTCCTGGGTTCGGCGTAGGTCGCTTCAAGCGCCTGGACGATAAGGGAGCGGATGGACGCGCCGGAGCGCTCGGCGCGATCGCGGAGCCGGTCATGGAGGGGTTCCGGGAGATCGACGGTGGTTCGGACGGCCATGCCATGATTATGTCACGGATCCGATCTCTTTGGAGTAAAGCCTCCGGACTGATGGTGGCGTTGGATCTCCAGCCATCCATCCGCGACCTACCACTCGGAGTCTGTTGGCATTACGGGTTGCAGAAATGTATCTTATAAGGTACACTGATTAGGTCAGGGCGGAATATGGATGATGACAAGACGCTTACCGTTGCTTTTTACCGGACGAAGACGGGCGCGGAGCCGGTTCGGGAGTGGCTCAAGGGGTTGCCGTCAGAGGATCGGCAGACGCTCGGGCGCGATCTGCGGTTGGTGGAGATGGGCTGGCCCGTCGGGATGCCGCTTTGCAAGCCTCTTGGCGGCGGACTTTGGGAGGTTCGCAGCAGGCTGCCGGGAAATAGGATAGCGCGCATTCTCTTCTGTGCCGCCGAGGGAAACATGGTTCTGCTGCACGGGTTCATCAAGAAGACACAAAAGACGCCGGATTCGGAGTTGGATCTGGCGCGGACGAGGCAGAGGGAGGTTGGGTTATGAGCAAGAATCCGCACATTGGGTCTTCGCTGGACGATTTTCTCAAGGAAGAGGGAATTTACGAGGATGCGACCAACTTCGCGGTGAAGCGGGTTCTGGCGTGGCAGGTGGAAAAGGCCATGAAGGAGCAGGGCATCACCAAGATGGAGATGGCGCGGCGGATGGGGACGAGCCGCGCGCATCTGGACAGGCTGCTGGACCCGGAGAACGATAAGGTGCAACTGGACACGGTGCAGCGAGCGGCGGCGGCGGTGGGGCGGCGGCTTCGGCTGGTGCTGGTTTGAGGTGATGATGCCAGGTTAAATAAATTGGGGTTTTGGGAAACTCGACGGGATGGGGTCCGAGGATTTCCAGGTCTGAAAATCCAGACAGGGTACAGCCGTCACACCAGGCCAATACGGTAGCGCCAGTCTGCAGACCGGCTGTTGTGCGGGTGTCTCGCCCGCACCCATCCGTTAGGCGTAGAATCCGCAGTTATGGCCAAGCCAATCGCTGGTCCTCAGCCTACAACTCCTGACGTCATTCAGGGGGCGGTACAACCTCACTTCGGTGAAGTACACATTCGGCAGCGCGGACGCCTGCCCCATTGGGAGAAAGACGCAGGCCTCTATTTCCTGACCTTTCATTTGGCGGACTCGCTGCCGCTGCCGGTCCTCAAGAAGATAGCGGAGCGTCACCGCATTCTGATCGCGGCAAAGCGCGTGGGCGCTCATCTGTCGCCATCCCAGGAGGTGCAGGTTGCCGAATTCAGCGCTGCAAAGCTGGAAGAGTATTTCGATCGCGGCTTGGGTGCATGTTTCCTACGCGAACCGTGCGTTGGCGAACTGGTGGCCGACGCTCTGCATTTCTGGCAGGGAAAGCGGTATCGGCTCGTGGCCTGGTGTGTCATGCCCAATCACGTGCATGTTGTTTGCCGGTTGCTGCCGGGGCAGGAATTGAGCAAGGTGCTGCAAGGCTGGAAGTCCTTTACGGCCAGGAAGGCAAACGAGATCCTCGGTCGCGGCGGCGCGTTCTGGCAGCGGGAGTATTATGACCGGCTCATTCGCAATGGGGACGAGTTGGAGCGTGCCGTCCGCTATGTGGTGAATAATCCGGAACGAGCAGGGTTGAAGGGGTGGAAGTGGGTTTGGAGCGCGGGCGAGGACGCCCGCGCGACAGCCGGTCTGGAGACCGGCGCTACCAACGATTGCCGGGGTTGAAAGCCCGGCCTACTCGAGCGTTTGTAGCAGTTTCAGGGTGGGCGCCCGGCGGGCTGAGGTTCGAGGATTCCCAGGTCTGAAATCCAGACCTGGGCCACCGACCCTTCGGCGTGGTAGGATATTCGACAATCACAAACTGGTGCGAAAAGGGGGTCGAAGCGAAGAATAATGAATAACCTATCCGTAGATCTTCTGAATGCCTTTAAGAATGAAGCAGACTTGAGGGATGCTATTCGAATACTCTTGGGCAAAATGCCAGGTGTTCGGGACGTGCAGATGACCCACGGTGTACAAGAACTCGGCAAAGATATAGTCTTTTATGCTCCAGACTTTATGGGTAACTTGCAACTTCATGCATGTGTAATCAAGAACACTATGGGGTTGCCCCCTCGGCTGAGACAAACAGTTAAGACCCACGTTGCCGTTCGC
>CAZDYU010000153.1:0-8593 GCA_964509755.1 uncultured Occallatibacter sp. | reverse complement strand
GCGCGCTCGATGCCAAGCGCGGCAAGATATTCACCCGCCTGCTCAAGGAAATCGCCGTAGCGGCCAAAGGCGGCGGAAACCCCGACACCAATGCCCGCCTCCGAACCGCCGTTCTGGCCGCCAAGGCCGAGAACATGCCGCAGGACAACATCAAGCGCGCCATCCAGCGCGGCACCGGCGAACTCGAGGGCCTCAGTTATGAGGAGATCACCTTCGAGGGCTACGGTCCCGGCGGCGTGGCAATTATCGTCGATGTGCTGACCGACAACCGCAACCGCGCCGTCAGCGAGATTCGCCACGCTTTTTCGAAAAACGGCGGCAATCTGGGCGAGTCCGGCTCGGTGCGCTTCATGTTTCACAAAAAAGGCCTGATCGCCGTTGAAAAGGACGCAGCCACCGAGGAACAGTTGATGGACATTGTCCTCGAACACGGCGGCGAAGACCTGAACGACGAAGGCGATTCCTGGGAGATTGTCACCGAGCCCGCCGAATACGAGAAGGTGGCCGCAGCCGTCAAAGCCGCCGGCATTCCGACCGTGATGAGCGAAGTGACGATGGTCGCCTCCACGTACACCAAGCTGGAAGGCAAAGAGGCTGGTCAGATGATCCGCTTGCTTGAGGTGCTGGAAGACTGCGATGACACCCAGAATGTCTACTCGAACTTCGACATGGACGCCGATCAGATGGAAGCGGCGGCCGGCTGATCGGGCGCGTAAAGGCGCTCGAAAGGCCGCCGAATCAGGCGGCCTTTTTGCGGAAGAAGCAAAATATCTCACAGGAGGAATTTCGACATTGAGTCGGCTTGGAAAGCTTTTCGTGTTTGTCTTGGTGGCGGGGTGTGCGATGGCCTCCGCGCAAAGCCAGGTCTCCTCTGGGCAAATCTACGGTTCTCAAGTCAAGGCCGTGTCACTTGGAAACCCCGTTACCGAGCCGCCCGAGGTGAACCCCGTGGCCCATGTCCGCGAGGCGCAAAGCTGGGAGTACGGCCCCTTCATCAACTACGGAACCGGCGTCGGAAATCGCTCTGATTTCAAATTCCTCTGGGCTGGAGCGCAGTTGTCCAAGCCGTTGAGTCCGGTGGTTCATGCCGGCTTCCTCAGCGGCCAGTTCGAGTTTGGCGGCAACATTATGCCCCTCTGGCAGGCCTATACGCCGGCACCGCATCTGGAAAACTTTGTCTGCGGTACCTCGCAGGGTGGCAGCGTGAATTGCAAGCTGCCTGTCGGCGGCGGAACTTTTCGCGGCGTCAGCCTGACTCCGGTCATTTTGCGCTGGAACTTCCTCACCAAATCGCGGCGCTTTCAGCCCTGGTTTCAAGGTGCGGGCGGGCTCATCTACACCACGCACAAATTTCCGCCAAATGTCCAGAGTACTCAGACAGTGAACGGTGTGCCGGGAATCGACGGCGGCACTTGCGTCTGGAACTTTACGCCGCAGGGCGGCTTTGGCGCACATATATTTACCGGCGCCAAGCACTCCTGGGACGTGGGCGTGAATGGCGTGCACATCTCCTCGGCCTCGCTGGGCGACCGCAACCCCGGCGTCAATGCCAGTGTCCAGGTGCAAGTGGGCTACACATTCTGGAAGTGAAAGGACTAATGAGCGGACCGCTGGTCGAGTGCGTACCGAACTTTTCTGAAGGCACGGACGTGCGCCGCGTCGAAGCCATTGTGGCGGCGATGCGCATCGAGGGCGTGCATCTGCTTGATTGGTCGATGGACGCCGCCCACAATCGCTCCGTCGTGACTATCGCCGGCGATCCCGGCGCGGTGGTCGAGTCGGCGGTGCGCGGCGCGGGCAAGGCTGCCGAACTGATCGATCTGACCCGCCAGCGCGGCGTTCACCCCCGCATCGGCGCGGCCGACGTTATTCCTTTTGTGCCCATCTCCGGCATCAAGCTGGAGCAGTGCGCGCTGCTGGCCCGCCAAGCGGGGCTTGAGATCTGGCGGCGCTTCAACGTGCCGGTCTTTTTTTATGAAGCGGCAGCCGCGCGCCCCGATCGCGCCAATCTGGAAGAGGTGCGCAGCGGCCAGTTCGAGGGCCTGCGCGAGGCCGTCGGCAAGGACTCCGCACGCCGCCCGGACATCGGCGGTCCCAGCCTGCATCCCACCGCCGGAGCCTGCGCCGTCGGCGCGCGCAAGTTTCTCGTCGCCTACAATATCTTTTTCAACTCCTCAGACGTCGCCATCGTCCGCGCCATTGCCCGCGAGATTCGCGCTGCATCCGGCGGCTTGAAGGGCGTCAAAGCGATGGGCGTCCTGGTCAAGGGCCGCGCCCAGCTCAGCATGAACATTACCGACTTTGCCGTCACGCCCATCTCGCAGGTCTTTCGCGCCGCCGCCACTCTGGCCCTGCGCCACAAGGCCGAGCCAGTCGAGGGCGAAGTCATCGGCCTCATTCCCGAGGCAGCTTGTGAGCGGGAAAGCGAGTGGATGCGTCAATTAAGTGGGTTCGATGAGCAGACCAAGATCCTCGAGCGCTGCCTTGCCGCACCGTTGGCCTGGCCCGGAGACGCAACGGCGGCGCAGAGAGCTTGATTGCCCACCAACCGTTTGCTGAAAACGAGTAAAATAACGGAGGAGAATGCAGCGGAAAAACTCAATCCGGAGGGAGACGGGGGTTTGAAGCTCCGTATAGCGCGCATAGAATGAGTGCGGTTTTAGCCGCGGAGAGATGCTTTTCAGAGGTTTGGACTTTCACCACATTCTGTTTGTGGATTTGATAACCGCCGCCGCTGATTTTCTTAACAGGTTTTGTAGTACCAGGGAGGATGAATTCATTGAAAGCTATTCTCAGAGTTGCTGTTCCTGCAATCTTTTTTGCCGTTGCCGCTTCGGCCTCGGCCACTCAATTATCCACCGACGCCCGCAATGCCGTTCCGCGCGATGTGCAGCAGTTGGTGGCCATCGACTATCAGGCGATGGAGAACTCGCCGACGGCCATGGACCTGCGCAATCGCGTCATGCCGCCCGAGCTCAAGAAATTCGAAGACGCGCTGCGCAAATCCGGCCTGAATGAGAATCACGATGTCGAGAGTCTCGCCTTTGCGCTCTTCAGGCCCAAGAGCGGCGATGAAAGAATCGATTCGGTCGGCATTGCCGAAGGCCAGTTCCCGCTGACCGATATTATTGCCAACTTCCGCAAGCAGAAGATCAAGCCCACCCTGGTGCGCACCAACAAGGTCTATCCGCTGGCCAAAACGGATATGGTGGTCTGCTTCGTCGACCCTTCGACCATGGTCTTCGGCGACCCCGATTCAGTTGAAAAGGCGCTCGATGCCCGTGACGGCATTGGCCCCAGCCTGCTCAATAACGCGCCCATGATGGACGCGATGCGCAGCGTCGATTCCGAGCCCCTGTGGAGCATTCTTGACCAGAAGGGAACGCAGACCATGATGCGCCAGGTGCTGGGTGAAGCCGGCGGCGCAACCGACTTTGAAACCGTCAAGAAGCACTTGCAGGCCTCCTGGTACTCGATGAACTTCCAGCATGGAGTCAAGTTCGATCTCACCATCTCCACCGGCGACAGCTTTGCCTCGGCCACGCTCTCTTCGCTGCTGACGGCCGGAGTGACTCTGCGCAAGGTCAGTGGCACTGAAGCCGAAAAGCAGGCGCTGATCGGCACCACCATCGCCTCCGATGCCGGCAAGTTGACCATCCACTTTGCCACCTCCGATGCCGAGTTCTCCAGCCTGCTGCAATCTCCGCTCTTTACCAGCATGGTGCATAACTAAGTCGCCGGCCCGCGAGTCATGAAACTGTAGCGCTCATTTTGTGTTGGAATCAAAGTCTGCTTTCAGGCTGCTTTGAAAAGGATTCCGGGCGGCCACGATTTTCATTCCCCCTCGTGACCGGCTCGGTCATGAACGGCTTATCTTGTGTTGGGAGAGAGTCTTCGTATGCGATGAGGTTGCAGTTGCCGCATTATCTTGCGGGCGGCGGACGGAGTTCAGAACAAGCAGATTGCCGAACGTATGCCGGTGGCGCTGTTGATGGCTTCCTGGAGGCGAGACCGGTTCTTGGCGCAGGGCATGGCTGGAATGGGAAGGATGCGCCGCGACCAGGCCGCCATGCGTGTGCTGATGCCGAGTTGCCTGGCGATCAGCTTATACTGCATTCCTTCTCCGGCCAGCAGCACAATACGGCTGCGCAACACCGCGAGCGCCGCCATCGAACGCTTGCGGCTGAGCTGTTCCTGTTCCCTGCGCGTGGTTACGTCGATCACAAGGGGAGGGGCAATACGCATGGCGAGCTCCCCTCACCATAAGATGAGCACTTCCACTACGCTAGTGGTGTCCGTCATAGATTCTGGTCATTATCCTGCCCGTCGTCAGGGCAAACACGGCAGGGGCTAAAGAGGCTGCGGAAAAAGGCCAGTTTAACGACAGAAATGGCTGATAATTCCCTCGGCGGCTAAAGCCGGCGTTGATAAAGCAGTGGTTACGTACGGGCTAAAGCCCGTACCCTTCATCCTAAAGCCCGTTACGTACGGGCTAAAGCCCGTACCCTTCATCCTAAAGCCCGTACCCTTCATCCTAAAGCCCGTACCCTTCACCCTACAGCCCGTACCCTTCACCCTACAGCCCGTACCCTTCATCCTACAGCCCGTACCCTTCATCCAATTGAGTTTTTCCGCAGCCTGTAAAGCCCAGATCCTCAAGATTTCGTCGATTTCGGCACGACTAAAGTCGTGCCCTGTTACAAAACAAAAAAGATGAGATTAACGGCGGACTGCGCTAGTTGGCGAGGACGGCGCGATAGCGGACCTTGCTTTTTTTGACCTTGTCGATGGCGGCGTTGGCCTGGGCCATGGGGAAGAGCTCGGTCTTGGCCTTGACGCCATGGCGCGCGGCAACGTCGAGCATCTCCCTTATGCGGTAAGGGCTTCCGGTGGGGTTTCCGCTGATGGAGCGGAGGCCGCTGATGAGCGGAAAGGCATGGACGCTGACGGGCGAAGGAGGCACGCCGACAAAGCAGAGTGTACCGGTGGGGCGTAGGGTGGAGACGAAGATGCCCCAGTCCTGATCGGCATTGATGGTGCTGAGGACGAAATCGAGAGAGCCAGCGACTTCCTTTATCGCCTTGGACTCGCGGCTGTTGACGAAGTGCTGCGCGCCCAGAGCGCGAGCTTCTTCTTCTTTGGCGGCGGAGGTGGAAAAGGCGGTAACATCGGCGCCGAAGACGCGCGCAAATTGAATGGCTAGATGGCCAAGACCTCCAATGCCGATGATGCCGACACGCGAGGAGGGATTGACGCCATGAGTGCGGAGCGGGTTATAAACGGTGATGCCGCCGCAGAGCAAGGGGGCAGCTCCTTCGCTTTCAAGGGCGTCGGGTATGGGAATGACAAAGCGCATGTTGGCGCGGACTCGATCCGCGTAGCCGCCGTGGCGATGAACGCAGGTACCTTCGGAGGCGAGGCAAAGATTTTCCATGCCCCTGGTGCACCATTCGCAGACGCCGCAGGAGTTGGATTGCCAGCCGAGGCCGACGCGCTGGCCGACGGCGAGAGAGCGAACCTCGGAGCCGATCGCCGTGACCTTGCCGACAACTTCATGGCCTGGGATGAAGGGATACTGGCTGATACCCCAATCGTTGGCGATGAGATGCAGGTCGCTGTGGCAGACTCCGCAGTGACTGATTGCGATCTCCACCTCCTGCAGGCCCAGTTCTCCTGGGTCGTACTTGAAAGGGAGAAGTTCGGCTCCAGCCGCGTGTGCCGCAAGTCCTAGAATTTGGCTCATGTTGGATTTCGAGTCCTAACCGGGAGAGAAAAATGGCTGCGCTGAATGCCCGAAGGCACTCCCCATGCAGATTAATGATGAGGAAACTCCCCCGGCTTTAGTTTAACCCGCCGCCGGGCTCAATGCGCAGGTTAAGCAGTTGAAAACCGCTGAGAACTCCTCCGGCGTCGGCGTCGGCGGCAAGCTGGGCCGACTCGCCGTTGAGGGCAGCGTCTTGCGAAGCGCGCAGGGGCTCCAGCGTGTTGGCGACTGAAAGCGGAAGACTTGAGAGGGTTTGACCGGCGAGAGCGGCCTGCGTTTCAGGCAGCAAAAGAGAGACATAAACGCGGTTGGCTGGGTGAAGGCGGCGGGCCTGAGAAAGTTCCGAATCCAGATCGGGAGAGTGGCTGGGCTGACGTGGCTGGTCGAGGGTGCGGTCAAGCGTTCCGGCATCTGAGACCAGCAGGCGAAGATTGCCCTCCATAAGTCGAGACGGCAGCTTGACGGCGATGCGGAGGTTACGGGCGGGCTGATGCCAGGGCTGAAGCGTCGCTTCGACGAGGACCGTGTCGCCGGCATGAACGATGTTGCCGGAGACGATTTGCGCGGCCTTGAGTTCGACGTCAATGTGGTGGGGGATGGCCTCGACATCGAGATTGACGGCCTGGACGAAGGAGGTTCTGGAGCCGTTGGAGTAGAGGCGGGCAAACTGGCTGCCTGCTTCAAGAGCAGCGATCATGGGCGCGGGCAGAGACTCGCCGGAGGCTGCCCAGAGGTCGACCGGCGAGGGCGGATAGCCGGCGAGATCGATGGAGCCGGTGATGTGGTAACTGGTTTCAGCGGTGCTGTCATTGGACTCAAGCAGCGACTCATAGAGAGAGACGAGGACGGCCTGGGGGGTGATCGAGGGCATGTCCAGGACTTCTACATTGAGCTGACGCGAGGTGGGCTGGGCTGGATTGGGTTGGGTTGGAGCTTGGTTGTGAATGCGGATGTGGACGGGGATCATGCGGGCCCGCGCGCCAAAGAGTCCGCGAATGGCGGCGTCGCGATCTTCAGTAAATGCGCCTATGGTTTGGCCGGTGTTGACGATTTTGAAGGCATTGAGGGGCGAGGCAACGGTGGCGACGACCTCGGCGGTGGTCATGGGCAGCGAGACCGGGCCGGCTTGCAGGATGGGATGGCCGCAGGCGAGAAGCTGTTTGGGATCGACGTAGGTGACGGTGCAGGTGGCGGCGATCTCGAGGTCGCCGCGGACCAGTTGTGCGCTGACAGCCGAGCCGGGCTGGATGCTGGCGATGGCCTGGGGCGATTCTAGTCTGTTCGATTCGGCCTGGGTGGGTGCAGAGGGGCTGCTGTTGCCGGCCGGTTCAGAGGATCCGCCGGCGGAGATGATTTCCAGACCGGTTCCAGCCATCTTCTGCTGCCAGAGGCGGATGGCTTCAGGGTGGAAGCCGCTCATCACCAGAGGAGTTTCCATGGCTTGCATCGTCTGCTGGTCTGACGGTTGCAGAGCCTGATCGCCGGTTTCTGATCTCTGATCTCTGATCTCTGCCCCTTGGACAGGCAGGTCGCGGACTTCAAGCATCTGCTCGATGGGAGTGATGCCGGCAATAGGATCCTTGGTGAATTGGCCGATGCGGTAGGAGAGCGAGCCGAGCAGCCGGTTGCCGATGTAGACGGGGCTGCCGCTCATGCCGGCGACGACGCCCGTGTACTGAGGCTTTGCGCCGTGGAGCTGGGCCAGGATCATGTCATGGCCGGGGCCGCGCGCGCCGCGCAGAACGCCGAGGATTTCCACTTGCATGGGCTCGGGCGTGGTGCCGGAGAAGACCGTCCATGCAGTGCCGGTGAGGCCGGCGTGGACATCACGGAGCGGGAAGAAGCCGCCGCCGGTGGGCGGGGCCATCTGCGGAGTTGGTTGCTGGGCAGTTTGGGCCGGTGCAAGGACTGGGATTAGAAACAGGGCCAGGGCTATGCAGAAAGTCAGCGCGGGCCGGCGAGGGCTGGGTTTATTCAGGGGAGTCTCCACGAATATAAGAGTACAGTGGGGCGGAGGTTTTTTGGCTGCCGGATGCTGACTTGGGCGGTTACTTGGGTTTGCGGAAAGGACGGCTGAACTGAGAGAAGTAAGGGGTTGTGCTCTGGCCTGGCGGCATCGCTGCCTGAGTATCTCGTGGGTAGAGGATGGTGACGCCGGGGTTGCGCAGGCTTTCTCCCGGCAGGAACTCGCCAAAAACCTCCTCGTGGGCCTTCAAATATTTGCGCAGCTCTTCGCGGATTACCCCGCCACTTCCCGACGATCCGTAGCCATGGATGACTTCAAGCCGTCCGTGGAAGCCGGCTCGAACGCAGGAGTTGTAAAAGCGCACGAACTCGCGGATGGCCTCTGAAACTGTGCGGGTGTGAAGGTCGATGGAGCGGGTTTCTGGCATGGGATAAAGGCAAGCTCTGAATTATTTTAATTGTTGCAGAAGAGGTTGCCGCAGGCGCAAAACAAGCTTGGGGAAAGGGAGGATTTCCAGGGATAAACCCGAAGAATCCCCTCCCTTATGTCCAGATCAACAGTGAGGCGTTCGATTGCCGGATGACAGTATCCTCAATCGGCTGGAATCCCTTGCAGTTCCGGCGCGCGGTAGGCTTCGCTCTCCTCGGCAACCGGGCGTTTTCCAATATCCAGTTCAGAGATTTGCAGGGCGGGAAATGCGCCGTGCAGCGCGGCATCTTCCGGCGATTGCCCCTTGTAATCGCTGAAGTGAACCACGCTGTCATAGGCGTCTTTAATCAGATCCTGAAGCGGAATGACGCTGCCGTTGACGCGCTGTTCGTCCAGCAGATCCAGATCCACGTCGGCCACCACCAGTTGCTCCT
>CAZDYU010000152.1:0-8631 GCA_964509755.1 uncultured Occallatibacter sp. | reverse complement strand
CGAACTTGCGGTATTTCGGTCCGCGGTTCTCAAGACGCCACCGGCGTAAGGTGGCAAGGCTGATACGAGTACGTTCCGCGACTTGAATCTCTGTCAGGTATTCTTCAAACGCACCATCCATCCTGAATTGCATGATCTGATCCTGCACAGCGTGGAGGCCGAACATCGGCAGGCGAATATTGTTCATTATGGCAATCACGCGGATCAGGCAGCCACGTTGCTAACCAACGATTCGATCATTGGCTGGCTGAATCCGGCTGGCGTTGAATTTGCGGTAAATCAAGGATTCATTTGCGTTCCGTTGATCGACGAGGAGATTCGACTCGAAACACACATTGTATCCCTCGCGGACAATCAGTCGCCATTGATCAGCGAATTCGAGCGGAAGTTTGTGAAATGCTGGGAAAAACGAGATCAGCCCGAGCAATTGGCCTTGCAGATCAGATGATCGGCGACAAATCTGTCGGCGCATTCCCGATGCCCTAATTTAGAGGACATTCGAGCATTTCGCCTTTACGCTTGATTTCCACCAGATGCTGCCATGGGTTCCGGGTATTTTCCCCGATAGTAGATCAGGCCAGAGATTGGGGCTGGCAGGGTCGATTCTCCCGCATGTCTACAGCCAAAAACTACCGGACTTCGATTCTCTCCAGCAACTCCGGATCATTGTTGCGCACGTTGCCGACTCGTTCGCTCACAGTCCAGGCGTTCATCCTATCGGCGGGGTAGGGACGCAACAAATCCACTGGCGGGCGGGCCGCGTCTCCGGGGTCGAGCCAGCGGTCATAATCCTTCGGCTCCAGAATGACGGGCATCCGGTTATGGATTGGCTCCATGATTGCGTTCGGGTCCGTGGTCAAGATCGTGAAGGTTTCCAGCGGCGCGCCGTCTTTCGGCTGCCAGCTCTCCCACAACCCGGCAAAGGAGTACGGCTCTCCGCTCTTGAGCGCGATGGCAAAGGGTCGTTTCGTTTTGCTATCCATTTGCTGCCACTCATAGAACGCATCGGCGGGCACCAGACAGCGCCGCTTCTTAAGTGCCTCGCGGTAGGCGGGCTTTGCGGAGGCTTCTTCGGCGCGGGCATTGATGGTGGAATAGCCGAACTTGGCGTCTTTTGCCCAATGCGGCACCAGTCCCCAGCGCATGAGCGCAAATTCTCTGTTGCTGGAGTCGCGGTTAATACGCACAACGGGCTGAATGCTCTGCGGCGCGACGTTATAGCTGGGTGCAAACCATGGTATGTCTTCCAGCTCAATTCCGAACCAGTCCGCAAGAACCTCTTGCGTAGATCGACGGGCAAAACGACCGCACATAGGCTAATCCTTTTTGACTATAGCCATTCCCATCTGTCGGACAGGCCAAGTCATATTCGCAAGCTGGTGAGCCAAGTTTGACGCAGTATCTTTCTGAACAAAAAATCTGGTTGTCTTGAAATTACTTTCTCTAAATACTTCTGGAGATTCAGCGTATTGGCAAACGAGCAAGACCAAATCATCGTGAACACTCCCATCATCGTAGGGATGAGCTTCGACTGCAACGAGGAGGCAATCGCGATCCTGTGGATTCTTACTCGTGTCATTTGGGCTTAGGCCGTAGCTTTGTCTGGCATGATCCATTTTTCCCATCGTATGGTCCTCTCATTGTGGCAATTTTACTGTGGCAAACACTCGTAGCTCCATTAACACAGTCCGCGGTTGCCGGTATCTGCTTGAAAACAAGCTTTGTATGGAATTTCACACCGCGCGTGGTTTGACATCCTTGCTCCGGACGAGGAAAATAAGCGAATATAAGGCGAAACAAAGCCTTGCAAACCATGCCCACTGCAAACGCCCTGCGGCTCCAAATCGAGCGCACTCTAGAAAGTCGTTTTCCGGCGGCGCTGACGCCTGCGCCGCAGACCGTGCGCGAAACCGCGCCCGTGGGCATTGCCACAATCGACAGTCTGCTCTCCGGCGGATTGCCCATTGGAGCCATCAGCGAAATTACAGGTCCGTCCACATCGGGCCGGACCTCGCTTGCTCTGTCTTTCATGGCGCAGAGAACCAGCGAGGGCAAGGTCTGCGCCTGGGTAGACGCGAGCGATTCCCTTGACCCTCAATCGGCGGCTGCCAGCGGCGTCTCTCTGCGCCAGTTGCTTTGGGTACGATGCGCGAACGCGGCAGCGCGGACAAAGGAAAAGCCGTGGTCACGTTTGGACCAAGCCATGCGCGCAACCGATCTGTTACTGCAGGCGGGCGGCTTTGCGGCCATCGTACTCGATTTGGGAGATATTCCCGAAGAGTCCGGCAGACGGATTCCACTGGCAACGTGGTATCGCTTCCGGCAAGCCGCCGATCAATCACGCTCCAGCCTATTGGTGGTGGGCAAGGCTGCTTATGCGCAATCGAGCGCAGACGTTGCGTTGGAGTGTTCACCGCTCCAAGCCGGTGACACCGGCCAGACCGTACTCGATTCCCGCGCCTTTGATGTACAACTCAAACGCCAGCGGGCCGCGTCGGCAATCACACCAATCCGCAAGCCGCCCGCCTCCACTTGGACGGCTCTGAGCGCATGGGGAGCGCAAACCAAAAGCAGAGGCGGTTTATGACCCGCGAACTCTACGCCTGCCTGTACGCACGGGAGTTTCCGCTCCAGGCGCAGTTGCGCTTGCGGCCAAAGTTGCAAGGCACTCCGGTTGCCGTCTTGGATGGACGGCCTCCATTGGAGACAGTTTGCTCATTCAACCGCGCCGCGCTGCTCAAAGGCGCGGCGCTCGGCTTGACGCGGGTCGAGGCCGAAAGCATCCACGGACTGCGCTTGCTGCCCCGCTCCCCGGAGTGTGAAGCCGCCGCGCGAGCCGTATTCCTTGAGTGCGCTTCGATCTATTCACCGCGCATCGAAGAGATTCCGAGAGAGACGCAGTGCGCGTTTGTCTTGGACATTGCTGGAACGGAACGGCTCTTTGGGCCGCCCGCTGTACTCGCTCAAAGGATGCGAGACGGCCTTGCGGCGGCGGGCTTTCGCGCATCGGTTGCGGTGAGCGCGAACTTCCATACAGCATCGTTCATGGCCGCTGCCACACGCGGCATTTCAATCATTACCGAAGGGCAAGAGGCGTCTGCGCTGGCCCATCTATCGCTGGACACTCTCAACTTGCCGCAAAAAGAAGCGGAGACCTTCGAGCTATGGGGCATTCGCTCTTTGGGCGCACTGGCACAGTTGCCAGAGGTTGAATTGATTGCGCGTCTGGGGCAAGGCGGAAGGCGCTGGCGAGAGATTGCATCGGGGAGACTGCCGCATTTGTTCCTGCCCGCGGAGCCTAAGTTTGCTCTGGAGGAGTTCTGCGAGTTTGAATCGCCGCTGGAGCAGGTTGATTCCGTGCTGTTCATTGCCGCGCGCATGATCGAAAGTCTTGTCACGCGGGCAACCGGACGCGCCCTGTCTCTAGCCTTGCTGACTCTCTCCATGCGGCTTGAAGGCGGGTGCATCCATCAAATCACTCTCCGGCCTGCCCTGCCGACCATCGACCGCAAGTTTCTCCTCAAGCTGCTGCAAATTGAACTGGCCAGCCATCCCCCGCCCGCAGCGATCGTCGCCCTTACAATCGCCGCCGAAGCCGGACACTCCAGCACCGTACAGCTAGGACTCTTTTTGCCTCAACTGCCGGAGTCATCCCAGCTTGACATGACGCTGGCGCGCTTGAAGGCGCTGGTAGGGGAAGACAGAGTAGGCTCTCCCGTTCTCGAAGACACGCATCGTGCGGATGCATTCCACATGGAAGCATTTGCAGTAAATACACGCGCCAAAGCCGCACAAGACCAAATGCCGCGCATGGCGCTGCGCCGTTTGCGCCCGCCTTATCCCGTCCATGTGCGCTGCAACAATCTAAGGCCGGTTACATTCCACGATGGCCAGCGGGATTATGCAATTGCCGTTGCCTATGGTCCTTGGCGTACGAGCGGTTGCTGGTGGTCAATCGATGATTGGGACAGAGACGAATGGGACGTTCTGATTGCAGAGGAACAACGGGCGCATCTTCTGGTGAATGACCGTCGACAAAGCCGCTGGTATCTTGAGGCGGTTTATGACTGAGCCAGCCTATATCGAGCTGCACGCTTCCAGTGCATTCAGCTTTTTGGCAGGCGCCTCACAGCCTGAGTCGCTGATTGAACGCGCCGCCAATATCGGAATGCCGGCAATCGCTCTTGCGGACCGCAATGGACTCTACGGCGCGGCCCGCTTTCACACGGCGGGCAAGCGGTTTCAAGTCAAAGCGCATATCGGCGCGGAAATCGCTCTACAGGGCATGGGCAGCCGCCTCACTCCACCTGCATGGCTCCCGCACCAGCATCCACCGGAGCCGCCGCGTTTGGTGCTGCTCTGCGCCACGCAAACCGGCTATCAAAACCTTTGCCAGCTTCTCACCCGCATGAAGATGCGCGAAACCTCAAAGGCCGAAGGCGCTGCAACCTTCGACGATCTGGAAGAGTTCGCCTGCGGCCTTATCTGTCTTACCGGAGGCGACGAAGGCCCGTTGTCAGCCGCACATGAGCAAGGCGGCAATGCACACGCGATCCTCGACAGATTGGCTTCGATCTATGGCCGGGGGAATCTCTATATCGAATTGCAGCGTCACCAGCAGCGCGATGAAGAGAGCCGCAATCAGACATTGATTGCCCTCGCAACGCGGCAGAGCCTTCCCGTCGTCGCCACAAACGGCGTCCGTCATGCCGAGCCGCAAGGCCGGGAGTTATTGGACGTGCTGACAACCATTCGTTATCACACATCGCTCGATAAGGCGGGCCGTTTGCTCTCTGGCAATGCAGGGCGGTTTCTGCGCACATCGCAAGAGATGGCCGCGCTCTTCCGCGATATTCCGGACGCAATCGCCAACACGCGCATCGTGAGTGAGCGTCTGGAATTCTCGCTGGACAATCTCGGCTATGAGTTCCCGCGCTTTCCTGTGCCAGCTAACGAGTCGATGGATAGCTTTCTTGAAAAGCGCGTTGCGGAAGGTGTACGCAAACGCTATGATACGCCCGCCAAACAACACTTGCTCGACAAAGCGCGGGTGCAGGTTGAGCGCGAACTCCGGCTGATTGCCAAGCTGGGCTTTGCCGGATATTTCCTGATTGTCTGGGATCTTATCCGCTACTGTCAGCAGTGTGGGATTCTAGTGCAGGGCCGTGGTTCGGCGGCTAACTCCGCCGTCTGTTACGCGCTGGAAATTACGGCCGTCGATCCTGTTGGCATGGAATTGCTCTTCGAGCGTTTTTTGAGTGAGAGCCGCGGAGAGTGGCCGGACATTGACCTTGACCTGCCATCCGGGGAGCAGCGCGAACAGGTGATACAGCACATCTACGAGAAATACGGCGCTCTGGGCGCGGCAATGACCGCGAACGTCATCACCTATCGTGGCCGCTCTGCCGCCCGCGAGGTGGGCAAGTCACTGGGCTTCGATGAGGAGACGATTGCCCGGCTCTCCCGCCTCATCGGGCATTGGGAGTGGCGCGGCCCCAATGACACGATGGCCAAGCATTTTGAGCAGGCAGGCTTCGATATGCGCCATCCCCGCATTGCACGTTATCTTGATCTCTGCTTGCGAATACGAGACCTGCCCCGTCATCTGGGCCAGCACTCCGGCGGCATGGTCATCTGCGCGGCCATGTTGAATCGCGTTGTGCCAATCGAGCGCGCCTCCATGACAGGCCGCACAGTCGTCCAATGGGATAAGGAAGACTGCGCGGATATGGGCATCATCAAAGTTGATTTGCTCGGCCTGGGCATGATGGCCGTCCTCAAGGATTCAATCGAGCTGATTACATGCCATCACCATGAGCAGGTCGATCTGGCCGCGCTGCCGCAGGACGCAACGGTCTATGAGACGCTATGCAAGGCCGATACCGTAGGCATGTTCCAAGTGGAAAGCCGCGCGCAGATGGCTTCCATTCCGCACAACGCGCCTGCTTGTTTCTATGACCTCGTGGTGCAAGTGGCCATCATCCGCCCCGGCCCGATAGTCGGAAAAATGATGCATCCCTATATGCGCCGCCGTCAAGGGAAAGAGGCAGTCACATATCCTCATCCCTTGCTGGAGCCGGTACTTAAGCGCACACTAGGAGTGCCGCTCTTCCAGGAGCAGCTCTTGCGCATGGCAATGACCGTGGCCAGCTTCTCTGGTGCGGAGGCAGAGGAGTTGCGCCGTGCCGTTGGAATGCGCCGCTCCATGCAGCGCATGAAGGATCTGGAAGGCCGCTTGCGCTCCGGCATGGCCAGCAACGGAATATCGCCCAAAACACAAGACAACATCGTGCAAAGCATCGCATCTTTCGCCATGTACGGCTTCCCTGAGTCGCACGCGGCCAGCTTTGCGCTTATTGCCTACGCATCGGCTTACCTCAAGGTGCATTATCTTGCGGCCTTCACCTGCGCCATGCTCAACAATCAGCCGATGGGCTTTTACTCTCCGGCTGTACTGGTGAAGGATGCACAGCGCCACGGCCTCCGGGTTCGCCCCATCGACGTGCTGCGTTCACAGTGGCCCTGTAGCCTTGAGATGGAGCCGGACGGCTCTCTCTCGCTGCGCATCGGCCTCAACTATGCCAAGGGTCTGCGGCTCTCATCGGCGCAGTCTTTGCTTGCCGCCCGTGAGCGCTCCGGGGAATTTTCTTCCGTCGATGATCTCGCCCTGCGCGTCCCGGAACTCAATCGCAAAGAACTCCTCACCCTGGCCCGCATCGGCGCGCTCAACCCGCTGGGCAGCGTAGAGCATCGGCGCGATGCGCTCTGGCAGGTAGAGCAGGCTGCGCGTCCCGTGGGGCCGTTACTGCGGGCCTTCATTGCGGCCAGCGCCGAAGTCTCTACAATCTCGCCGCTGCGCGCCATGACTACAGACGAGCGCATCGTTGCCGACTACTCCGGCACGGGACTCACTACGGGACCGCATCCAATGGCCTACCAGCGCACCGAACTGCGCAGCGCGGGCATTCTCGCCGCCGCCGATCTTGCTCATGCAGCCAATAACAACACCGTCACTATTGCCGGATGCGTCATCGCGCGTCAGCGTCCCGGCACAGCCAAGGGATTCGTCTTTCTCTCGCTCGAAGATGAGACGGGCATAGCCAACATCATCATCGCCCCGGATGTATTCGAGCGCGAACGGACCTGCATCACCCGCACAAGGTTCCTGCAAATCACCGGCCCTGTCCAGAATCAGGATGGAGTCATCCACGTCAAAGCCGAGCAAATTCAGCCGCTCGAAATTACGCAAGCCGCCATTGGCTCACGCGATTTTCATTGACTTGATTTTATTGGACGAGGCAGTTGGAATCGAACCAACATCCTGCCGGTTAACAGACGAAGTCTGGAAGCGGTATATCGAGGAGCAAAAGCCTTCGGAGCCAGACGATGACTTCAAAGTGGTGTAATCGGCCGCAGGGCCGATCAATCCGGCTTTCAGCCGTAATCGAATCTTCCGCTCACGTACCCATTGGAGGAGTGTGCGCTAAAGACCTTTGTGTTTTTGGTTGCCTTGAGCAGCGACAAGAAACTCACTTCAACTAACATTCCGTGGATCTTCCGGATGCCGCCCGAGACGACTCCGGTGCCAGCGTTGCACCTGCTTGAAGCGGCGGCAGTACGCAGTGAGGCCAACCCTGAGCGGGTCAGGAATGCGCTTGCTTCAGGAAATGACTTTTCAGGTTTCGCATTTCTGCCGACCGGCGAACCGCGCGGACAGTTAACAAATGGAAAATCTCTGATGCCATTACATCTGCGGTCAGACCATGTCTTTTGTGCAACCCTACACGTGAATCCAACCGCCGAGAATGAGTGTGAGCGAACCCAGAGCGACGAAGAGCCATAGAATGATTCCCTGAAGGAACGGTCGTATACCGACCTCGCGAAGTGTCTTCATGGAAAGCCCGGTTCCGATCAGAAAAAGCGTGACCGTAAGGCCGATGCCTCCAAGATGCTTGAGCACGGGATAGGCGGATTGAAAAATGTGTACATAGGTATTGAAAACCGCCGCGAGACAAAAGAAGAGAATGAACCAAGGCCATAGAATGCGCGCTTTGCTCTTGTTGGCCATCGCGGTTCCAACGGAAAGAGGCACGATCCATAGCGCTCGGGCTAACTTGACGGTGGTGCCGACGGTAAGAGCCACCGCCCCGTATTTTGCAGTCGCACCAACCACGGAACTTATGTCATGAATGGCGAGCGCAGCCCAAAGGCCAAACTGCGGCTGTGTCATATGCAGCGCTGACCCGATTGCGGGGAAGGTGAGCAAGGCTACCGAGTTCAGCACAAAAACAGTTCCTAGCGAGACCGCAATCTCTTCCTGGCTCGCATTGGTAATGGGGGAAATGGCGGCAATGGCGCTGCCGCCGCAGATGGCCGTGCCACACGAGATGAGATAAGAGATTCTTTGCTTCACTTGCAAGAGTCTGCCCAGCCCCCAGCCCAGGAGCAACGCTATGCTGATGCTGCCCGCGGTATAGATGAACCCCGAGCGTCCGGCTTGCATGACCTGCTGCAAATCCATGCCGAATCCAAGACCGACTACGGACGCCTGAAGGAGGAGTTTGGAGAGTTTCTGCGGTTGCCCCCTCGGCTGAGACAAACAGTTAAGACCCACGTTGCCGTTCGCTGCAA
>CAZDYU010000151.1:0-8744 GCA_964509755.1 uncultured Occallatibacter sp. | reverse complement strand
GCACGATTTGAATAGGTTACGGACGCAAACTAGTTACCAATCAGTAACATTTGATTGCCTTTTTTGGCCGTTCTTGGCAAAATATGACCCTCTTTTTGCCAAAAACGCCCCTTTTTTGCCGATTTCCGCCACTGGTTTCCGCCGGCCTTTCTCAAACTCAGGCCTCGCTCCAGAACCTCCAAAAAACCTGAAAAAATCTGTGACTCAACCCAGCATAGCCGGAACCTTGAGTAAATCGACTGCCGTATTTGGATCATCTCTGGCATAACAAGCAGATGGGCTAGATTAATCTGAAGCCCGACGACGGCAAGTGCCTGCATTGCTACTTCTACTTCATCGACAAGGAACCTGGCCTATGCTAAGTGCGCGTGCCACGATCATTTCGCCTGGAGATGGCAGTCTTTTTCTTTGCCGTTGAAAGGCTGCTCTGCTTGGATGTGACTGCCGCCATTTTCTTGGGAGCGGGCTTTTTGCTTGCTGACTTCTTGACCGCCTGAGGCTTCGCGGCGGCGGCCACCGGTTTCTTCTTCACTACGGGCTTCATTGGCGAGGAGGGCTTTGCTTTGGCCTTCAATGCCTTAGTGGCCAGCTTGGTCTTTGGGGCAACTGCTTTGATTTTGGTTGCGCGCGTAATCTTTGCCTGCGCGGCTTTGGCAACCGGTGCGGCTTTGGCTGGATGCGGTGATTTCGCGGGCGGCGCGGGGTCGGCAAGGTCCAACCCAAAGAGTGCGGAGAGATCCTCTCCTCCAAGCACCTTGGCGGGAGTCTTCTTCGCGCTGGGCAGAGACTTGCCGGCGCTGGCAATCAGTTCCTTTTCGTTGACGGCGCGCAGCCGGAAGAGGAGCTCCGGCTGCTGATCCAGGCGAGCGCCGACGCCATAGAGAACGGCCGCGACATGCTTGCACATCTCCGCCCAGTCCGGGCAACTGCATGAGAGCTTGATCTCTTTGGGCGACGGAAAAAGCCCGGCCTGCTGCTGGCTGATGCGCTCCATCACGCCTTTGGAGAGCCGCCCTTGCAGCAACTCGACCAGAGAATCGATCGACCCCGAACAATCTTCGCAGATCGATGTCCAGTGAGGCTTGGCTACGGGAAGAATCTCTACTTTGACCTCGTAGATCTCAGAGCCGCTGACCAGCGCGGTGATCTGGCTTGCGGCAATCTGCAGATCGACAACCGACCCGTTGCGCACGTAGGTCCGTCCGCGCGGCAAGCGATTTTCATAGTCGCTGTACGACTCCAGATTTTCGCACCAGGCCTTGCCCCAGAAGCTCTTGGCGATGATGCGGCCATCAATGCTTACCGGAGATATGGTCCGCCCCTTCTTGCGCAGGCTTTCCATCTTTTTCAACGCTTTCCGGCGCCGTTCGGCCTCTGAAACATAGGGCCCCCATCCGTATCCGTCGTACATCGATCATGCCTCCCTGAGCGCCGCATTCAAATCCAACGCAACTAACTTGAGCAATTCGTCATCTTTCATCTCGGTCAGCAGCAGTTCGGCTCCGCCTTCCAGCATATCCTGTGCAATTTGGCGTTTCGATTCGATCATCGCGTCGATCTTCTCTTCGACCGTTCCCTGACAGACAAACTTGTGAACCAGAACATTCTTGTTTTGACCAATGCGGTAGGCGCGATCCGTGGCCTGGTTTTCAACGGCGGGATTCCACCAGCGATCAAAGTGAACCACGTGCGAGGCGGCGGTCAGATTGAGTCCTGTTCCACCTGCCTTCAACGAAAGAACAAAAAAACCCACGGCTTCATCTTCCTGAAAGCGGCGCACCAGATCCTTGCGGTTCTTCACAGCAGTTTCTCCATGAAGCACAAGGCCAGGGCGTCCGAAGATCGAGCCGAGAAACGACGCCAGCGGGGCCGTCACTTCGCGAAATTGCGTAAAGACCAGCACTTTTTCCTGCCGGGCCGCGATCTCCTCGGCAATCTCGCGCAGACGCGCCCACTTGCCGCTATCCGGTTCGCTCCAGGCGCTATCGCCCAGCCATTGCGAGGGATGATTGCAGATCTGCTTGAAGCGCATCAGGAACGAGAGAACCAGACCCTTGCGGCGAATTCCTTCGGCAGTGTTCAACTGCTCCGCCAGGTCATCCACTGCCTGTTGATAGAGCGCGGCCTGTTTGCGGCTGAGTTGGCAGAAGGCCTTCACCTCGGTCTTGTCCGGCAGGTCGGAGATTACGGACTTGTCGGTCTTCAGCCGCCGCAGAATATACGGTCGCACCAGCTCGCGCAACGGTCCATAAGGGTTGTGAGTCCGGTCGGCGAGGCGCTTGGTGAACCTGGTAAACTCCTTTGCCGATCCCAGCAGTCCGGGATTGATGAAGTCGAAGATGGACCACAGATCCCCGAGCCGGTTCTCGACCGGCGTACCGGTCAATGCAAAGCGGGAACTTGCCTTCAGCATCTTGGCGCTTCGGGTCTGCTTGGCGTTGGGATTCTTGATGGCCTGGGCCTCGTCCAGCACCGCCAGCCGCCAGAAGGTCTGCGTGAGCCAGGGAATGCGCAGCAGTGAGCCGTAGCTGGTAATCACCACGTCCACATCGGTCAGAGCTTCGGTCGAGATTTTCTTGATTGATTCATTGGAGAGCACCGAGGTATGCGCGACCATCACCTTTAGACTGGGAGCAAAGCGATCCAGCTCCGCAGCCCAGTTGGCAAGCAGCGAAGCCGGAGCAATCAGCAAGCTCGGCTCTCCCTTGGCCTGTTTTTTGAGCACCAGTAGCAGCGAAAGCACTTGTATGGTCTTGCCCAACCCCATATCGTCGGCCAAACATGCTCCCAGCCCTAACTTCGCCAACATATAGAGCCAGCGCATGCCCACCTGCTGGTAGGGCCGCAACGTTCCCTTCAGCGCCATGCCGGGATCGATCTTCTCCAACCCCTCCTGGCTGCGCAGTGCCTTCAGGGTCTTGGCCAGCCAGTCGCCGGCGGTCACTTGCGCCCAGTCGGCTTCAAGATGATCGGCGTCGGTATCCTTGCTGTCGAGATTGGCCCCCGCCAACATGCGCATCGCTTCGCCGAAGTTCAATCCATCGCGGGCAGCGGCACGCTCGGCCTCGCTGAAGCGGTCAATCATGCGGCTGAGCTGTTCGCGATCCACCTCGACCCAGCGTCCGCGCACCAGCGCCAGGCCCTCGGTCCCAGCCAGCAGTGTGCCAATCTCGGCAGCGGTCAGCGATTCGCCATCGAGCGTGACGTCCATGCGGAAGTCGAGCAGCGCATCTTGGCCAACCAGCGATGGAGCCGCGCCGCCCACCTTGGCCGTAACGCGAGGCCGCGGCGGACGATGCGCCGGCCAGGTTGCCGGCATGCGGACGACGATGCCGGCTTGCTCCAACTGCGGGCAATCGCGCAGGAATTGCGTGGTTTCAGCCGGGGTCCAGCGCAGTGGGTGGAAGATCTCGCCGCTATTGACCATTTCCTTCAGCCACGGGCAGCTCTCCGCGGCGCGTTGCACCGGCAGCAGCAGCGATAAAAGGCGATCGCGATTGGCTGGTCCCTCGTACTCGCGCAGAGCCTGCCCTAACGGCAGATGCTGCGCTTTGGAGTGAGCCGAAAGCCGCACGGTGTAGGTGGCCAAAAATGCAAAGGGCGACTCCGCATCGCCGCGGTTTTCCGCCAAATTGAAGCAGACGCGGCCCACCAGATTCCAAGCCGGATTGCGGCGCTTGAGATAATCCTGAATGCCGCATTGCTGTTCGAATAACTCATGCCGCAGCGCCTTGTCCGTCAGCTCCCACAGGCCACTTAGCACGGCTCTGTTCAGATACTCAGCTCCGGTCATGAGCGGCGCGGCCATGGCCAGCCACTCCAGATCCTCATCGGACGGAGGTGCAATGACTTTTGCCGGCTTCACGCCCGGCGCGTCGGATGCCTCGGAGGTGAGACTGGGATGAGTGCAGAGAGCCGTCACATAGCGGGCGGCAAACTCACGCCAGTATGAGAAAACAGCAGGCAGCGCCGTACTGACTTCGCTGACGCCAAGTTGCAGAAGCCCATGACCCGCGCCGCGAGCGAATGCAGCCTGCAAGCGCTCGGCAACCTCCGCGTCGAGCGCGGAGGCATCCTCCTCATGTGCCAGCGAGAGGTGTCCATGCGGAGTCAGAACGGGAGCAAGCAGCGCCGGATTCATACATAAAACCTAGCATCCGCGCTGTCTTTGGGACAAACCACGCCGCGGCACGGTTTCCGGGTATTTGTTCGACCATTTTTTCATGCGGAGTTGGAGCCCAGATCCGCCATCCAAATGCGGCTTCGTACGCCTCTAACTGCTTGACAAGCCGTATCAATGCCTGAGAAGGCAACAACGGACGATGTGAAGTTCTTGCCAAGGTGCGAACTCAAGATTGCTGCCGCTTTGCCTCCTGTTAAGCTGGGCGCATGGGCAAGCGCGGTTGGAAGGCGGAAATGATAGCGGCGTTGCGCCAGCGGCTGCTGGGGTGGTATGACACTTGCCAGCGCGACCTGCCCTGGCGGCGCACCCATGACCCCTACGCCATCTGGGTTTCTGAAGTTATGCTACAGCAGACCCGCGTCGCGGTAGTTGTCGAGCGCTATCAAGATTTCATAACACGCTTTCCCACGCTGCTTTGCTTGGCGCAGGCGGCAGAAGAGGATGTGCTGGCCGCATGGAGCGGCCTGGGCTACTATCGGCGCGCGCGCATGTTGCACAAGGCGGCACAATTTGTGGTCACGCAACACCAGGGCAGCCTGCCCATCACCGCCGAGGAACTTCGTCTGCTACCCGGCATAGGCGCTTACACGGCGGCGGCCGTGGCCAGCATCGCACATGGCCAGCAGGTGGCCGTTGTCGATGGCAATGTGGAGCGGGTGCTCTGCCGGCTGGAGGGTTGGAAGGCCAGCGGCAATGCAATGCGAAGCAAAGTAGAAAAGCTGGCCGGCGAATTGGTCTGCCCGTTGCGGCCGGGGGATTTCAACCAGGCGATGATGGAGCTGGGCGCAACGCTCTGTACGCCGCGCAATCCGCGGTGTCTGGAGTGCCCGCTCCACGCCGATTGCCGGACCCTGGGCGAGCACCAGACCGCGCCGCGACTGCCAATGAAGAGCCGCGAGGTGGCTCACGGCCTGTCTATTCGCGACCGGGTCGGCTTGGAGCATTGCGAAGTGCTACTGGAGCAGCGGCCAGCCTCATTGACCGTAATGCCAGGGCTGTGGGAACTGCCCGCGCTGCGCGATGCCGCTGTCCCGGAAGCCGAGCTGCGCCTTACCGTACGCCACGCCATCATGCAGGTGAATTACTTGGTGCGCATTCGCGGCGTCTCTGAAGATGACGTCGACGCGTTGACCGTGGCAGGCGGCAAGCGCCGTTGGGTTCCGCTGAGTGATGCGGAAGGAATGGCGCTGACCGGGCTCACCCGCAAGGTGCTCAGCCGATTGCGTCTGCTGTCGGCCTGAGGTTTTGTTTTGAAGAGGATAAGAGACGAAGCATCCATTCAACCCTCAAGCGCATCCAATCCGCGTCAGGCAAATTCCCTGCAACATATCCGGCGATGCAATCTCCAATAATCCCAAAATCCCCAAGGAGGAACAATGGCAAGCAAAGCAAGTGCGGTTTGGACAGGTTCACTGAAGGAAGGCAAAGGCACCATCTCGACGGCAACCGGCGTTCTGAGCAACGCCAATTACTCTTTCGCCACGCGCTTTGAAGGCGCGGACAGCGGCACCACCCCCGAGGAGCTGATCGCGGCGGCCCACGCCAGTTGCTTCTCGATGGCTCTGGGCGCGCAGTTGGGCGGCGCCGGGCTGACGCCTGCCAAGATCGAAACCCACGCGGCTGTCACGCTGGGCAAGGTTGAGGGCGGCTTTGCAATTACGCGCATCGCACTGACCACCACGGCCAGCGTCCCCGGCGCAACTCAGGAGGTCTTTGACAAGGCCGCCGCCGACGCCAAGGCCGGCTGCCCCATCTCCAAGCTGTTCGCCAACAATACCGAAATCACGCTCGACGCTAAATTGGCCTGAGCCGGTCTCCCGCACCGGGCCGGAGTTTAAGTTCTCTCCGGCCAACTCTCCTGAAACCCTTCCGGCAACTGCCCCGCCTCGTTCCTTGTCACGTGCTTCCACATTGGAAGAGCGGCGCTTCGCCATGGAGTCATCTTATCCGGCCCCCGCGTTACAGTGAATGCTGGGGGTTCTCTTGACCAACGCGCGCACCCTTCGCAAGACGCCTGCCCGCCGGCTCAGTCATCGCCCGGCGCGGCGTCGACACCTTAGCTGGAGAAATCGTTTGATTCTGGCCGTAGTTTTTCTGGCTCTCTGCCTGGTGGGTTGGGGGGTGGGGTCGCGGCTGCTTGCGCCTACCTCGAACACCGCGCTCAACCGCTTCGACGCGATTATTGTCCTGGGCAATCCGGCAGACAGCGACGGCAACCCCTCGCCTGAGCAGTTGGCGCGCGTCACCGAGGGAGTGCGCGAGTACGAGCGGGGCGTTGCGCCGCGCCTGATCCTCACCGGAGGCGCCGCGCACAACCAATTTGTTGAAGCGCGCGTGATGGCCCGCAGCGCCCAGGCGGAGGGGATTCCTGCTTCGGCGATTTTTATCGAGCCGGAGGCCAAAGACACCATTCAGAATGCCTGCTACTCGGTGCGGATCATGAAAGCGCACGGCTGGCGTTCGGCCGAGGTGGTTTCAAGTGCCAGCCATCTGCCCCGCGCCGGCCTCATCTTCAGCAAGCTGCCCCTCGAGTGGCGCACCCGTGCCGCTGCGCCGCTGGAGCCGCAAGCCGCGGCTTACCAATGGGCTGCTACCTCCGTCGAAAGCTTGAAGACCCTGCGTTACCTGATCTGGGCCCGCTGGACCGAGACCTGCGAACCGTAATTAGGCTGGTTGGCATTGTCCGGTATCGGCGCGCTCCTGTAAGCTGGATACGATGCAAAATTCCGTAAGATTCTCCGCCTCTATTCTTTCCATGGCTGCCTTGGCTCTCAGTTTAGGAGTCCGCGCCCTGGCGCAAAGCACCGCCTCCCCGACCGCCGGCAATGGCACCTACATTGCCACCGATCCGCTGGCCAACGTGCGCTACGACAACCGCCTCGATTTCTCGGTGGATTTGGCCTACCGTCACATCAAGGCCGGGCCGAATGTGCTGCAAGGCGCCAATCTGGGAGGCCTGGATGTTTCCGGCTCGTTTTGGCTCTTGAAGCGTTTGGCGCTGGAGGGTACGGGGCGCGGCTACTTTGGCACCAGCGGCACCGGCCAGACCAACACCTTGCCAATCAAGGGGCCGACGATCAGCGAATACATCTTTGCCGCCGGTCCGGAGTTGCTGGGGCCGCACAACAAACACGCAGACCTGATGGCCCACGTGCTTGTCGGCGGAGCTTACGGCGATTTTGAGCAGGATCTGGGCACCTACACGGCGGCGAACGCAAATTTTTACAACAACCAGATTGCTCCGGCGGCGATTATCGGCGGACACATCGATCTGAACCGCTCGGCGCGCTGGGTCTTCCGCATCACGCCGGATGCGGTCATAACGCGCTACGGCATCAACTACGCGAACAAGATTACCCAGACCGACGTGAACTTCGCCATCTCGGTTGGAGTGGAGTACAAGTTCAAAAGAAAGCGCTGAGACGCTGGAATCCTTCCTGCGTAATCAGGGGCTACGCGCCTTCGCCAGGATGTGATATTCTCCACCGTTCGGCAATACCGGAGTGCTAGCGTCGCTGGAAGAGATCGGGGGATCGAAGCTGGAGCGGATTCTGCCCCAGTTGAGGACTTTCCGGGCAAGATGAGGGGCAAAGGCGGGGTCCAATGGACATGAGAGACACACTGGGTGTTTTGCTGGCAGGCGGAGCCGGAGAGCGGCTCTTCCCCCTCACGCGCGACCGCGCCAAGCCTGCCGTTCCCTTCGGCGGGCACTATCGCATTATCGATATCACCCTTTCCAATTGCATCAACTCCGGCCTGCGCAAGGTTTTCATCCTCACGCAATACAAGGCCCTCAGCCTCAACCGGCACATCCGCGAAGGCTGGACGGGAATTGTGGCGCAAGAACTGGGCGAGTTCTTCGAACTGCTGCCGCCGATGCAGCGCACTGGCGCCAACTGGTATATGGGCACCGCCGACGCGGTTTATCAGAACATTTATTCGATCGGCAGCGAGCAGCCCAAGTACATGATCATCCTCTCTGGCGACCACATCTACAAGATGGATTACAGCCGGATGCTGGAGCACCACAAGGAGACCCATGCGGAGGTGACGCTGGCCACGCTGCCCATTCCGCCCGATGAGGTCGCGCGCTTTGGCGTCGTCGAAGTGGGCCGCACAGGCGATATTCTCGGCTTTCAGGAGAAGCCGGCCTCAACCAGCTTTCGTTCGCCCTTCAACGCCAACGCCGTTGACGCCTCGATGGGCATCTATATCTTCAACACTGAAGTGCTTCTCAAGGCGCTGATCGCCGACTCGGAGGATCCCGCCTCCAAGCACGACTTTGGCCACGACATTCTGCCCAACCTTCTGGGCAAGAAAAAGATGATGGCCTACAGCTTTGTGGATGAGAACAAGCAGCAGGCGCTCTATTGGCGCGACGTGGGCACGCTGGACGCCTACTACGACGCCAACATGGACCTCTGCTCGGTTTCGCCGGTCTTCAACCTCTACGACAAAAACTGGCCGATGCGCACCCGCATGAGGCAGTATCCGCCGGCCAAATTTGTCTTTGGCGAGCCGGGCCGCTCCGGCATGGCCGTCAACTCGGTCATTACCGCCG
>CAZDYU010000150.1:0-8966 GCA_964509755.1 uncultured Occallatibacter sp. | reverse complement strand
ATATGACCCTCTTTTTGCCAAAAACGCCCCTTTTTTGCCGATTTCCGCCACAGCTCTCCGCCGGTCTTTCTCAAACTCAGCCCTCATTCCAGAACCTCCAAAACACCTGCCTTTCATCTTTCGCCCAAACCTCAAATGCAATTGCCCTGCCCAGATGACAGTATTTATGGGCCGGATCAATAAGTCGGCGCATTGAAGGGTAGAGACTTTACGGGCTGCGAATAAAGCTCAGTCGGGCGGCAGGCAGGGGATGTTTCCCGATATAAAGCCGATGAAGCCAGCGATGGTTCAGCCACGGAGATATGTTTTTCGGACTTTCAGCTTGAATACCGGCCTTTTTCCCGGACCTCTTACAGCCCCAACTCCAGCCGCGTGCGCGGATCGAGCTGGTCGCGCAGAGCGTCGCCCAGGAAGTTGAAGCTCAGCACGGCGCCCGCTACGGCCGCTGCCGGGAAAAGCACCAGATGCGGCGAGTCGAACAGGTGCAACCGGGCGTCGTTGAGCATGGAGCCCCAACTGGGAGCGGGGGAGGGAATTCCAAGGCCGAGAAACGAGAGCGTAGCCTCGGCCAGAATCACGCCGGCCATGCCGATGGCGGCTTGAACCAGGATCGGTTGGACGATGTTGGGAAGAATATGGCGGAAAAAAATGCGCAAGCCGCTTGCGCCCAGCGCGCGGGCCGCATCCACGTACTCGCGGTCGCGGACGGCCATCACCTGCGCGCGCACCAGGCGCGCATAGCCGGCCCATCCGCCAATGGCCAGGGCCAGCACCAGGTTGGCGAAGCCCGGCCCCAGGAACGCGGCAAAGGCGATAGCCAGCAGAATTCCAGGCAGCGCAAGAAATGTGTTCATCGCAAAGGTCGTGAGCGCGATGTCGATCCAGCCTCCCACGTAGCCGGCCAGACCGCCGACGGCTAGGCCCAAAGCCAGTGAGAGCGCAACCACGGTGACGGAAACGGCTAGCGAGAGGCGTGCCCCATAGAGCAAGCGCGAGAGCGTGTCGCGGCCCAGTTCATCGGTGCCCGCCCAGTGCGCGGCCGAAGGGCCTTCCAGGCGGTGCGGCAGGTCGATGGCGGCGGGATTGTGCGGGGCAAGCCATGGCGCGGCCAGCCCGCCCACAACAAATGCCGTAAGCAGCAGAACGCCAACCACGGCAAGAGGCTGGTGGCGAATGCGGTTGCAAAGAGCGGAAAGTCTGCTGGCGGCAAGAATATGCATCGGCATAGAAAGAATACCGCGACTGCCACGGCAAAGCAGGGTCTAATCAATTATGAAGGTTTTCTGGAAGTATTTGATTTTGTCCCTGGCCTTGATTGCGCCGGTGATCGTAGCGCAGTCGGCAGTGAATGGCTCCCAAGCGGTTCAACCCGAGGCATGGCGGATTGTGGTGCTGGCCAATCAAGCCCGCGACCAGGCCGGAGCAGGGCCGCTGAAGTGGGATGCGGCGTTGGCCGAGGCGGCGCGGCAGCATTGCCTGCGCATGGCGGCCCAGGGGTCGATCTCGCACCAATACAACGGTGAGCCGGACCCCGGCCAGCGGGCCAGCCAGGCTGGGGCGCGCTTCAGCTTGATCGAGGAGAATGTGGCTTTTGGCCCTGCCCCGGCTACCATTCACGAGCAATGGATGCACTCGCCCCCGCACCGCGAGAACCTGCTGAACCCGGAGGTAGATCATGTGGGCGTGGCGCTGGTGGCCGGCCGCGGCGGGCTTTATGCCGTTGCCGATTATGAGCGCGCCGTGGTGCAGTTGACGCAGAGCCAGGTCGAAGCTGCCGTGGCTGCTCTGGTCAAAAGCCGCGGCGTTGCGATTCTGCCTGACGCCGCCTTGGCGCGTTCTGCTTGCGTCGTGGACGACGGATTGCCGCGCGCCGCTTCCGGGCCGCAGCCGCGCTTCATCATGCGCTGGCAGGATGCGGAACTAGCTCAATTGCCGCAGGCGTTACTGGAGCGAGTGGCAACGGGGGAGTTTCACCAGGCGGCGGTAGGCAGTTGCCCGGCGCAGGGGCAAGGGCAGCAGGTTGCATTTACGGCCTATCGCGTTGCGGTGCTGCTCTACTGAGTATGTGAGGACGCGGCGGCGCGCACTGAGCTTCAGTTAGATCCCGCCCGATTGTTTCTTAATGCTGCTCCGCAACTTCGGCCTGCTTCAATTGCGCCTTTTTCAAAAAAGCCCAAGCCTCGCCATTCACTCTATCGGAAACATCGTAGCAATTATGGTCGTGTTGGGGCATGACGGATAACTCGATGTGAAAGCCATGAGCCTCGAATTCCTTCTTGGTTGCAAGAACAATATCCATTGGAAAAAATGAATCGTGGTCTCCAACCCAGATGGCGATGGGCATTCGCTGGTCAATATAGTCAAACAGGGTGTAGTTTTGCGGTGTCAGGGCGCCGGCGTGCAGGGCCGCTGCCGCAAAGTAATTCGAGTCGAGAACGGCGAGAAACAAAGTAAAACAAGCTCCCGCGGAATGCCCAAACAAGTAAATGCGATGCTCATCGATTGCATGTTTTGCCTTGACTCGCTCGATGACAGCGTGGAAGAAGCCGATCGGGTCTGAATTCAGATCCCAATTCGACGAGTCATGCGCATCTGGAGCAGCAACGATGAATTGCTCCTTCGATGCCAGTTTCTTCCAGGCGTTGACCATGATCTCGCCGTTTCTTCCGGAGCCGTGTAAGAGAAGGACCAAAGGCAGCGGGCCACCGCCGTCCGGCATGTACGAGAAATACGTCCGCGTCTTTCCAGCGTAATCGAAGGTGAATTTGCTGGTAATTTCTTCTGCCGAGGCGAGAGCGAGCATCAGAATCGCGCAAATGATGGATGTTATGCCAACAAGCTTTCTCAAGTCGCTCTCCATAGGCCGGTTTCGATCGAGGACAGGATAACACTCACTCCGGTCGCCTTTGAATCTTGGAACTTGGGAGAGCCGGGCGCCATTCATCGCGGCATTACGATCCATTGCGATGAGTGGGAATCCAGCAACCCCATCGCCTGACATTCTCACCAATCTTTTGCAGATCATTACCGCACGTCGTTGCAGGCGACGAATAAGGGTATGCAACTGCCGTTTTTAGGTTCAACCCTCTAACGCATTCTAGGATTTACCCACCGATAGACGACGTCGGTCAGCAGGCTGACCAGCACGTAAGTCAGCCCAATCGAGAGCAGGCAGCCCTGCACCAGTGCGTAATCGCGATTGGAGATCGCGCTCACCGTCAGACGACCAAGCCCCGGCCAACTGAAGATCGTCTCCGTCACAATGGCACCAGCCAGCAGCGCACCGAACTGCAAGCCGACGACGGTGACGATGGGGATCAGCGCATTGGGCAGCGCGTGGCAGCAGACGACGGCAGTCTCCGATAAACCTTTGGCGCGGGCCGTCCGGATGTAATCATGGCCCAGCTCTTCAAGCATCGCGGTGCGCACCATGCGGGTAAGAATGGCGGCCAGAGAAGCACCCATCGCGACCGAAGGCAGGACGAGATAACGCCAGTCGATCCAGGCTCCTCCACCCGTATTTGCGCCGGAGACCGGCAGCCACCCCAGCGCGATGGAAAAGATCCAAATCAGCACCGGTCCCAGCGCCAGGCCGGGAACTGAGAGGCCGAAGAGGCTGACAACCGAGAGCGCCTGATCGAGCCAGCGGCCACGGCGCACAGCGGCCAGAATGCCTGCCGGCAAGGCCAGCAACAGACCGAAGATCAACGCGGTCATCGTCAATGCCAGCGTATAGGGGTAGCGGACTGAGATCAACCGGGCGACGGTGTCGTGCAGCCGGATTGAGCTGCCCAGATCGCCATGCAGAACGCCGTTCCAGTAGCGAAAGTACTGCTGATAGAGCGGCAGATCGAGAAAATACTGGTGGCGCAGAGAGCTTATATCAGTTGGGGTTGCGCCGTCGCCGAGCATCTGCAAAATCGGGTCGCCGGGAACCAGGTGAATAAGCAGAAAAACCAACGAAACGACCAGCCAAACTACTGGAAGTGTCAGCGCCAGGCGGGTGAGAATCTGCTTCATAAGGTGGTTCCACGATAAACCGGAGACCCGGTCAGCCTTCCGTGTAGAACTGTGCAATGTTGCGGAATTTGAATTGGCGCTCGGCGACCAGAGCGTTGATCGGAACTGCTTTGAGTCCGGCCAGGTGATTCTTCAGCACTGTGCCCAATATTCCGGTTCCCGTCTCGCGGTCGGCTTGAATGCCCTCCGGCGGCTCTTCGACAATCTGATCAACGCATCCCAGCGCGGCAACCTCCGGAGCGGAGATGCGCATGGCTTCAGCGGCCAATTGTTTGTGGGCTGCGTCGCGCCACATGATGGCCGCGCAAGATTCGGGGGTAATCACAAAATAGAGAGCATTCTCGAGGATCAGAACGCGGTCGGCAACGGCCAGGGCTAGCGCGCCGCCGGAGCCGCCCTCGCCGCTGATGATCGAGATGGTGGGTACGCGCAGCCGCGACATTTCCAGCAGATTGCGAGCGATAGCCTCGGCCTGCCCACGCTCTTCGGCACCCAATCCCGGATAAGCGCCAGGCAGATCGATGAAGTTGATCACCGGGCGGGAGAATTTTTCGGCGATTTTCATGCAGCGCAGCGCCTTGCGGTAGCCCTCGGGATGGGGCATTCCGAAGTTGCGCCGGACCCTTTCTTTTGTGCTCCCGCCCTTGCGATTGCCGATCACCATCACCTCTTCACCGGCCAGCCGAGCCATTCCGCAAGCCACGGCCTCGTCGTCGCCAAAGGCGCGGTCGCCGTGAATCTCGCTGAAATCGGTGAAGATTCGCTCGATGAAATCCATGGGGTATGGGCGTTGGGGATGACGCGCCCGTTCGATTCTGATCCACGCCGGCGATGAGGCTGGCGCTTGAAGGGAATTCTCTGGCTGCTGTTCGCTCATTGGCTCCTGACGCCGCTCACGGTAGACGCAATCTACCGCTACTGCCGATTTTACGAGGCGCGGCCAGTTGAGACAAATCCTTGCTGTCGATGGAAGACCTGCTGAGACATTTCGCAATCGTCAAGGCCCCACGGATGAAGATCTATCCGTGGGGCCTTGGCTTTGTTCGGCGCAACGATTGGGTTCAAGCGCTACTGTGAGCACGCTCCGGAAACCGGAAGCGTGTTCTTGAAGACGTCGTAATGCACCTCACCCGTGGAGCCGATGCTGGCCGCGAAGAACGTGCCGCCCATCTGGCTGCCTCCGCTCAGTCCCGCGTAGGGAGCAAGAAGCGTTCCATCGAACTGCCCGTTGATTGCAACCGAGGTTGCGGTTGGAAAGTTGAAAAGAAGATTGCCGGCATTTGAGTCGGTTACCGTAGCACCTTGGAAGTAGATGCCGCGCTGCAAATTGTCGCTGGTGCCGGCGACGTTAATGATGACAGTTGAACCTGTGGGAACCTCAATATCGAGGCTGTCGTTATTCTGGAATTCGGCCTGCGTCACGTTAAAGACATTGACGGTTGAACTCGTACCGTAGAGCACAATCCAGGACGGGCTGTAGTGCTGCGAACTAGGGTTGAAGTAAGTGGGGTTGGACGGGCAGCCGCCTCCGGTGACAAGTGTGCCGGAGTTGCTAACCGTGCAGATCACTCCGTTTGCGGTCAACCCGGACAACTGTCCAGACAAGCCGACAATCTGAGTCTTCAAAGTTGAGAAACTGATGGGCGACGACCCGCCAGTCACCAGCTTCGATCCCGTGTAGAGACTGCCGGAGTAGTTCTCATTCGCAAAGTTGAAGTTCGCGCTAGTCGAGGTGGATGAATAAACATTGCCGCCCGCTTCAACGTTGAAGGAGTTGCTTGTGGTGACTCCGCCGCCCGCCACAATGGCCCAGGGAGCGCCATTTGTGGAAGCCAGAGAGAGATAAGGATCGCTGGCGCGCAATCCGCTGCCGATCGTCGTGGATTGCGTCACCTGGCCGGCTGCCGCGATTCTGCCGGTGACATCGGCTGATGTGCTGATGTTCCCCGTCAGAGCGACCAGGTTATATGCGCTGCCTACCCCGAACGCGCAACTGGCGTTAGCTGCGGGAATGACTGTGATCGTGCAGGTCAGTGTATTGCTGTGTGAGCATCTTCCAGATCCTTGGTTTCCGCCTGTGTCGGTCACTGCAACGGTGTAGTTGAAGGTACCGCTCACCGTGGGTGTGCCGCTGATTACGCCTGCCGGCGACATCGTCAGGCCGGCAGGAAGTCCAGTGGCCGTAAAAGTGTAGGATCCGCCTGCGCCGCCACTGCCGGTTACCGTTACCGGTGTTATGGCTACGCCCTGTGTAGCACTGAACGTGACGCATCCAGTGCTCACGGGGGGCAATACCGTGAGTGAGCAGTTCAGTGTGCCCTTGTTGCCCTTGCTGTCGGTGATGGTAACTGTGTAGCTGACGGTGCCACTCACCGTTGGCGTACCCGAGATCGTGCCCGATGTCGAGATGGAGAGACCAGCCGGAAGCCCGGTTGCCGTAAAGGTGTAGGGGCCTGTTCCTCCGCTTCCCGTTAATGTTGCGGACACGATTGCATTTCCCTGCACAGCATCGATAGTCAAGCATGTGGCACTAATGGGGGCCGTAACCGTGATCGTGCAGGTCAGAGTGCTGCTGTGTGAGCATCTTCCCGAGCCTTGGTTGCCGCCTGTATCAGTCACCGTAACGGTGTAGCTGAAGGTGCCGCTTACTGTCGGTGTACCAGAGATGACGCCCGCGGAAGACATGGTCAATCCGGCGGGAAGACCCGTGGCCGTAAAGGTATAGGATCCGCCTGCGCCGCCACTACCAGTTACGGTCACTGGCGTGATGGCCTTACCTTGGACCGCGCTAAACGTGACGCAACCGGTGCTCACTGAGGGAAGAACCGTGATTGAGCAGTTCAACGTTCCCTTGTTCCCCTTGCTGTCGGTGATGGTCACCGTGTAGCTGAATGTGCCGCTGACCGTTGGCGTGCCGGAGATTGTGCCGGAAGATGACATGCTGAGACCAGCAGGAAGCCCTGTTGCGGTAAAGGAGTAGGGGCCTGTTCCACCGCTTCCCGTTAATGTTGCTGACACGATTGCATTTCCCTGCACAGCATCGATAGTCAAGCATGTGGCGCTAATGGGGGCTGTGACCGTGATCGTGCAGGTCAGAGTGCTGCTGTGTGAGCATCTTCCCGAGCCTTGGTTGCCGCCTGTATCAGTCACCGTAACGGTGTAGCTGAAGGTGCCGCTTACTGTCGGTGTACCAGAGATGACGCCCGCGGAAGACATGGTCAATCCGGCGGGAAGACCCGTGGCCGTAAAGGTATAGGATCCGCCTGCGCCGCCACTACCAGTTACGGTCACTGGCGTGATGGCCTTACCTTGGACCGCGCTAAACGTGACGCAACCGGTGCTCACTGAGGGAAGAACCGTGATTGAGCAGTTCAACGTTCCCTTGTTCCCCTTGCTGTCGGTGATGGTCACCGTGTAGCTGAATGTGCCGCTGACCGTTGGCGTGCCGGAGATTGTGCCGGAAGATGAGATGCTGAGACCAGCAGGAAGCCCTGTTGCTGTAAAGGTATAGGGGCCACCTGCACCGCCGCTTCCGGTCAAAGTCACCGGAACGATTGTGTTGCCCTGAACCGCATCGATCGAAACGCAGGTCGCGCTCACTGGAGGAGCAACCGTCACCGTGCAGTTGACCGTGCCGCTGTGGCCGTTGCTGTCGGTGATGGTGACCGTGTAGCTGAAGGTGCCGCTCACCGTGGGCGTGCCGCTGATGGTGCCGGAGGTCGAAATGCTGAGGCCGGCGGGAAGGCCGGTCGCCGTGAAGGTGTAAGGTGCGCCCGAGCCGCCGCTGCCCACCATCGTGACGGGCGTAATGGCGTAGCCCTGGACCGCCGTGATGGATACGCAGGTCGCGCTCACTGGAGGAGCAACCGTGACCGTGCAGTTGACCGTGCCGCTGTGGCCGTTGCTGTCGGTGATGGTGACCGTGTAGCTGAAGGTGCCGCTCACCGTGGGCGTGCCGCTGATGGTGCCGGAGGTCGAAATGCTCAAGCCTGCGGGAAGGCCGGTCGCCGTAAAGGTGTAAGGCGAACCCGATCCGCCGCTGCCCGCCATCGTGACTGGCGTGATGGCGTAGCCCTGGACCGCCGTGATGGAAACGCAGGTCGCGCTCACTGGAGGAGCAACCGTCACCGTGCAGTTGACCGTGCCGCTGTGGCCGTTGCTGTCGGTGATGGTGACCGTGTAGCTGAAGGTGCCGCTCACCGTGGGCGTGCCGCTGATGGTGCCGGAGGTCGAGATGCTCAGGCCGGCGGGAAGGCCGGTCGCCGTGAAGGTGTAAGGCGAACCCGAGCCGCCGCTGCCCGCCATCGTGACGGGCGTAATGGCGTAGCCCTGGACCGCCGTGATGGATACGCAGGTCGCGCTCACTGGAGGAGCAACCGTGACCGTGCAGTTGACCGTGCCGCTGTGGCCGTTGCTGTCGGTGATGGTGACCGTGTAGCTGAAGGTGCCGCTCACCGTGGGCGTGCCGCTGATGGTGCCGGAGGTCGAAATGCTCAAGCCTGCGGGAAGGCCGGTCGCCGTAAAGGTGTAAGGTGCGCCCGATCCGCCGCTGCCCGCCATCGTGACGGGCGTAATGGCATAGCCCTGAACCGCCGTGATGGCAACGCAAGTAGCGCTCACTGGAGGAGCAACCGTGACCGTGCAGTTGACCGTGCCGCTGTGGCCGTTGCTGTCGGTGATGGTGACCGTGTAGCTGAAGGTGCCGCTCACCGTGGGCGTGCCGCTGATGGTGCCGGAGGTCGAGATGCTCAGGCCTGCGGGAAGGCCGGTCGCCGTAAAGGTGTAAGGCGAACCCGATCCGCCGCTGCCCGCCATCGTGACGGGCGTGATGGCGTAGCCCTGGACCGCCGTGATGGCAACGCAAGTCGCGCTCACCGGAGGAGCAACCGTCACCGTGCAGTTGACCGTGCCGCTGTGGCCGTTGCTGTCGGTGATGGTGACCGTGT
>CAZDYU010000149.1:0-8999 GCA_964509755.1 uncultured Occallatibacter sp. | reverse complement strand
AAAAAACAACTACCCTCAGGAATGGGATTCTACAGAACAATTAGGACTTGACTCATATTCCGGCGCATGCTCGTCCAACAACCATTGCCTTGACTGGAGAGGATAAGCTCGCCATTCAGTTGATTGGAGAGACTCGAAGACGAAGAGGCAGTAACCGCAGCACAATGAATGACATTCTGGTTGATGCCCTTTGGGAAATGGCTGGAAAAGAAGGGGTTACAAAAGATCAGGTCGCAGCGGTTTTACCGGCCTTCTCGGAAAACGATCAAATAAACAATAACGTCACGCAGATGCCAAAGCCAAAAAGCAAGCCTTGATGGCTTGATTCAATAAATACGCAGTCCTGTCAATTTATAGTCGGATACTCGAGGACCGTTACAGCCTCAGCTCCGCAGCAGCAATTGCATCGCCTCACGCGCATTTTGCAGGCAGCCGCGCGCCTCGTCTTCTGACAGAAGCCCCTGATGCACGGCCTTCCTGCCAATATCGTTCACCAGGTTGGCAACGCGCGGAAAATCCGGATCGAACCCCGTCATGATCAAATTATTATTTACTTCATGCAGCAGATTGCCTAAAGTTGCCGTGTTTCTGTAGCGCGTGCTCACCTGCCTCGTCAGCCCCGGCGGCAGCTTTTGTTTGATCGCTTCTTCCAGAACTGACCGGCACATCACAGCGCACGCCGTAAAAAGCCCGAAGAAATAGCATCGCGTCGCTTCGTCCAGGTACCTGTCAGCTTCTTCAGAAGTCGGCTCGGAGACAACACATTCGCGCAGGTGCGTGGCGCGCTGCAAGGCCGGCTCAACCAACTCCAACAGCTCCAGCGCGAAGGCCGTCCGCAGCAAGTCATTCTGCTGCGCATCGAGCGCCCGCTGAATCTCCTGCCATGCCGGCGTCGGTCCTTCCAAACCTGCGTACTGCAACTTTGTCAGAGAGGTCAATCGCTGCCGCGCGTGCTGAATGAATCCCTGCTGCATCTCCTGCGCCAGCATCCGCCAGCCCGCCACAAAACTCACTGGGTCTTGCTCATAACGCGCCCAAAGCTCGTCATAGACAATCCCCGGCAGAATCTCCCGCAACTGCGCAAACCTGCCTGTTCGCGCCAGTTCTGAAATTGCCTCGCAAAACTCCCGCCCCGGCGTCCCCTCGGTCGACATTTGCAGCAGTTGATTTTCCAGTCGCCCGACGTCGATGCCCATTTGCTGATTCCTCTCACGTCCAGTCTAGGGCCAGCGCAAATCAATCCTGAAAATAACTCACAACGCAAGTGCCAGTCCCGGTCTGGAATGGGAACGTACCGACCGAAAAGCCAAAGCTGGAAACCTGCTTAAATCCCCTCGTCTGTGGATACCAGGTGCGCCCCAACTCCTTGATTCTCCAGATCTCAGACCCGCTTTTCAAAAAAAGCGTCCCCTTTGCACAGGCCAATTTTCATCGCCTCTGGGAAACTTGGAAAACTATGGCCGCTACTGCCACTTCCCGGCCCTGTTTTCCAAACCTCCTCATTTGCACAGCCAGGATTTAGAAATCCCACCCACTATGCAAGTCCTTTGCTGCAAAGCACTTCAGCTAAATATCCACTTTTCCGGCTACAACGACGGGTACTGTTATCTTTTTTCTTTATATACCTACTCTTTTCCTCCCCCTCCCGTCGCGCCTCACGCTCACTGTCGCAAAGCTGAGTTCGGCGTTCACTACTTTTGCGTCAGACTCTCCATCCAAGCGCAAAGAGTCGCCTTTTCCCCGGAATCCAGACAACTACCCTTGTTTTCCACCTGCACACAAGCGTCAAGCTGAATACAATCAAGAAGTAGAAAAGATAGCAGTTTCCGCCATACAGCAATTTGTTGTACAGTGAGCCCAGCGCGGATTCTGCATCAAACCAGTTCTTTTCAGCAGCAGCAGGGCAAAGGTGGGACCATGTCGAGTGTAGAAACTGAAGTTGTGAAGCCGGCCGCGCAGGGGGTAGCGATGGAGATTACCGTAAGCCGTCAGGATCTGGTCAAGGAGCTCACAGCCACGCAGAGCGTCGTCGAGCGCAAGACCACAATTCCCATTCTTTCCAATTTTCTTATCGAAGCCGAAGGCGACCGCCTCAGTCTGACGGCCACCGATCTGGACCAGGCGATCCGCACCAGCACCGAAGCCAAGGTCAAGAAACCCGGCTCTTGCACTATCCCCGCCCGCAAGCTGTACGACTACATCAAGCTCCTGCCTGAAGGCGACATCTCGATCAAGCTGCTGGACAACCACTGGGTGCAGATTCGCAGCGGCCGGTCGAATACCAAGATGGTTGGCATGGCGCGCGCCAACTATCCGCAGGTTCCCGAGTTCCCCACTGTCTCCGTCACCAGCATCTCTTCGGTGGCGCTCAAGACGCTCATCAATCGCACCATCTTTGCCATCTCCAACGAAGAGTCGCGCTACACGCTCAACGGCGCGCTGCTGGTTATCAAGGCTGAGTCGCTGGCCATGGTCGCCACCGACGGGCACCGGCTCTCCTATGTTGAAAAACCCAATGAGATTCTGGAAGGCATCAGCGGAGAAAAGCGCGTGCTGATCCCGCGCAAGGCTCTTCAGGAGCTGCAACAGTTGCTCTCCAACTCCGATGCCGACAAGGTCGAGTTTGCCGACGACGAGCACACGCTCTTCTTCCGCGTCGGCCATCGCACGCTCAGCACGCGCAAGCTCTCAGGCCAGTTCCCCAACTTTGAGGCCGTCATGCCGCGCGACAACACAAAGTTTGCCGTGGTGCGCTCCAGTGAACTGGCCGCCGCCATTGGCCGCGTCTCGCAGTTTGCGGACGAGCGCTCCGGCGCCATCCGCCTGCGCCTGGAGAGCAACGAACTCAAGCTCAGCGCCAGCTCGACCGAATCCGGCGAGAGCGAAGACACGATCGATACGCCGTACTCCAGCGATCCTATCGCTGTCGGCTTCAACTCGATTTACATTCTGGATTTCCTGAAGGCTCTGGGCAACGAAGGCGAAGTCCGCCTGGAGTTCAAGGATTCGCAGTCCGCCGGCCAGATGCGGCCGGAAGATCCCGACGCCGAGTACAAGTATCGTTACGTGCTGATGCCTATGCGCATCTGAGGATGCAAGAGAATAGCGAATGATAAGGCACTTGTCGTGAACTTTAGACGGTGCGGTAGTGGTGTCCGCCGTAAATTGGGTCAACTTCCAATTTTGGCGAATGCGATGAAAACTTGAAAGAGACTTCGCTCATGGGCTAAAGAGGCAGCGGAAAAAGGGCTATTCGGAAGTTGCAATCACGATTGAGCGTAGCAGGGGCTAAAGCCCTACGTTGATATGATTGGCTTTATCGGCCCGACTAAAGTCGTGCCCTGATTACAAAGCCTTCGAGAATTGCCTCGCGATGAGTTTTTCCGCGCCTGTAAAGTCGAGCCCTTTCAAAACAGAGGCTCCGTGGAGCGCGAACTTATCCGGGAACGAGATGCGGAGCAGTTTGCAGAAGAAATCGAGAAGGAACTCAAGCATCACGTCCTCGAATCGCAAGAATAGAAGCTTAGTGCCTACGCGGAATAGAGTTCAGAACCGCAAGTCGGGACATCTTCGCCCAGCCTCACGGCAATTTCGATGTAGCGAGGAGCTGTAGTAGCAACACCCACTGAATACCTCTGCAAGGCCTACAACTCCGTCGATTGGCTCGCCACCAGCGCCTTGGTCTTGGCAATAAACTCCGCCAGCGGCATTGAGCCCTGATCGCCTTTGGCGCGGGTGCGGACGCTGACCGCATTCGCTTCCTGCTCCTTGTCGCCGAAGACAAGAATATAGGGCGTTTTCTGGTTGGCGAAGTCGCGGATTTTGCCGTTCATCTTCTCGTTGCGGTCGTCCACCTCAACGCGGAGGCCCGCGGCCTTCAACTCAGCCTCGACCTTCTTTGCGTATTCATGGTGCCGCTCGCTGATGGGCACCAGGCCCACTTGCACCGGCGCCAGCCACAGCGGAAATGCTCCAGCGTAGTGCTCGATGAGGACGCCAAAGAAGCGCTCGACCGAGCCAAAGAGCGCGCGATGGATCATCACCGGCTGGTGCCGCTCGCCGTCTTCGCCAACATATTCGAGTTCGAAGCGGGCAGGCAGATTGAAATCGACCTGCACCGTGCATAGCTGCCAAAGACGGCCAAGAACATCGATGAGCTTGAAGTCGATTTTGGGCCCATAAAACGCGGCCTCGCCAGGGATGGTGGTGAATTTGATTCCCTTGCGATCGAGCGCATGTTGAAGTCCGCCAATTGCAAGCGCCCAGTTTTCGTCGGAGCCGGTATAGTGGGCGCGATCGTTCGGATCCCAAGTGGATAACTCGACTTTGAATTCCTTGAAGCCAAAGGTTGTCAGCACAGACTCGGCAAAGTCGATGCAGGCCACCACTTCATCCTCAATCTGGCTTGGCATGCAGAAGATGTGCGCGTCGTCCTGAGTAAAACCGCGAACGCGCAGCAGGCCATGCATGGTTCCGGAGCGCTCGTACCGGTATACATTGCCCAACTCCGCATACCGCTGCGGCAAATCGCGATAACTGCGCGGAGAGTTCTTGTAGATGAGAATGTGGCCGGGACAGTTCATCGGCTTCAGCCGGTACTCGGCGTCGTCGAGTTCCATTGGCGTGTACATATTGCCGGCGTAAAAGCCCTCATGCCCGCTGATCTTCCACAGTTCGCGGCGCATCACGTGCGGCGTAAAGACCAGCGAGTAGCCGCGCCGCAAACATTCGTCGCGCATCCAGTCTTCCATCGCCTTGCGAATGATGGCGCCCTTGGGATGCCAGAAGATCAGGCCCGCGCCGGCAATCTCCTGAATGCTGAAGAGGTCCAGTTGCCTGCCCAGCAGGCGATGGTCGCGCTTGGCCGCTTCTTCCAGCCGCGCAAAGTGTGCGTCCAATTCTTTCTGGCTGTAGAACGCGGTCCCGTAGATGCGCTGCAACTGCGGATTCTTTTCGTCTCCCAGCCAGTACGCGCCGGCCAGGTTGGTCAGCTTGATGGCCTTCACGCGGCCCGTGGAGGGCACATGCGGCCCTCGGCAGAAATCCACAAACTTGCCGTTGCGATAAAAGCTTACCTCGTCGCCGGGAACGGTAAACTTGGTCACGAAGTGGGTCTTCATGAAATCGCCGTCGCGCTCGAACTCAGCAAGGGCTTCTTCGCGCGGCTCAAATTCGTGGATGAAGGGTTCGTTGCGCGCCACAACCTCAGCCATTTTTGCCTCGATCAGCGCCAGATCTTCCGGCACGAAGGGCTTTTCGCGATAAAAATCGTAGAAAAAACCGGAGTCCGTCGCCGGACCGTGGCCCAATTTTGTCTCTGGAAAGAGTTCCAGCACAGCAGTAGCCAGCACATGCGCGGCTGAGTGGCGCACCACTTTCAGTGCCTCGGGGTCATTCTCTTTGACCAGTTCCAGCCGCGTGTCGGCGGTGAGGGGCGTGGTCAAATCCACCAAGCGCGGAGCGGCCGCGTCCCCGGCGGCATACATCGCAGCCTCGGCAGAAGGCTCATCGGTCTTTTCCGCGCAGCAATCGAATTCCGTCGGCTGCGGCACTGAGACGGGCTTCAGCCGCGCCGCCACGCAAGCAGCGGCCAGCCGTGGCGAAATCGAAATGGCAATTTCAAGTGGCGTGGTTCCGGTGGGCACTTCGCGAACGGCTCCGTCCGGCAGGTGTATGGCAATGGTTTGCGAGCTCATAATGGTTTGATCCCTCGGCAGAATGAAATAATTCCGCAACAGAACAGGATAGTTGCCAAAGGCTGTCCGCGTCGAGGCGGGCTGAGTATGCGGAATCAGAAAAAAACTTACGGGGAAATAGGAAGAGTCATTGTTCCTGCCGGGGAATCTTAGCATCTAGAGAAGAATGGAGAGAAAATGCGCTGGATTTGGCTGCTTACCTGGTTGGCGCTCTGCTTTGCCGTGGCGGGCCTGGGCGGCAGATGGACTGCAAACGAGATTCCCGGCTGGTACCGCACTTTGGCGCGGCCGGCCATTGCGCCGCCCAATTGGCTCTTCGGCCCGGTTTGGACCTTGCTTTATGCGCTGATGGCCGTGGCTGCATGGCAGATCGGCCAATCGCCCTCATCCCCACTGCGCCCCTGGGCGTTGGGGCTCTTTCTTTTGCAGTTGGCTCTGAACCTTGGCTGGTCGCTGATCTTCTTTCGCCTTCACGCCATTGGAGCAGCGCTGGCTGAGGTGCTGCTGTTATGGGCAGCCATCGGAGCTACCACGCTGGTCTTTGGCCGGATCGCGCCCTCCGCGGCGTGGCTGATGGCGCCTTACTGGGCATGGGTTAGCTTTGCCTCTCTGCTAAACGCCGCATTCTGGCGCTTGAACCGAGCCGACTGACGGTCAGGGAGTTCCATAAACTTCCTGACCGATGCGAAAAAGGCCATTTGAACGCAGAAAAAGGGCTCCGATCGGCTGCTCGCCCAATCGAAGCCCTTTGTGCCTGATTGTTCTACCGGGCCTTCGGTCCAGCCGCGCGGATGGCATCTGAGGCATCGAATTGCTGGAAGTTGGCCTCGAAGCGCGCCGAAAGATCCGCCGCCGTCTTGTCGTAAGCTTCCTTGTCGGCCCAAGCGTTGCGCGGATTCAGAATCTCCGCCGGAACGTCGGGGCAACTCACTGGAATGCTCAGCCCAAAGGCCGCCTCGGTGACAAACTCCACCTTCTCCAGCCGTCCGTCCAGAGCCGCATTGACCAGCGCACGGGTGATCTTCAGGCTCATGCGCTTGCCGATGCCGAATTTGCCGCCAGACCAGCCGGTGTTGACCAGCCAGCAGGATGCGTTGTGCCTGGTGAGCCGCTTGCCCAACATCTCCGCATAGACGCGCGGCGCACGCGGCAGGAAAGGCGCACCGAAGCAAGCCGAGAACTCCGGCTGCGGATCCTTGACGCCGGTTTCCGTCCCGGCCAGCTTCGCCGTATAGCCTGACAGGAAGTGATACATCGCCTGGTCCGGCGTCAGCCGCGAGATCGGAGGCAGAACGCCAAAAGCGTCAGCCGCCAGGAAGAGCACGTTCCTGGGATGTCCGCCCACGCCGGGAATTACGGCATTCTCAATGAAATCGACCGGATAAGCCGCGCGCGTATTCTCCGTCAGGCTGATGTTGAAGTAATCCGGCTGGCGCTCCTCGTCCAGAATCACGTTCTCGAGTACCGATCCAAAGCGAATTGCCCGATAGATCTGCGGTTCCTTCTCTTCGGTCAGGTCCACGCACTTGGCGTAACAGCCGCCTTCAAAATTGAAAACCCCAGTGGGGCTCCAGCCGTGCTCATCGTCGCCGATCAACCGCCGCGCCGGGTCGGCCGAGAGCGTGGTCTTGCCCGTTCCAGAAAGTCCAAAGAAGAGCGCCGTCACTCCATCCGCGCCCACATTTGCCGAGCAGTGCATCGGCAATACGTCCTTGTTGGGAACGATGAAGTTCATGACGCCGAAGATGGACTTCTTCATCTCGCCGGCATATTTTGTGCCGCCAATCAAGATAATCTTGCGTGAAAAGTTGGCCAGAATAAAAGCGCCGGTTGCGGTGCCATCCCGCTCCGGCACCGCCAGGAACTCAGGCGCGGCAATCACGGTGAACTCCGGCTCATGGGCAGCGAGCGCGGCAGCATCCGGGCGCACAAAGAGTTGATGGACAAACAGCGAATGCCAGGCATATTCACTGATCACGCGGATTGGCAACTGGTATTCCTTGTCGGCGCCGCAGTAAAGATCCTGCGAAAAAAGCTCACGGCCGCTCAGGTGCTCGGTGACCCGCTGAAGCAGCGCTTCAAACTTCTCCGGCGCAAAGGGCTTGTTCACCTTGCCCCAGTCCACCAGCTCGTGCGTCACCGCGTCGTCCACGGTGAACTTGTCCTTGGGACTGCGCCCGGTTCGCGCACCAGTAGCGGCAACCAGCGCGCCATTGGCAGCCAGTTGCGACTCGCCGCGCTTCAACGAGGTCTCCACCAGTTGCGCCACAGACAGGTTGGCATGCACCAGCGGTCCCGCCGCCAGCACCTTCAGCGTATCGACTTCAGAGAGACTTGCCATTGACGGTACTCCTTCCGCACCAAAAGGGGGTGAAAAACAGTGAGAGAAACCACATTGTGACATGAGAGATAGGCCATAGGTTGGTGTTCTACGTCACAGTTATTTCATCGAATCCCATGCGATTGAAGGCCGGTCAGCAGCGGAAGGGCCTAGAGAAACAAGCGTAAACCGGGAGGTCCACGCGACAGCCGGCGAAGAAGCCGGCGCTACGGTTTCATCCCCCGCGGGTCGGCGAAGCCGGCAAATTCTAATATTTAAGCACCGGCAGCGTCGGCATCTGGCCCAGCTCTTTGGCTTCAGCAACCACGGCTTCCAGGTGCTCCAGAACCTCCGCCACGGTCATGGTGCAAATCTCCCGCCGCGAGTCGTAGCCTTCTTCCACCGACTGCTTCAGGAATCTGCCCGCGATCTGAGCCGCAAGCTGGTCGGTAATCACCTTTCCTGTCAGCGACTTCTGACGGCCCCACGCCTCCAGCGGCAGCGCTACCCACAGCGCCCGCCCACTCACGTCGAAGCGCACATCGACGGCGTCGGCATGGCGCGTCGCAATCGCCACCATCGTGCCCTTCCATTGGCAGTGCAGCTCTTCGCCGCTCCATCGGTCGGTTACCTGGAACTCTTCATACATAGACCTAGCCTATCTCTCCACTCTGTCCACGGCAAGCGCCATATGCACAGTTCGCTCCGCAAACTTTCCGGCTGTCAATCGCGTTCTAGAAACTCCTCCCTTTGGTACCTCTCAATGAATCTAAAAACGGCAGTCGATCCAGCCTTGAGTTGGTTATCTTCTTCAAAGTGAAACCGCTTGCAGCGATTGACGATTTCGCCATTTGGGCGAGGTGCGCAGCAGTCGAGAATCGATCATCGAGAAGAAGCCGCACCATGAAAATTTGCGAGATCGAGGCTTTGCAGGGGCTAAAGAGGCTGCGGAAAAAGGGCTGTTCGGGTGGTGCAATCGCGAT
>CAZDYU010000148.1:0-9014 GCA_964509755.1 uncultured Occallatibacter sp. | reverse complement strand
GCGCTCACCGCCTACGACTACGCCACCGCGCGCCTGGTCGATGAGGCCGGCATCGACCTGATTCTAGTCGGCGACTCGCTGGCGATGGTAGTTCTGGGCCACGAAAACACCCTTGCCGTAACCGTGGACGAGATGCTGCACCACACGCGGGCCGTTCACCGGGCAGTCCGCCGCGCGTTACTGGTGGCCGATATGCCCTTTGGAAGTTATCACGGCTCCGTGGCTGAGGGAGTTGCCAACGCCATTCGTTTTGTAAAGGAGGCGGGCGCGGAGGCGGTCAAGATCGAAGGCCCGCGTGCCGAGTTGGTGCGCGCGCTCACTGCGGCTGAGATTCCCGTCGTGGGTCATCTGGGATTGACGCCGCAAAGCATTCATCGCATGGGTGGTTATCGTGTACAGGGACGCACTGCGGACACCGCGCAGCGACTCCAGGCTGACGCTCAGGCGCTGGCCGAGGCAGGAGCTGGCGCGATTGTTCTCGAAGGCGTTCCGCGCGAGGTTGCCGCGGCCATCACTGCCGAGCTGCCCATTCCCACCATCGGCATTGGCGCGGGGCCTGACTGCGATGGGCAGATTCTTGTCTTCCACGATATGGTGGGCCTGACCTTCTCTCCGCCAGCCAAGTTTGTGCGCCGCTACGGCGATGCCGGTGCGTTGATCCGTTCGGCCGTCGAAGGTTATCGGCAGGATGTTGAGCGCCGTAGCTTTCCCTCCGACGAGGAAAGCTACCACCTGCCCGCGGCGGAGCGTAACGCTCTTGAAGCCAATCCAGCCGCGGCTGAAAACGTAATTGCGTTGCGAAAGGCCTGATGGAAATCCTCCATACCGTCGCCGAACTCCGCCAGTGGTCTCGTGAAGAACGCAACGATGGCGGCAACACTATTGGCCTGGTGCCCACCATGGGCGCGCTGCACGCCGGCCACGCCTCGCTCATCCGGGCCGCCTGTAACTCCGTTGGCTTCGTCGCCGTTAGCATCTTCGTCAACCCCACGCAGTTCGGTCCCAATGAGGATTACGCCCGCTACCCACGCACCTTCGAGGCCGATTGCGCGCTGGCCAAGGCCGAAGGCGCCGACGTCGTCTTCGCCCCGCCGGTCGATGAGCTTTACCCGCACGGCCCCGATTCGACCTTCATCGAAGTCCCATCTTTGAGTGACCGCCTCGATGGCAACTCCCGCCCGGGGCATTTTCGCGGCGTGGCTACGGTTGTTGCCAAGCTGCTAATCGCCGCCGAACCCGACCGCGCCTTTTTCGGCCAGAAAGACGCCGCACAGGTAGCCGTCCTTCGCCGCATGCTGGACAACCTGCGTTTCGCTACAGAGATCGTCGTTTGCCCCATCGTTCGTGAGCCCGACGGCTTGGCGCTCAGCTCTCGCAATCTCTATCTCAGCCCCACTGAACGCGCCCAGGCCCTCACACTCAGCCGCGCCGTCCACAATGTCGAATCCCTCGCGGCCAGCGGCGAATGCCGCGCCAGCGCGCTGATCCAAGCCGCCCGCGCTGCCATTGCCGCCGAGCCGGAAATTCGCATCGACTACATCGAGCTCGTCAACTGGGCAACCCTGGAGCCGGTCGAAATCGCGGTGCCCGGCGCGCTCTTTGCCGTTGCCGCCTGGGTGGGCGCAACGCGGCTCATTGACAACACAATCCTCCCCTGAAACGCTTGCCGAATTCTCCCACTTTGCCAAAACCGGTTAATATTCTTCTCGGAAGGGTTTTGACCGCAATGGAAACCGAAAGCATCTCCCACGCCGCTCCCAATGCCGCCCCACCCGAGCCCCCGCAGACCCTCGGCCGGCTCAAGATTCCCTATCTTCATCGCTATTGGCAGCGCTGCTGGCTCAAGCTCAAGCAGCCGGCCGCAAAGTCCCTGCACGATCATGGCGAGTGGGATCTGGAGAACACGCTGCTCTCCGGCCTGGGGCTCAACATCCTTGAAACAGGCCGCTTTCTCCACTCGGCAAGCCATACCGGTTTCGACTCCTTTGAAGAGTGGATACTCGCAACCAACGACGGGGCCATCGAAAAGGCACGGCTGACGCGGCTGCGTGACGCCCTTGCAGGCAAGCCTGTAGCCTCTGCTGCTGGCTGCCTGGACAATGTGCCGGGCCTGACCGCCGACGAGCTCGCCTTCTGGGATGAGCACGGCTATGTGGTAGTCCATGACGCGGTATCGCCCGCCGATCGCGACGCTGCCGCCGCGGCTATTTTCGAGTTTCTAGACGCCGACCCAGCCCGCCCGGAGACCTGGTACGGCAATAAATTTGGCAAGAGCATCTGGGTTCCCCTGCTGCGCCATCCCGCCTTTATCGCCAATCGCCAGGCGCCGCGCCTGGTCAAAGCCTTCGCCCAGTTATGGGGCCGCGAGGATCTCTGGCCCACCATCGATCAGGGCGGCCTCAACCCGCCCGAGCGCGACGACTGGAAATTTCCCGGCCCCCACGTCCACTGGGACGCCTCGCTTGCCCCGCCACACTGCTTCGGCGTGCAAGGCATCCTCTACCTCACTGACACGCCCGCCGATCAGGGAGCCTTCAGTTGCATCCCCGGATTTCACCGCACCCTGACCCAATGGCTTAACGGGTTGCCGCCTTCCGAGGATCCGCGCCAAGCCATCCTCCTCCATCCCGGCTTGCAGCCCATTGCAGGCAAAGCCGGCGACCTCGTCCTCTGGCATCAATCCCTCCCCCACGGCAGCAGCCCCAACCACGGCCTCCTGCCCCGCGTAGTGCAGTACATAGCCCTCCGCCCCACCCGCTGGCACTACGCCCCAGAGTGGAAGTGAGCTTCCGATTAGCACCAAAATACATGCCATCCGCCTGAAGGGAACCAGATCATTGAGTTTCGTCTCGGTTTTCCAGAGCGAATCAACAGGTGCAACACTCCGGTGCCCGAAACTCCGCTCCGCAACGTTTCAGCCCCTGATAAAATCGGCAGAAGGCGGCATTATAAAATGTGGCATTGGGATCAGGGGCGCCTCGGTTATTTTCAGTTCGATGCACTGCGCCAGATTTCCGCCTTTGCTATGACGCATGATTTTGTGGCCGCAAGCCGCGAGGATATCGAGGCGGCGACCGGTCTCCCATTCACAGCCGGGCCAAACAAGCCGTGGCGCAATTATGCAAGAGTTTTGAAGCGCTGCTTGCTAGTCAGCGAGCACGGACCCAGCAGGCGAAAGATCGCAGTTCCGACAAAAGTGGCTGAACTGTTATCGCGTCCAGGGACAGTAACATGCGACGAGTACTTTCAGTTCTTTGCAAGGGTGTTTACAGAGCCCTCGCCTGCTTCTTTGGACTGGAGTCCAGGAGTACGCTATCGCTTCCCGCTGCTATTCACGCTGAGATACCTATTGGCAAAGAGAGCAGTCCTGCATGAGCCCATTACATCACTAGAGGAAATTCTTGGTGCATACGAGCGAACGGGATTTGTTGGAGATGAGCCGGATGAGGCCTTCATTGAGGTAGTCGGCAGGCAAGAAGAATTTGAAGAAGCTGGGAGGCGTGCAGTCGCGCAAGAAGATCCTCGACAAGCCAGGGAGAGCATACAGGTAATCTCTCAGATTTCTTACTTGCATTTTGAGCAAATCGTGAGACCCGGTTCTGGCGCTCCTGGGTTTCGGATCATTTTATCTTTAGATGCACCCCACGCGATGTCCTTTCTTGGGAGCCTGCGTCCGATTCAGGGGCCGATGGCGGCTGATCGCGAATCGGAGATAAGAAGGCTGGCAGACCACTTTAGCGCCGGGCCGGATCGCGGTTTCGAAGAATACTTGGATTCGGCGGCAAACGATGTTGTTGAAAGCGGCTTTATAGAGGGTAATAGGGTTAAGAAGACCCATCTTGTGATTGAACGCAACAGTGGATTGCGAAAGGCGTTCTTTGACAGCCGCCCGACCCCGCTATGCGACGTTTGTTCGCTCAACACTGAAGCAACCTACCCATGGGCGGGGCGGGTTCTCGACCTGCACCATTTGCTTCCGCTCTCATCAGGTGTGCACATCCGCGTAAGTGAGAAACTGGATACGACCTTTGAAGATATTGTGCCAGTGTGCCCAAGCTGCCACAGGGCAATTCACCGGTTCTATGATCGATGGCTTCGTGAAGCGGGGATGCTTGATTTTCCAGACAGGAACCAGGCAAAGTTGGTCTACGGAAATCTGAAGGCGGAGTTTAGTGGGGCGGTCCATGTCTAACCTTTTGTTCCCTGACACGAAAACCGTGACGCTGAAGGCCAAGGTGCAGGCCAGATTGCTGAAACGAGCGATCGACTCGGGCGAGCCTTTGTCATTGTTGCTAGCGAATGCTGGTTTGAGCTACGATGACCTGGTTTATGAGCAGAGCAGAGATGGACGATTGTCCAAACAGGGGATGCTCTCGTTAGAAATGCTGCGACTCCCTGAAAATGGAATTCCGATTGTGAGCTTTTTCACTGGTTGCGGCGGAATGGACCTTGGAATGGAAGCGGCGGGTTTCAGTCAGGTAGCGGCCTTCGAGATCAATGAGCTTTTCTGCAAGACGCTACGCAGGAATCGGCCAAATTGGCGCGTGTTCGGCCCTCCAACTCACTCCGGTGATGTCTCAAAGTTCGAGGATATTGCTTCCACTCTTCGGAAAATGATTCCGGGAAAACACGACGGCCTTTTTGTTGGCGGGCCTCCATGCCAGCCATTCTCCATAGCATCGAATCAGCGGTTCGCTAAGTGGGGAGAGAATTTTAAGAGGACCGGCTTCGCCCACGAGAAAAACGGGAATCTGCTTTTTGACTTCGTTCGGCTCATTGTAACCTTCAAGCCTCGAGCATTCGTCATTGAAAACGTTCCGGGTCTCCGAGACCTTGACGGCGGAGAGCAGCTTTCAGAGGCTATCAAGATGCTCGAGAATGCGGGCTACACGGTTGAGCAGCCTTTTGTTCTTGATGCTTCGCACTTTGGAATAGCTCAGCAAAGGCAGCGGCTTTTTGTTGTTGGAAATCGTCTTGGCCTTCCGTTCACGCGTCCGGTGCCCGCCAATACGTGGGTCGGTGCCGGGAGCGTACTCGGACATGGCTTGCCGGATGCCCTGAACAATGAGACCAGGGATCACAAAGCCGAATCGATTCTGCGGTACATGAAACTCAATTATGGTGAGCGCGATCAACTCGGACGAGTTGACAGGCTTGATCCGGCACTCCCGTCAAAGACTGTGATCGCTGGAGGTACAAAAGGGGGCGGTCGATCCCATTTGCATCCCGAAATCCCGCGAACGCTCAGCGTCCGAGAGAGCGCCCGGCTCCAAACCTTCCCGGAAGACTATATGTTTTTAGGACCGACGGCGCGCCAATTTACTCAAGTTGGCAACGCGGTACCCCCTGTGCTTGCAGCTCAGCTAGGAATCAGCGTGCTGAATAGCTACTTTCATTGATTTAACTTCGCCGCTTTTCACCAATAATCTTTAACAGCATAGCCTCAAGGCCGAGTTGGCCGCACTTGCGAAGGCGGCATTCCCAAACGGAATGAACAGACCAGCCTAGCAACCGCAACTTGCGCTCATTCGAGCGATCCCGCTGGCAGTTCTGAAGCAATTTAGGGATCCAATAGGCTCTGTTAGACTTTGGAAGTCTTCCACCACGACAAGTGTGGCCGTGCCAAAAACATCCTTTGACCTCGATGATTTTTCCGTACTTCGGCATAACGATGTCGGGACACCCCGGTAGGCTGCGCACATGAAGTCGGAATCGAAATCCAAGTCGGTGGAGTGTTCGCCGCACCAGCATCTCGGGTTTCGTATCCTTTGACCTTATGAGCGACATCTGTTTTGAACGCGCTGGAGTCGTTTTGATTCGCGAATTCGGCATGTATTCCCCAGAAATAATTATCTATCCGGCCACGCTCCTCCGAAGCAGCCCTCGCTTTCCGCAAATCAAAGCCTTTGCCGACCGCCGCATCACCGCCAATCGCCCAAAATTACCCGCAACCGCCTTGCAGAAAATTGCCATCGCGCGGCGCAGAATGATGGTATGTCGAGCCCCAGCCAGATCGATTTCCACCGTCTCCAACCCGCTCCCAGCTCCTTGACCCCCACCCCCCCTACCATATAACTGCCCTATTTATGGTGCATTTATAAAGCTGAAGATGACTATATCTATTTTATTATCAGCATATTAAAGGACATGCCGATAGGACGGCATGTTAACTTAAAGGTAAACAAAAAGCCTCATAAAACGCGGTTTTGAGGCCAAAAACCAGCCCTTTTGACCAAAAACACCCACTTTTTCGATAGTTTTGACGCAGTGACTCGGCCTTGAAAAGCGTTCTGCCCCTTCCGTTCCCACAAGGCCATGGCGAACGGAAGGCTATGGAAGTCAACTCTGCTCTTCCGCGCCAGGGTCGAGAATGAAAGAACTGGAGAATCGCGCCAGTTCCTCCAACGCTGCTTTGGGAGTGAAGAAACTCACGGAGATCACCGCCGCAACGGCCGCGAAGAGTTTCTTGCTAAAATTGACCAGATGTTGCCCCGATGATGGCCGGGAAGAATGCGCAAGCCCGGCTGATGGCAGAGATTCAACTTTCCCAGTACGTCGCTTCTGAGGCAGGGGCGTCGTGGAGGCACGAAGATCATGCAACCGACGTCGTCCAAGCCGTTCTCTTATGAGACCTTTCCGGCCTCGGGACTGGTCGCGTACTTCTCCATGGAGATCGCGATCAACCCGGCCATGCCGACCTACTCAGGCGGCCTGGGCGTGCTTGCCGGAGACACGCTGCGCTCGACGGCCGACCTGGGCGTTCCGCTGGTGGCCTTCTCGCTGGCGCATCGCAAGGGATATTTTCAACAGCATTTAGACCCGAATGGTGTGCAGAGCGAAGACATTCAGCCGTGGAATCCGGCAGACTTCTGCACCGAAGAGAAGGCGCGGGTTACGGTCTCGGTGGAAGAGCGCGTGGTCACGGTGCGCTGTTGGCGATATGACCTGGTGGGTCGATACGGGCATGTGGTGCCGATCTACCTGCTGGACACGGATCTCGAAGAAAACTCAGGTTGGGACCGCGGCCTGACCGACCACTTGTATGGCGGCGACACCAACTACCGCTTGCAGCAGGAGATTGTGCTGGGCATGGGCGGCGTGCGCATGGTTCATGCGCTGGGCCACCGGGTGAATGTCTACCACATGAATGAAGGTCACGCGGCGCTGCTGACGCTGGGGCTGCTGGAGCGCCAGTTAGGCGGCGGACCGCTGGGCGCGGCTACGGAGACCGACATGGAGCAGGTGCGGAAGAAATGCGTCTTTACCACGCATACGCCGGTGCCTGCCGGGCATGACCGCTTCTATACCGAGCAAGCCATTCGCATTCTGGGCGGCGACCGGACGGCGCGTCTGGAAAAGCTCGGCTGCTTTCAGGATGGAATGCTGAATATGACGCTTCTGGCGCTCCGCTTCTCGCGCTATGCCAATGGCGTGGCAATGCAACATGCCAAGGTCTCGCGAGCGATGTTCCCAGAGTTTGCCATCGACTCGATTACCAACGGCGTTCATGCGCCGACGTGGGTCTCAGAGCCTTTCCAACAGATGATGGATGCGCATTTCTCAGCCTGGCGGCGTGACACGCTTTATCTGCGCAACGCCATCGATCTGCCCGAACAGGAAATTCTTGCTGCTCATGCGCGGAACAAAGAGGCGCTGCTGGCCGAGGTGGCAAAGCGCACCAAGCTGGCTTTCGATCCCAAGGTGTTGACGCTGGGCTTTGCGCGGCGCGTGGCCACCTACAAGCGCGCGACATTGCTCTTCACCGACCCCAAGCGATTGGTGGAGATTGCCGAGGCGGCTGGCGGCTTGCAGATTCTTTACGCCGGCAAGGCGCATCCCCAGGACGAGCCGGGAAAGGCGCTGATTCATCAAGTTGTGGAGGATGCCGCGCGGTTGTCGAACGACAAGCTGCGCATTGTTTATCTGGAAAACTACGATTGGAATCTGGGTGCGATGCTGACGGCGGGCGTGGATCTTTGGGTGAATACGCCCAAGCGGCCTTATGAAGCCTCAGGCACCAGCGGCATGAAGGCCGCGCTGAATGGCGTGCCGAGCCTGTCGATTCTGGACGGATGGTGGATCGAGGGCTGCATTGAGAACGTGACTGGCTGGGCGATCGAGGACGGCGCAGACGATGCGGCCGAGGCCGACTCGCTCTATCACAAGCTGGAAAGCGCCGTGGTTCCTCTTTACCGGGATGCGCCCGAAGGCTGGGCGCGTTTGATGCGCACTACGCTGGCATTCAACGGCTCGTATTTCAACACCAATCGCATGGTGAAGCAGTACACGCGGAACTCGTACTATCCCGTCAAGCTGATTGAGCAACAGAAGCCGCGCTGAGAAACGTAGCATTCTGGGTTGAAAGTCGGGTTTTGAAAGGGCACGACTTTAGTCGTGCCGATAAAAACCATAGAATCAAAAGGGCTTTACAGGCTGCGGAAAAACTCAATTGGATGAAGGGTACGGGCTTTAGCCCGTACATAACCACTGCTTTATCAACGCCGGCTTTAGCCGCCGAGGGAGTTATCATCCATTTCTGTCGTTAAACAGCCCTTTTTCCGCACCTGTTTAGCCCCCGAGGGATGTTTTTCGGAAAGGTTGATTCTTTGCCATAGCTTGGTAGGCCGTCCGCACTTCTTTCCACGGGCACAATTCCATTATTGCCGTTTCCAGTAGCCAACAACTAACCTCTGAAGCAGGGCCAATTCCTATGCAGCCTACGAACTCTCTCCCCATCGCCGAAGGCATCTCTGAAGCCGTCCCGGGCGGCAGCCGCTTTCTGCGCGCCTGTTTGCGCCAGCCGGTTGATCGCACTCCTGTCTGGTTTCTGCGCCAGGCCGGACGCTACATGCAAGAGTATCGCGAGGTTCGCAAGCACCACACGCTGGTGGAGATCTGCAAGCAGCCGGAGATTGCCGCCGAGGTAACCATCACCGCTGCCGAGAAGCTGGGCGTGGATGCGGCCATCATCTTTGCCGACCTGCTGCTGCCGCTGGAGCCGATGGGCCTGGACT
>CAZDYU010000147.1:0-9204 GCA_964509755.1 uncultured Occallatibacter sp. | reverse complement strand
CCTTTTTTGGTCGTTCTTGGCAAAATATGACCCTCTTTTTGCCAAAAACGCCCCTCTTTTCGCCGATTTCCGCCACTGCTTTCCGCCGCTCTTTCGCAAACTCAGCCCTCATTCCAGAGCCTCCAAAACATCTGCCTTTCACCTCTCGCCCAAACTTCAAATGCAATTCCCCTGCCTCTCCAGCTCAGAATGCAGAAAGCGGCAAAAAAGAATTGTTGACGCCGCGTGAAGGAAGCGATAGATTAATCGAACACGGGAAAGGAGGTTGATCCAACTGATGACAAGTGATTGTTCGAGTTGTTTCGTGCGTGAGGTGACTGAGGCCTAGGGCATCGCGCCTTAGACTCCCAGATCGCCCCGGCGGAGAAAGTACCTTGCCGCAGGGGACGCAACCGCATTTCTCACTGGTAGCAGCAACCTCGACCGCAGGCGCGAAGGGCCGATTTCTTCAATGCCGCGATGATGTTCGTCGCCGAAGGAGCCCGGCTTAACGGGTATCGCCCCATGGCAAACGCGGGCTGGCTGCATGATGTGAAGATGCCTGGGCACTCGCATAAGCGCGATGGCCTTAGTCCAATACCAACAGTTCACCGCGACGGCCTGGGCAATGCGCCCAGGCCGCCGTCGCGTTGAGGGCAAAGTATCCCGCTGTGGCGTGGAGCAATTACAATGAAGGGCATGATTCGCAGATACCATCCACGTCTCTCCGCTCTAATGGCCTCGGCTGTCCTGACCTTTACCTTGCTTGGCGCTGGGCTCACGGCGGGCGCGCAAGACAACTCCAAACGCGGCCGCAGGTACCAGGTGCCGCCCCCGACTGCGCGCGTTGAAGTCACCGTGCTCAAGGACGTCAACGGCAAGCCCATTGAGAATGCCGCTGTCATCTTCCATCCCTTGAAAGCGGGCAAGGACGACGGCAACATGGAACTGAAGACCAACGAAGACGGAAAGGCCTTGATCGATGTGCTGCCCATCGGTGAACCGGTGCGATTGCAGATTATTGCCAAAGGCTTTCAGACCTTTGGCGACGACTACAAGATTGACAAGGCTGAAGTGGTTATCGAGGTCCGCATGAAGCGGCCGGGTGAGCAGTATTCAATTTACAAGAAACATCCCGAGAGTGCCGAAGGCGGTAAGAGTCCCGATGCCAAGCCGGATGCTGCCAAGCCATCTCCGGCGCCCTCCGATACCCAAACTGCACCGCCGCCGGCAACCTCCAGCCAGCCGCAGCCAAAGTAATTCCCCGATTCAAGTCGTAGGAAAGCAAGGCGATGAACCTTCAACCACTCCTCGGCAAATCGGCGCTGGTCACCGGCGGCGCGCGGCGCGTGGGACGGACTATTGCACTGGCGTTGGCGCGGGCGGGAGCGGATGTCGCCCTTACTTGGCGCACCTCGCAATCGGATGCCGTCAAGGCCGTCCGTGAGATTGAGAGGCTTGGCCAGAGCGCTCTGGCCGTCGAGTGCGATGTGCGTTCGGAAGCCTCTGTGCGCGCCGCCGTTGCCACAACCGTCGAGTATTTTGGCCGGCTCGATCTGCTTGTCAATAATGCCGCCATCTTCGATGCGTCTCCCCTCGAGAGTCTGAGCACTGAGAGATGGGATGCAGTCTTTGAGACCAACACGCGCGGGCCGTTTCTTATGGCGCGCGAGGCGCTCCCACACCTGCGCGCCTCCGAGACTGGGCAGGGCAGAATCGTCAATATCGGGTCACTGGGTGGGATGAAGCCTTGGGCCGGCCATGCCCACTATTGCGCCTCCAAGGCCGCGCTGCACATGCTCACCCAGTCGATGGCCAAAGGTTTTGCACCCGAAGTCAGCGTCAATTGTGTTGCGCCGGGTTGGATTGAGCAGCCAGACAGCGAAGTCTGGCAGGCTGCGCATTTTGCACTCAAGACGCCCATGCAGCGCAATGGCAGCGCGGAAGATGTGGCCCAGGCCGTGCTCTTCTTTGCCACCGGGCCGCACTTCGTCACTGGGCAGATCCTTGCCGTGGATGGCGGGTTGGGGCTCTGAACCGTCTATTGAGTCGCGTCCGCCGTTGGGGACAGCGACGGAAAACGGAAATCTCGTAGTGCATATTGCGCGCCATCGGGAGTAAGGTGGTGAAAATCGGAGTAGAGCATTCGCTCCCCATCCCGGTAGGCGCATTCTTCCCCGTTGCCACAAAGTTCAGGCCCCAGATCGATCAGCGTGACGCCGCGCGCCCCTTCGAGTGTCATCTTCAGTTGGTTTTCAGCGCTTGAGAAGGCGGCCGTACTGCTCATTGGGGCAAATCCCGTGTCGCTGGCGCTTTCAGATCCCATCCACTTTGCCAGGGAGTACCGGGCCGGGATTTGCGTGGTCCTGATCTTCATGAGCGGATCGAAGTCGAACATGGGGGTCGGCTCCACAACGATGACTTGTTTGCCTGAATCCTGGAGAGCCTGGATCGAGGCTTGCAGGGAGTGCCTGAAGATTGCACTCGCTGCGTCCAGAGAGGGGGCTTGCCGCTCGTGTGCGGGGTTGGTTACAAGCCACATGGCCCCGGCTCCTTGATCGAATGAGTCTGTCCACTTTCCAACCAGCACAACGATCTTGATTCGAGGGTCTGACTGGAGGAGGTTCAACGCCCGGCGATTGAACTGCATGCATTCGGCAGGCGCCAGGGGAGCGCCCGGCTGGAAGTTCGCCGCGCCGATCAGCGGCAGGCAACCGGTTTCACCCAGTTGGACAAAGCCATATCCCTGAGAGTTCGCAATCGATCGTAGACCCGGCGCCAGTGCGGCAGAGTGGCTGTCTCCCCAAACCGCGACAGACGGCCGCGGGTCCAGGGGATTGTAGCAGCGCGTCGATTGCGGGAGCTTGTCATGAACGACCAGGCACGGGTCGGCTTTCAGTTGCAGGTGGTTCGCGTTGTCGATCTGAGCCAGATGCGGAAATCGCTGGGGAAGTCCGTTGCTCAGCCATATCGCCGCGCACACCGTGGCAATGAAGGCACTGACAGCGCCGTAGCGGATGAGAAGTGGACCGGCAGCGCGGGTGGATCCGCGGAAGGGCTGTTCAACCAGGTAATAGGAGAGCACCGAAGCCGCGAAGGCCGCCGCTATTGCCAGATAGACTGCAAACCGCGGCGGGTGATTTTCAGAAGCTACGTGCAAATACGCAAGCAGGGGCCAATGCCAAAGATAGAGTGAATAAGATATTTTGCCGACAAATACCAGCGGCGGAAGAGAGAGCAGCCGCCGGTTGATCCAACTGGCAGGGACCGCGATGATCAGAGCCGTGCCAAGTACCGAGGGTAAGGCAGCAGGACCAGGAAACAACGAATTTGAGGTAAGCAGAAAAACAGGCGCGACCATCAGCACAGCGCCGGCCAGGCTTACCATTTGAACCAGAGGCGCCGACAGGGAAATGCGCTTTCGGCTCAGCTCAATCACAGCAAGAAGAACACCCGCGCCAAGCTCCCAGGCACGCGAGGGCAACAGATAAAAGGTCATCGAGGGATGACGGTCGATCTCGAACCAGGCAAACAAGAAAGACAGAATGCAGACCCCAAGAGCGGATGGCAGCAGCCAACTGCGCCGGACGCGCACCAACAATACCATCAGCAACGGAATCACTGCATAGAACTGCTCTTCCACGCCCAGCGACCAAGTCATCAACAGAGGACTTAGACCGCTCTGGGCATTGAAATATCCGGCATCATGCCAACAATTGATATTGGAGTAGGAGAGCACAGCCGAAAAGGCGGATCGCCCGAAGTCGGCTGCTTCTCCGGGAGAGAGAAGAAGCAGAGCGGCTGGAATTGTGAATGCGAGCACGGCATAAAACGCCGGAAGAATCCGCTTTGCCCTGCGCTGATAGAAACGCAGAAAACTGAAGTTACCCGCCCACAATTCTGAAAAGATGTGTCCGCCGATCAGGTACCCGGAGATGACGAAGAAGATATCGACTCCGGTAAAGCCGCCCGAGACGGATCGCACACCGGCGTGATACAGCACTACGCTCAAAATGGCGATTGCACGAAGCCCATCAATGTCTGGGCGGTAGGTTTTGTCTACTGAGCCGGAGCTTGTCATGTGCTTGTTCGCAATTATATAGTGTGCCGCGCCAATAACATTGCCTGGTTGTTGGTGCTGCAGGGCAATCGTATTTGAGGTTTGGGCGGAAGATGAAGGGCGGGTGTTTTGGAGGCTCGGGAATGCGGCCCGACTTTGAGTGAAGCGGGCAAAAAGCATTTGCGGGAATCGGTAAAAAAGTGAGCGTTTTGACGATAAAAGGGGCAGTATTTTGCCAGAAGAAGCCAAAAACAGGCAATTAAAACCACTAATTTGCAACTAGAAAATTACCGTAACCTATTCAAAACGTTCTAGTTACAAAAATATGAGGAGGTAAAAAAGGGTGGGGGGGGGTGGGGGTGTCGGGGTATTTTGGCGAAGAAACGGAGAAGATGAACCCACAAAACAGGGACCAGGGGCCAGGGGCTAGGTGCGCGCGTTGAAGGTTTGTCGGCAATCATTTGGGCCTCGTTTTGCGACTGCGTTTATTGTGCGCGCTTGTGGATTAATTCTCTGCAATTAGGCGCTTAAGGATGGGGGGTGAAAGAGTTGCGGCGAGTTAGCGAGTCCTGCGCGGGATTGGCGAGTGAGCAGGTCAGCGAATGTAGATTCAAAACGGCAGTCGATCCAGCCCTGAATTGGCCATCTTCTTCAAAGTGAAACACCATTTGGGTGAGGTGCGGAGCAGCTGAAAATCGACGATCGAGAAGAAGCCGAACCACGGTAGTTTGCTAGACCGAAGTTTTGCAGGGGCTAAACAAGCTGCGGAAAAACTCGGAGATTCGAGTGAAACTGGCAGAAAGTCTCCCTCCGCGGCTAAAGAGGCTGCGGAAAAGGGCTATTCGGGTGGTGCAATCGCGATCGAGCGTAGCAGGGGCTAAAGCCCAACGTTGATATGATTGGCTTTATCGGCCCGACTAAAGTCGTGCCCTGGTTACAAAGCCTTCGAGAATTGCCTCGCGAGGAGTTTTTCCGCAGCCTGTAAAGCCCAGCTTTCCTTGAAGATATTTGAGGTTCCCTTCGACTCCCCTCAGGGCAGGCTAAAAGTCGTGCCATGATTACAAAGCAACAAGTTTCTGAGGCTCCAAACCTTGATGCAGGCCACGGATGACGGTATGCAACTGCCGTTTTCAGGTTGATATTTTTGGGCGCGAGCATGGGGATAGACGGCGAAAGTCATTTGTCCAATTCGGAGATGATTGCCACTTGACCGCCGGATCTATCACCGTCCGAAGAGTCGCTTGAAAAAGCCGGGTTTGCTGTATTCCGCAGGATATTTGCCGCTGTCTCCAGGGGCTGCTTTCCAGCGCGAACCGGCAAAGTCCTTGGCATGGAACTTCAGCGGCACACCCTCCCAAAGTCCTGCCGGATCCGGCTGATCCGGCCAGCGCGCGCCATCCACGGCGGCGCGCGGATTGGTCTGGCAGAGCCGTTCGGCCGTCTCCCGCCCGCGGCGTTGAGCCACATAGTCGTAGCTCTTCTTCAGATGGGGCGGACGACCTTCCAAGTTGTGCGCGTCGGTGGCCAGAAAGTGAATCCAGTTGCGATCCAGCAGCTCGTTGGAAAATGCCTCGGCCATCTTGCCAAAACGTCCCAAAAGCGAGGCAGCCGTCACCTGAACCAGGCAGCCGTGGCGCATCCAGTCTGCCAGCATCTCCGGCCTGCTCAGCAGCGGAGGGTAGCGCTCCGGATGCGTGACAATCAGCGTATAGCCGGCAGTTTGCAGCATCAAGAGCGCCTCGCCTATCTGCGGCGGAATCGCCGTGTTGGCAAACTCGATCATCAGGTAGCCCTTGCCGTCGATCGAGTAGCGCAGCGGATTGGCAGCGGCCTCAAATACATTCTCCGCCGTCAGGTGAAAGTCGCAAGCCAGGCTCAACTCCATCTGGCCCTTCAACAGACTACGCAACTCGCCAAATCTTTGGGCTACCAGCGCGTACTGAAAAGGGTAGCGTTCACTGGCGTGCGGAGTACAGACTATGTGCGTAACGCCATCGGCCGCGGCCGCCCGCGCCATGGCCAGCGAGGTCTCCAGGTCTCGCGCGCCGTCGTCCACTCCATAGATCAGATGATGGTGAATGTCAATCATTGCTTTGCGCCGCGGCGGACCCCCAATAGCCTCTCACTCCCGAAAAGTATCTCTCACTGGGATAAGTTATATCCATTGCACGCTCAACGGGTTTCTGGGAGGGATGCGCCGATAGGTATACTTCGGTTCACCCAGCATCAGGCCCCCGCGCACGGCGTAGCCTCCAGGCACTGACAGCAACTGCCGAAGCGGAGCATGAACGGCGGCGACTCGAGTCAGGTAGCCGGCCCAGCAGACGCCTAATCCGCGTGCCTCGGCAGCCAATTCAAGGTAGGCCAGCGCAGTCGTGCAATCCTGTATTCCCCATTCATATTCCACCGGCGCACAGGCCACAACCAGCGCCGGAGCGCCGCGCAAGATAAAGTCGTATCCGCTTTTCCATTGCTCTTCCCATCTCTTCAGCACTGCCGGATCGGTCCCGGAGATGCGCAGCCAGTTCAATGTCTCTTCGGACAGCGCATGAATCCTGGCTCCATCTTCCACCGCAATCCAACGCAGTTTCTGGGAGTTCCTCGCAGTAGGAGCGCGTCGCGCCACGTCCAGCAGATCAAGCAATATCTCACGGGATATGGGTCGGTCATTGAACTCACGCATGGAGCGGCGGCTCTTGAGAAAGTTGTCCATCATCGCCACATTCGGCAGTTGCTTGAGCGCGGGCAAAAAAGCCTCCGGCGGCAAACCCGAATGCGTCAACGCATCCATTGGGCAAACCGCGGCGCAGTGACCGCAGAGAATACAGTGGCCTCCTGCAACTTCTTCGGGAAACCCCTCTTCATTGGCCTCAAGGTACCTTGAAGGGCAAACCGCTATGCAGGCGCCGTCTTTCTTGCAGAGATTGGTGTCAACCGTGATCTGGCTCATCGCCGCTCATCCTCCTGATCTCTTGCTGAATGCTCGCAATATAAGTTATTGCGTTGCCAGCACCGCAATCATCGACGCAAAGATCTTCCAGCCGTCCTTGGAGCCCAGAATCAATTCGCTTGACCGGTCCGGGTGGGGCATCATGCCCAGCACATTGCGCTTTTCGCTCAGAATGCCGGCAATGTTGCTCAGTGAGCCATTCGGATTGGCTTCAGGGGTAATCTCGCCCGCCGGCGTTGCATAGCGGAAGGCGATGCGATCCTCGGCCTCAAGCTGATGCAGCAGCTCCGGCTCGCAGAAGTAGTTGCCTTCCATATGACCGATGGGAAGCTGAAGCACATCGCCTTTAGTCAGTTGATTGGTAAATGGGCTGTCGGTGGTCTCTGTGCGCAGATACACCTGCTTGCAGATGTACTTGAGTCCGGCGTTGCGCATCAAGGCGCCAGGCAGCAGGCCGGCTTCGGTGAGAATCTGGAAGCCGTTGCAGATACCGGCCACCAGTCCGCCGCCCTCGGCAAACTTCTTCACCGCCTGCATCACCGGCGAGAAGCGTGCAATTGCGCCGGTGCGCAGGTAGTCGCCATAGGCGAAGCCGCCCGGAACCAGCACGGCATCCACGCCTTGCAGGTCTTCCGAATCGTGCCAGAGAAAAGTGACGGGCTGATGAGCCACTTCGGCAATCACGTTGTAGGTGTCGTGGTCGCAGTTGGAGCCGGGAAAGACTAGTACCCCGAATTTCATGCTTCTAGGGTATCAGCTTCGCCGGGTATCTGTGTTCAGGATGCATTGCTCAAAATGATCCGCATCACTCGTTGACAGTTTTCCAATCGTCTCCGGGCATTATCCGCCTCATGAACTCGTCGAACAGGGGCACTGTAAAAGCAGTGTCGCCATGGGTTGGGCTCCAAATCATGCCTTTCCGTATAAGATTTGCCCGAGTGGGACCAAACGATTGAACAGAACGCTGAAATTGATCCGCTATATCACTGGATCGATGCGACCCTGGGCCTAAGTCCGCCATGCCTCGCAAGTATTTCTTTTCCGCTGGAGTGAGTCTGTCGAAGCGAACTCGAAAAAAGCTTTCATCCAGGGCCGCAATCGCCTGCTCTGAAGCGTTTTCAACATCACGCTTGGTGATGGGACTTTGCGGAGCGATATCCCAGGTGCACTTTCCCCACTCCTGTAGAAAGTACGGATATCCCTGAGTTTTCGCAACGATCTCGTCAACGGCCTCATCGAGGATTTCAACCCCTTCGTTTCTCGCCGGCTTGAGGATAGCATCCTTTGCATCATCCTTTCCGAGCGGCCCAATTTCCCGAAAATTAAAGAGACGCTCGGCATAAGATTTGGCCTCACCCATCTGAGCAATGAGCTGCGGAAGGCCCGCTCCCACAACCGTCACCGGGAGTTGCTCTTGCGCGCAGCGGTGAAGCGCGGATATGAGCGCCGCCATCTGGCCTTCGTGAACGTACTGAAGCTCATCAATGAAGAGAACCAGCGATGTGCCTGCCCCTCGCGCCGCTTCTCCCGCTTGCTCAAACAGCGCAGTCAGGTCTGATTCCAAATCTCCGTTATCGGCCAAACCAGCTTCCGGAGTGTGGTCCAGGCCAACTTCAATGTCGTTGTACGTGACTTTCAACTTGCTTGCAAAGCCTGCAAGCGCCCTCAAAGCGCGGATAGCAGTATCCTTGGCAGCTTCGATTTTGCTGAGACGCAGCAGGGCGAGTCGCATTTGAGGAGCAAGAAACGCTGGAAGAGAGCGATTTTCTGGAGCCTCGATTCGGATCGTATGCGCTCCGGCCGCTTCCGCATCCTTCCGCATTTGATCCAGAAGCACCGTCTTACCCACGCCGCGCAAGCCAACCATCACTACACTCTTGGCTGTCCTGCCCAGACGAAGCCGTCCAATGCAAACCTCAACATCTTTTCGTACCGCACTGCGGCCTGCAAGCACAGGTGGAGGACTTCCCGCGCCGGGGGAATACGGATTTGTTACAGGGTCCATTTGTATACCGAAGTTACAATGTTTATCGATTATACATAAACTTCCTAAATTCGATATACTTCACATTGAAAAAATAGATCATCCCCCGCCGATGGTATACTCACAAGGTTAGGCGCGTGCCCGCGCCGCTATCTTTCACTCTCACTGAGGTTCTTATGTCCGGCCATTCAAAATGGGCCACAATCAAGCACAAGAAGGGCGCGCTCGATG
>CAZDYU010000146.1:0-9433 GCA_964509755.1 uncultured Occallatibacter sp. | reverse complement strand
GATACTCGATTCCGTCGCGCGATATTGTAAGCGAATTAATGACTCAGGACACTAGCTCCGCCTTCAAGAAGCGCCATGTGATGCGCCGGGCACCAGACAACGGGTGTCCGGGAATCCTGCCTTCTTTGGCCCAGACAAGGATGGTCCGGGGCTTGACCTTCAAGTGTTGAGCCGCCTCGTTTGCAGTGAGCCATTCGGTTTGCATCGTCGAATCCCTCTTCCCGGATGCCTCTCCCGCACCCTTTCAAAATCTGCCTAAAACAAGTGATTACAACGGATTACAAAATGGGATTTATTCCCGTTCATATGGCGAAATCACTACTGGTGTGCTCTCCTTGAGGCGCTGTTTAAGATTTGACCCCGCCCCCGTCCTATTGCGCTCGGCACGTCTTAAGTGGGTGGCACAGTGCCGCCGGTTTCCATCGTTTGCGCCGTATGTTGTTCATACTTAATCAACTATTTTCCTAAACCTAAACAATGGCTTGTGCCCGGCACAGGTGGCACACTCACGATGAAACCAGCCGCACTCCTAGCAGCCCGCGCACGGGGTTTGCTTTCCCGGCAACACGCTTGCGCCCGTGGTCCCATTTGGCCTTGACGCCCTGAATGATGCGGTCATGCTGTGCGTCTCCCGGCAACACAATGCCGCCAATCCACTGCCTTACCGCCGATTCAATGTCAGCAAGCGGAGTCACGGCGTCCGGGTCATCCACTAGGCACGCTTCGATGAACGGACGCGCCACATCGTTTTCGTCCATCACATCGTCCGTCGCATCACGCACGGCCACGGGCGGCGCGTCACCGTGGGCAAAGACGGCTGGTGCGATTCTGATGAGCCGCCACAAAATGCCCGCTCTCTCACTCGCAAGGTCATCTTCAAGAGTGAAGTCCTTGGACTTGCTGAAGTCACCCTGGAAAGGAACAAAGCGAAGCCGTTCCTTGAAGGCCACGGTAGCCGGTAGCTTGGGGCGGTCATTCGTGGTCAGCACCAGCGTGTGCGATGGTTGAAAGCCCTCTGTGTTCTTGTAAAGGTCAGCTCCGGCGAGTGTGTCTCCGCCCGTCAGTGTCTTGAGCAGCGTCCAATCCAGATTGCCGCTCACAGTCTCGCCCGTATAGGCCAGCCGCTTGCCTCTCAGCCGCCCCATGAGGCGCTTGTTGCGGTCATCTGGCCCACGGTGATACTCAATATCCTCCGGCCTCAGTGAAGCGGCAAATAGGTCCGTGCCAACCATCTTCTCCAGCAACCGCAAGAGCACGCCCTTGCCGTTGCGTCCGCGCCCGTAAAAGATCACCAACAGATGCAAAGCAAGCCCGGTGATACTGAGTGCCATGAGCCGCTCAATGTACGCGGCCAGCTCAACATCCCCGCACGTAATCTCACGGAGAAAGCGGTCCCAACGCGGCGTTGCAATATCGGCGGGCAAAACGGGGATGCGTTTGGTCTGACAATCCTCCCGGCGCATTTCTCGAATGACTCCGGCCCGCAAGTCTGCAACCGCGCCGTCCGGCAAGGGCAGAATCGCCGGGTCAACATCGAAGTCCCGGCTTGACTTTGGCGGAAGCCACGGCTTGACCTCGCACAAAACGCCGCTCACAAACGCGGCTTGCTTGAGCGCCCGCCGTGCGTCCCGCTGTCCCGGCTCCGGTGCGCTGTAGCGGTCATGCAGTTCATCCAAGTAGCGCCGGATTGCCTTGCGGAGAAGCGCGTCTCCGGGGTCCCCCAACGCCCAACGCTTGCCCGGAATCCAAACGCCGGTTGCGTTCTCCAGGTCGTAGATGCGCACAATGCCGTCATGCAATTCCACGAAGGTGCGGGCAATGTCACTGTGCGTCATCGGCGGTAACTTGCCGAAGTACGGAACCAAGCCGGGATTGCGCCGCTCCAGCTCATCCCGCAACTCACGCCAATGCCGTTGAACACAATGCGAGTGAAAGCATTTGAAGCCGTTGCCAAGTCCGGCAATGAACGAGACAACGGTATCGCGGCGCGTTTCGTCGCTGTGCTCATCACTCCAGGGGCACTCAATCTCGACTTGCCATCCGCCAGAGACCTCACGCGGCTCTGAGCGCAAAGCAACGCCGTAGTAGTCCAGGAATCCAAGCAAGCTGGACAGCTTCACATCGTCCGCTTTCTTCGGGGCCGGTACGGTCAACGGTGCGGGGGCCAATGCACGGAGCTGTTGCTCTGTTGCGATTGCGCCACTGCCTTCCTCCACAATCGCGGAACGCCTCCAAGGGCGCTCTTCCAAGTGCGCACCCTTCCGCGCCCAACTGCCGTACAGCTTGCACAGACGCGGCGCATCGAAGTTACCGGCGTCCACCAGCGGGAAAAGCTGGTGCAACCGCGCCAATACGCCGCGCACCAACTCCGTTGCGCTGTCATCGTTGGCAAGGTCAATTCTGTATTGCAAGTGCCAGCCGTTCCCGGAGTCACACAGCATTGGCTCATGCCAATCCCGGCTCTTGAGGTATTCGCGCACGGATTCTGCTTGCTCACGGGCGGCTTGCTTTTCAGCCTCCGTGCTGTTGGTGCCAGCCGGGCGCGGCGGGTCCAAGTCCACAAGCAGCGACACGCGCCGCGCAATGTCAGACGCGCCCGCCGCGTTGCGCGAGGGCGTCAACGCTTGCGGGTTGAGCGGAATCCCCGCCGGTAGCTTTATCGGGTTGAGGGTGAAATAGGCCGCCTTGTACGAAGACGGCTCATTCTCAATCGTGCGGAGTGCCGCATTCCAATCGTTGAAGTAGCCCACCGCTACGCCGGACGGGCGGAGCAAGCGGACCTCATGTACGCCGTGAAAGTTCATAGCTTGCCCCTCTCAATCAGGTCATCTACGGTGGTTGTGCAAGTCCCCGGCGTCCCGAATACATCCCGCCGCCAACGCTCTTTTCGCGCCGTCTCATTTTCAGCAAGGCGCGGGATGGTTGCGTCTTCCGGGGCAATCAAACGGACCGCGCAATCGACTCCCACGAAAAGGTTGTTGTAGCAAGCGCCTTCAATGCGGCCTAGCTCCCTCGGAAAATAGACGGTGTGTGTGAATCGCATTGGTGCGTTGCATAGGTCACAGCGTTTCTCGCCCGTCACCGAAGAGCCAACGCTTGTCCGGCACAGCTTGTACACCCACTTGCCCTCCGTCCCGGCAATCCCCGGCTTAATGCGTGTTCCCTGAATCATTCAATCCGCCCTTTCTTGTGGAGGGCTAAACGCCGCCGTTGGAGCCGCTGAGGGCGGTCAGCTTTCCAACCGCCACGGCGTTTTTGCCCTACACTTATGTGCTTTACGGGGTTAGTTGATTGAAACCGAAGGACTTGGACCCATTACGGCGGTTGTTGCGTCCGCTCATGCCCTTCACTGCCCGATCAATCCCGCGCTCTTTGCCCTACACTTATGCAGTTTTGTGGGTTAGTTGCTTGAAACGGAAGGACTTGGACCCATTATGGAATCCCGCCCCGCTGTTGCCTTTCGCAAGGTGCTCCACTGTCTGCAACGAACACCGGGCAGAGGCCAACCGAAAAGCTGGGAGTTGACGGCAATGGTTCCGCCCGTTTTCCCCTCTACTAATGCACTTTGGCGGCTCATGTGTTTGAAGGAAAACACGATAATCCCTTACGGCAATACGCTGGATTTTGGGAGCGCATCGGGGCGTGAGGCGCTCGACAAATTACAATCAATGCGTCCATGCCCAAACTTGATTGGCTAACCCGAAGCGAAGATGAGAAGGTCTCCGCACACGTTCCGTACCGGCTCCTGGAGGCGGTCCCGGAGCACTCCTACGGTGATCCCGGCTCAGAGAACATGCTCATCCATGGGGACAATCTGGACGCGCTCAAGGCTCTGCTCCCGTTCTACGCGGGCCGTGTAAAGTGCATTTTCATTGATCCGCCCTACAACACGCGAAGCGCCTTTGAGCATTACGATGACAACCTGGAGCACACGCAATGGCTTGGGATGATGTACCCGCGCTTGGAATTGCTGCGAGAGTTTCTCACTGAAGATGGCAGCATTTGGGTATCGCTTGATGACGCCGAAGCCCATTACTTCAAGGTCATCGGAGATGAGATTTTTGGGCGAAGGAATTTCATCTTAGATATTGCCTGGCAGAAGCGAGACGGGCCGCCAAATGACCGAAAGATAGCTTCTATTCACGACCACGTTTTAGTTTGGGCAAACGGTCGGGTGGGGGATTCCAAAAAGACCCGTGCCGAAGAAGTCTTCAATCTCATGCCGCGCACTGAGAAAGCCGATGCGCAGTATCAAATCTTCTCGGAACCATCGGGTCCCGATCCGAGAGGGCCGTTTAGAAAAATTGACACCACGGCAAACGGCAAAGGCGGGCGCTATGTTGAGAGTCTTTTTTACGCCGTAAAGAACCCATATACCGGGGAAGATGTTTGGCCCAGAAAAGGAACATGCTGGCGTCACAACAAAGAAGAGATGCAACGGCTTCAAGACGATCATCGGCTTTATTGGGGAGTCAAGGGGACCGCAACGACCCCAATGCGGAAGTTATTCAAAGATGAAGCCAAGCAGGGCATGTCCGCGCCGTCCATTTGGAGCGATGTAGGCCTCAACCAGCACGCAAGCGGCGAATTGGAAAAGTTGTTCGGTGAGAAAGCGGCCTTTGAGACACCCAAGCCCGAATCATTGCTCTACCGGGCCGTTGTAATTGCATCGAATCCCGGAGATATAGTGCTCGACAGCTTTCTTGGTTCCGGTACAACCGTCGCCGTTGCGCATAAGATGGGCCGCCGCTACATCGGGATTGAGATGGGAGAGCACGCAATTACACATTGCGTACCGCGCCTCAAGAAAGTGGTGGACGGAGAGCAGGGCGGCATCTCTGAAGACGTAGGCTGGAAGGGCGGCGGCGGATTCCACTTTTACAAACTGGGTAGTCCGATCTTCGATGAAGAGGGCCGCATCAATCCGGCTGTCCGTTTCGCGCACCTTGCCGCGCACGTCTGGTTTGCAGAGACGCGCACGCCGTTAGCTCATCCCAAGCGCCGTTCACCGCTCTTAGGCGTGCATGACGGCGTGTGCTATTACCTGCTCTTCAACGGCATACTTGGAGACAAGCGGCCTGACGGCGGCAACGTGCTCACGCGCCGCTTGCTGGCAGAGCTGCCCGCGCATGACGGCCCCAAGGTGATTTACGGAGAAAGCAGCCGGTTGAGCAAGGAATCGCTGCTCCAACTTGGCATTACGTTCAAGCAAACACCCTACGATGTGAAGGCGCGTTGAGTGCTGGCCGCACGGGCGGGATTTTTTGTGTACGCTGTTGAGCGTTGGTGGGCAAAGCACGGGCATTTGAGGGAACTATGATAACGCTGAAGAAATTTCAGGAGGCAACGCTCAAGCAGCTCAAAGACTATCTGGAAGCCGCACGCTTGAGCGGGGACCCGGAGACAGCCTTTCTCCAGACGGTGAAGCCGCCCGATGGCCGGTTGCCGCTGTATCGCAAGGTGCCGAACCTTGAGCGGATTCCCTATGTCTGCTTGCGGCTGCCCACGGGCGGCGGCAAGACGATTGTGGGAGCCTATTCCATCCGGGTTGCCGCGCAGAGCTACATCGAAAAGGATTACCCGGTTGTTTTGTGGCTGGTGCCGTCCAATTCCATCCGCACGCAAACCGCACAGGCGCTCAAGAATAATGCGCATCCGTACCGCATGGCCTTGGATGAGGCCTTCGATGGCCGCGTGCGCGTCTTTGAAATATCGGAGATTGAGAATATCCGCCCGCAAGATTTGCGAGACGGCGTGTGCGTGGTGGTGGGCACCATCCAATCGTTGCGCGTAAGCAGCACGGAAGGCCGCGACGTGTACGCACACAAAGAGGCGTTGGAAGATCACTTCACGAAACTGAATACAAACCAGCCCGGCCTGGAGCGCATCGAAAGCGGCGCGGGCGCGGGCAAGGTGAAGTACAGCTTTGCCAATCTGATGATGGTCCACCAGCCGCTAGTCATCATGGATGAGGCGCACAACGCCCGCACGTCTCTGACCTTCGACACGCTGAAACGGCTCTCTCCGTCCGCCATTATCGAATTGACGGCAACGCCGGACACGGACCCGCGCACAGGCAGCAACGTTTTGTATCGCGTGTCCGCATCCGAGCTAAAAGCGGAAGAGATGATTAAGCTGCCTATCGTGCTCACCGTGCATGAGACTAACTGGGAGGAAGCGGTTGGGGATGCTTGCCGCACGCGCAAGCGGCTGGCAGAGAAGGCCGCCGGGGAGCCTGAGTACATCCGCCCCATTCTTTTGATTCAGGCGGAGAACAAAGACAAGCCCGCCAATGTAGAAGCCGTGAAGCAATACCTCTTGGATAGTGAGCACCTTGCGGATGAGCAGATAGCCATTGTGACCGGGGACCAGCGGGACCTGGACAAAATCAATCTCTTTGACCCGGCGTGCAAGATTGAGGCCGTTATCACCGTACAGGCGCTCAAAGAAGGATGGGATTGTTCCTTCGCGTATGTGTTTTGCTCAACAGCTAACATCGGGAGCAGCCGGGACGTTGAGCAGTTGTTAGGCCGCGTGCTGCGTATGCCGTATGCGAAGCGGCGCAAGGCGGCGGAATTGAACAAAGCGTATGCGCACGTCTCCAGTCCGAATTTTCTGGAGGCCGCAAAGCAGCTTGAAACCTGCATGATTGAAAAGATGGGCTTTGAAGAGGCGGAGGCGGAGCAGTACCTAGAAGTGCAGCAAAAGTTACCGGACTTGCCGCTCTTTCTCCAGCAAAATCCATTGCGGTTGACGGTTGCGGAGCCGCTCAAGATGGAGGGACTGACAGAGATAGAGCGGCAATCCATCGTGGTGAAGTCAGAGGCTCCAGGGCGCATTGAAATTGAGGTGCATGGACAGCTTACGCCGGAGATTCAGAAGGCGGCGCTTGCGGCAGTCCCGGAGGCGGAGCGTGCTGAGACTGAGCGGAAGATCACGTGCTACATTGCGGAGCAGGAAGCGCACCTTGCGCCCGCGTTGCGCGGTGAAAGGCTGGAGGTTCCCCGGCTTTGTGTCCGTTACGAAGGCGAGCTGTTGCCCTTTGATAAAGAGCTGGTGCTAGACGCAGCCTCATGGGACCTGAGCCAATGCGCGGTTGACCTGAGTGACTTCCGATTCAACGACACATCGAAGACGTTTGAATTTGACGTGCAAGGCAGCAAGGTGGTCTATGCGTTCAAAGGTGAGCAGCAACTTGACTTGAATTTGCTCGCCGGGGATTGGACGGAAACTGACCTGATTCGATGGCTGGACAAGGAATTGCGGCAACCGGATGTTCGGCAAGAGGCAAGTCTCGGATGGCTCCGGCTCTGTGTTCACCAGCTATTAGGTCGCAAAGGATTCGATTTGGCGTTGCTGGTGCGGGCGAAGTTCATCCTTGCCCGCAAGCTGGCAGAAAAGCGGGATGAGTGCCGGACGTTTGCATATAACGCCGGGTATCAAGAGATGCTCTTTGGCCCCAACGCCGCGCCGGAAACCAGCTTCGATTTTTCATTCCAGTATGACCCGAATGTGTACCCGGCAAAGTGGCTCTACAGTGGCAGGAACAGCTTTCCCAAACACTTTTACCCGATGGTGGGAGAGCTGGAGAGCACGGGGGAAGAGTTTGATTGTGCGATGGCATTAGACGCGCAATCGGGCCTCAAGTCTTGGGTGCGGAATCTGGCGCTCCAGCCTGATTCATCGTTTTGGCTCCAGACTTCTACGGACCGCTTTTACCCGGACTTTGTGGCAGAGCTGCTTGATGGCCGTGTGCTGGTGGTGGAGTACAAGGGCAAGGACTACGTTTCCAATGACGATTCAAAGGAAAAGAAGCTGCTAGGCGAAGTGTGGGCAAGCAAGAGCAACGGCAGAGCCTTGTTCCTGATGGCCGTCAAGAAGGATGAGCGGGGCCGGAACGTACACGAACAAATCAGGGGAACGATTGAGGGCTGGTGAAGTATTCGGAAACCGGACAATCATGTGAGGGAAAATGGCAACCAGCAAGAAACGTGCGCGTAAAGTGACCCCGACTGTGCCTGAAGATAAGACTCACGCGGGCGTCTTTATCATCGAATCTCTCAGCTTTAAGGACGAATGTAAGAAGCGATTCGAGGGGCAGATTTTGAGGGATATGCTCACCCTCAGCGAAAAAAAGGTGGAGTATTGGTACGTGCGAACTTGGAAAGAGCTGACCGATGAAGTTTTTGACCGGTTCTACGACTCCAAGCTCCGGTATCTGCATCTCTCCTGCCACGGCAATTCAACTCACGTCTGCCTTACGTTGGACAATGTTCCATTCAAGGAGTTTGGCGAGATGATAAGCAACTACCTGCCGGAGCGTAGGCTCTTTGTTTCAGCGTGCGAAGTAGTGAATCCCGCTTTTAGCCAGGCGGTCAATCCTGACGGAGAGTGCTATTCCGTCATTGGTCCGCAAGATGACATTTGTTTTGACGATGCAGCAGTGATGTGGGCAAGTTTTTATCATCTGATGCTGCGGAATTCCAAGGTCATGCGGAGCCAAGAGATTCGGAAGACACTTGAGCGCCTGAAAAAGACTTTTGGGCAGACGTTTGTTTACCTCTGAAAACTTCCAGAAACGCCGGTTGCGTAAGGTGAGAAGACTTCAACACGGGTCCCAAGTCCACCGTGCCATTCCCGTGCCGTTGCCGCTGCGTTGCGGTGCTGAAAACTGTACATCGTGCCATCTGCTGCGTTGTAAGTTGTTGAAGTTACGTTGTCCAGCGGATTCGATTCCTACCGCGTCCACCAATTATATTCAACGACTTACACCTCTTCTTCACCCCCTTATCATCATCAACATTACGAGACTGTAGGGACTTTTGTAGGGACTCTTCCTCAAAATCCTGCGTATTGTTGGGCATTACCGCACCCTCCTGTCGCAATTCCACTGCCGCAGATCTCCGACGTCTCGCAACTGTTTCCAGAGCGTCTCTCTTCGCCTCGGTCCGAATATGGCTGTAGTGCGAGAGCATCTGCTTCGAGACGTGGCCGGCAATGTCCATGATGGTCTGGTCTACTGCGCTGCTCTCTGCCAATTCCGTAATCAGCGTGTGCCGGTTGTCGTGCCATCTGCCTCTGACGCCGGATTTTTTACGGAGGTTCGTCCAAGAGGTCTTCAGGGTGGTCACTGGCCGAGTGGGATCACATGGGCGTGGACTGCCAAACGGAAAGACCTACCACTCGGAACGAATCTCAGCGAAACGCTCTCGATACCAAACCATGTACTGATCGATGCTTTCCCGAAGGTCAGAGTTGAGAGGAATTGTTCTGCCTTCTCCTGCATCCGTCTTGCTTTTGCCAACGGTTAGGATGTTTTTCCCAGGTCAAGTTGGCCCCAAGTCAGGTTCTTCAATTCCGCATCGCGGATGCCTGCGTTCAGGCCGTAGATGATCCAGGGCTGGCGGCCAAGTTCAGCGGTCATCCAGCCTGC
>CAZDYU010000145.1:0-9757 GCA_964509755.1 uncultured Occallatibacter sp. | reverse complement strand
CGTTATCCGGCACACTGCCCTGCGGAGTTCGGACTTTCCTCCCCCGGCGGACACTCGCGTCAGCGAGCGCCTCCGGCAGCGACCGCCCGGTCCTCCTGCCAATGCTTAGTCTACCGCACTTCCGGTTTTGCCGAATCTGCAACTCTCTTCCGCGCTCTGTCATCCTGTGCGGAGCGCAGCGCAGTCGATGGACCTGCGTTTGTTTTTCGTCTCTGTGCCGTGTCAGGGAGCGACTTCAATCGTGCCACAGATGCGACAAAGTTATGAAGGACTTTAGTTCCTGAGGGGAGTCCCTCAACGATTCGATTTGTTCAGAGCTTCCTTAGATTCGCGCAAAGATCCGCCTTCGTGACTCCCAGAAATCGCAGATTGATTGACCGGCATTCCAAGCTCCAAACCTCGGGTCAAGATTCAGCTAACAGTATAGGATTCCGCCCGCATACTCTGAGGTTGTCACTATCGAACTTTCCTCGATTGGAGAACTTCGCGCTGAGTGCAACATCCATTCCGCTCCTGAACGCATTCGAAGGATCTGGGATTTCTTTTGCGGAATGGGTGGGATAGCGCGAACCTCATTCAGAACCTTGTTCAAAGGGAGCAGCCCAACTTGCCGCCGCAAGTTACGTCAGGAATGAACTCTTCGCCAACTTGCTAACTGGCCATCACTGCGCAGCGGTGGCTAACTTGCCGATTTTGTGAACAAGCCGCCTCATCTAATCTTCTTGTTCATTAAAAGCGGCCGCAGGAAATCGAAGGCCCCGAGGTTGCTCTGCGTTTTTAACCAATGAACATCAGACTCTGAGCAATAAGGCAGGTTAACCGATATGCAAGGAAGCGCCGCGCCCCATCGATTTCAAGCTCTGTATGAAATGGGCGGGACACCACAAAATCAGCCTCAAGGGCACTCCTGCTCCCAAACCCGCACCATCAGATCGCCTGTCGCGTGACGAAAAGCCACCACCAGCGAGTCTTCCGCCGGCTCCGGGTTGCGGAAATCATCGGCCTCCACAGCCGACTCCGGCACGGTCATGGTGCAGGGCCGGGGCAGGGAAGACTTGATCGTTCCGGCGATCATATTGGCAATCTCTTTGGTTGCGTCCAGCGCATCGGCCTCGACCACCGTCTCCAGCGGCTGCATCATCATAGCGGCCGTCGCTTGGTAGGCCAGCGAGCCGGCCATCCGCACCTCGATGCGTCCCTTCCACACGCCGCCCAGATCCACGCTGCCGAGCACGTGCCCCGAGCCTGCGCAAAACTCCTCCGGCCGCGCCAGCGTATCCAGTGACATGGCCAGCATCTGCTCCCAGAACTGGGAGTTGGCCTTGATCACGCATTGTTCGTCCACTTGGGCTTTCATGCGGCGTTCTCCCCAGACAGCAGCGGCGCAATTCTAAGTCGCTGCTCATCTTATCGGGTCATTCTAAGAATTCGTTAAATTTCCGAATCTGCGACAGTGGTCCCTTGGATCATTAAAAAATCCTAATGAGAGCGCTCGCTATTTGAAGTTGTTGAAGCGGAAGAAATGACTCTACGCGGTAAGCCGTTCCAACTGGTCGGGCTTGGAGATCGTCATGCTCGAGCCCTTGATGGTAATCCACTGATCGCGGCGGAATTGGTTGAGCAGCCGCGTCACAGTCTCGCGCGAAGTTCCGGCCATGTTGGCGATCTCTTCGTGCGTCAGCGCCATCGTAAACCGGATTTCGCCTTTACCGTTCGCAGAGGACCGGCCCCAATCCAGCAGCAGCCGCGCCAGTCTTCCGGCAGCCGAGCCGGAAAGCGCCAGCCGCTTGGCGTCGTGAAAAACCGTAAGATACTCGCCGGATAAGGATTTAGCGGCGTGCATGGAGGCAATTCCGTGGCGTCCCAGGAAGTCGACAAACTCCTGCTTCCGCACCGTCTTTACCTGGCAGGGTTCGATCGCCTCCGCGGTCACTTCGTGGGGAACATTGGCCAGCACCGCGCTCAATCCCATCACGTCGCCGGGGCCGGCAATCTTGAGAATCATCGTCTTTCCGTCTCGCGAGGTAGAAGAGATCTTTACCTGTCCAAAGCAGATAACAAAGACGTTGCGCGCAGCGTCGCCTTCTGAAAAGAGCTTCGCCCCGCGGGCATGGCTCATCATGATTCCGATGCCGTCGTAGTCGGTCAGCGCCTCCGGTGTGAGATTGCAGAACATTCGCAAATGGCGATGCTCACAGTTAATACAATCTTCCGGGGGGTGATGGGGATGAAAAGATGCCATGGGTTCACTGCTGTGCAAGTTGCAGTATACCGCATTTCGAGGGAACGCAAGGCAAGGATTTTCCTTGAATCTCCGGGCAGGCCTGGGAAGGCTCCGAAAAAGATTCCGGCACAACGCGAAAATCTGTCGCCGCGGCCCTGCTACGCCGCGGAACTTTGCCGCCGGCGCCGCACCGCCTGGCTCAGGCACAAGTTGCAATAAGCGCGAGAAACCTCGCGCGCCAACTCCTCCAGAAGCCGCATCTTCAGCGGCGGAAAGCTTTCAAACGCCCGGTTCAGCGCTTCCATCGGCAGCATCAGCACCGACCCGGAACTCTGGGCTGTAAGCGAGTAGCCATGTTCCCCATCGCCCAGCACCGCGGCCAGTTCCACCAGGTCGCCAACCCGGGCCGGCGGCAGCACCAGGCGCGATTCAATGTGCTCGGTTCGGCGTATAAACTGGCCTGAGACCAGCAGGTAGAGCCCGCGGCAGATCCCCGACTGTCGAAAGACAAGCTCTCCGGCTTTGAAGCTGATTGCCTGGGCCGCGCCATTCAGCAGCAGCGCAATCTCCGGCGGGCACTCCAGCAACTCTGCCACGGGACGTGCCTGCACGGCTTCCAATCGCCTGAAACTAGCCTCACCTTGCATCGTTCCTTCTTCCTTTGCTTTCAACCTCAAACCTGTTCCGCGGAGGGTCAAGTCACGCGACCTCCTGCCAAAGTCCCTCGGCCCGTGACCCGTGGCGTTTCGAATTTGCGGCAAACCTTGGCTCATGGGCGGTAAATTGCTCCAAATGCGGATGATCCGGGAAACCGGAAGCCTGTTGCCGTGCGGGTTGGCAATTTGCCTCCGCCGGCCTTTGATGCTTAAAGATTGACGCCGCGCTCTGCCTGAGCGCCGGCAACTGGGCCCTTACCTGGCCGCAACCTGACTTGCACAACAGCAGCAAGCCTCCGCCCCGCACACGGCGGGCACTGGCTCCGGCGGCACGCAAAGCACCGGCACGCGTGAGCGGGCCAGCAGCGCAAAAGCCGTTCCATGCGGCCCCGGCGTGGAACTGGCGCGCTTGACCCCGGCCACGAGGATGCACGGCTGGTTTTCCGCAATCCCCTCTACAATGGCCTCGACCGGATTGCCATCCTTGGCAATGCAATGAACCTCGACCTGCCCGCTTGTTTGCAGGCCGAACTCCGCCAAAGTATTGGCGCACGGGTCAGGATTGGCCGCCGCCTCCTCGGCCGTGCGCGCATGAAGTACCAGCAGCGGCCGCGCAAAGATCTGCGCCAGTGAGCAAGCCGTAGCCGTTGCCGCGGCAGCGGCCTCGTTGGCCTCGATGGCCAGCAGCACCGGCCCGCCCGGAGTGGGGCGAAACGCTCCGGCATTCCAATCGGCCGCAACTGCCAGCACCGGGCATTCAGCCAGCCGGACTAATTCTTCAGCGACAGCGCCCACAATCACCGGCCCCGCGCCCTCCATGCCCTTGGTGCCAACCACAATCAGACCGGCCTCGTACTGATGCGCCACATCCACCAGCATTCGCGCCACCGCGCCCTGGCGAAGCTCCGAGTGGCTCGGGATGCCCTCGCGCAGCAGATCGGCTGAGAGTTTGTCCAGCACCGCCCGCGCCTCCTCCGGCAGAGTCTTCAAAATCTTGCCGGGCAGCGCGCCAACCGCCGCATATTCCAGCGGATCGATGCCGTGCGCCAGCACAATCCGCGCGCCGTATGCCGCCGCCAGCTTGCGCGCATACTCCAGCGCCGCCTCCGAGTGGCCGGACAGATCCGTGGCAACGACAATCGTCTTCAATCCGTTTGCAAAGCTCATGGTGCCTCCTGGCGCCGCATAACGCCCCCATGGATTCCCGTCTATAGGATTCCGAGTCTGCGCTTGCCGCAAGGCCAATGGCAGTGACACCATTCACCCCGCCCTGTGACTACTGTCACAAGATGGCTCTCAAAATGCATCATTCAGCAAATAAAACCGTTTCCAGCTCCCATTTTCCCCACTCTTGCGTCCTGAAGCCATTTCGAAGCAATTTCACCGATAGTGTGCGGTACGTGTGCCCGCCAGGGCAGCACTCTGGGAACCTGGGGTGCCTAGAACTTTTCAGCGGGTTAGCGCCGTCTGCCCCAGCGCAGGTGGTTGCCGGTAATTACTCCAAAAAACGGCAGTTGCATACCGTCATCCGTAACTCGCATCGAAAATTTGGAGCCTCTGAAACTTGTTGCTTTGTAATCAGGGCAGGACTTTAGCCGGGCCGCAAGAGCCCATAGAATCAATAGGGCTTTACAGGCTGCGGAAAAAGGGCTATTCGGAAGTTGCAATCACGATTGAGCGTAGCAGGGGCTAAAGCCCAACGTTGATATGATTGGCTTTATCGGCCCGACTAAAGTCGTGCCCTGGTTACAAAGCCTTCGAGAATTGCCTCGCGAGGAGTTTTCCGCAGCCTGTTTAGCTCTTGAGGGAACTTCGGATCAAGAATGTTTTCTTGATGCAATTGCACTGGGCGACAATAGAACATGTGAAGACACTGCGATTGATTGTGGACCCGGCGCGGCTGGATACTGCCGAAGCTCAAGAAACTTTAGAGCGCGCGGCGGCGATTCTGCGCGGCGGCGGGCTGGTGGCGCTGCCCACTGAGACCGTTTATGGATTGGGCGCAAATGCTCTGGACGCGACGGCGGTAAGCCGCATCTTTGCCGCCAAAGATCGCCCGGCGTGGGATCCGATCATTGTGCATGTGGCTGGGCCTGATAGCGCTGCCGCAATGCTTGCCGGGCTTGTTGAGCGGGTTCCCGAAGCGGCGCGCAAGCTGCTTGCGGCCTTTTGGCCGGGGCCGCTGACGCTGCTCTTGCCGCGCACTTCAACCGTGCCCGATGCGGTTACGGCGGGCCGTCCGCTGGTGGGCGTGCGAATGCCGGCGCATCCGGTGGCGCTGGAGTTGATTCGGCGGGCGGGAGTGCCAGTGGCAGCACCCAGCGCCAATCTCTTTGCCCACACCAGCCCGACGACTGCCGCTCACGTTCTTGCCGATCTGGACGGCCGGATCGATGCGGTATTGGACGCGGGACCAACCGAGCATGGAGTCGAGTCCACCGTGCTGGACCCCTGCCCGACTCCGATGACGATCTACAGGCCGGGCGCGGTAACCAGAGACCAAATTCAAAAGATTGCCGGGGCAGTAGAATTCTATCGCGACGGCGGTCCGCCAAAAGCCGCGCCGCCGCAGGCGCTGCCCTCGCCCGGTGTAGGGCTGCGGCACTATGCGCCCAGGGCGCGCCTGGTGCTGGTTGATGCGCCGCTGAACAAGCTCGGCGTACTGCTGGCCGAGACCGCGCACGACCTGAAGGGAGAAAAAGTGGGCGTGATGCTGCCAGCCGAGTTGGCCGCGCCGGCCGGGGTAGCGGCGGTCTTTCCGTGGGGCCGGTGGTCGGCTACCCAGGAGTTGGCGCACGGGCTCTACGCAGGACTGCGCGCGCTGGACAACCAAGGCTGCTCGGTGATTCTCTGTCCCATTCCGCCAGCCGATGGGATTGGCGCGGCGATCCGCGACAGGCTGTTAAAAGCAGGGAACAGGGACTGTTGACCCGGCCCATGAATGCTGTGATTTGGGTGCCCCCATCCTTGCCGTGTTTTTGTTTTTGCGGCTAGAATGGGATGCCCTGAACCCTCATTACCGAGACAATATAAACGCTCTGAAATGCAGGCTAGCTTCGTCTTTGTCCAAGCCCCGGAATTTGGATCGGGAGTAGAAGGAGTGCAAGGCATTGAAGGCGCGAGAAGGAGGGAAGGTGGCCACTGCAACACTGATTTCACTGGAAACCTATCTGACCTCTACCTATGAGCCAGACATGGATTTTGTCGATGGCGTGCTGGAAGATCGGAAGGTTGGCGAATACGATCACAATATAGTGCAGATGGCGATCCTGTTTTGGTTCCATCAACATGGTAGGGAGTGGCGCATTCGCACAATCCAGGAGCAGAGAACGCGGGTTGCCTCCTCGAAGGTTCGCATTCCCGACGTATGCGTCTTTTCACGCGACGTTCCCATCGAGCAGGTCTTTACCAAGCCGCAGATGATCGCCATCGAGGTCTTGTCACCCGAAGACCGCCTCTCCCGCATCGACGAGCGGTTGAATAATTTTCGCAGCTTCGGCGTGCCGAATATCTGGGCTGTAGACCCGCAGAAGCGCTCGGCTTGGGATTGCAGCTACGGCAACTGGGTGCGGAAGGAGCGGTTAGAGGTGGCAAACTCGCCGATCTACCTTTCACTTCCGGAGCTTTTCGCGAAGATCGATGAAGACAACGCGGACTGAGATGGCTTCGATCTCGGTTTTCTCTCGGAAATAATAGAAATCAATCAAGTTCATTGCCCTAGTTAATATCTATATCGGCTTTTTATACCAGTAATTTTGACCTGTCGCGTTTTCTATATCTCATTCACAACTCCGAAACAATTGGCTTCATTCCGTGTTTAACACTCCAGAGAGGCGAAACGCACTGGGTCGATCAATCTGCGCAAGCGGCGCAAAGCCCTCAAAGGGAGGAATTTATATGAAGCATTACAGAATGGCAATTCTGGTGGCACTGGGAGCGATATTGGCGGCAGCGCCGGCGTTTTCAGAACAAATGACCGATCACGGGCAGGCTGTGGTGACGGTTCTGCCCAAAACATCCGGCACGGGTCCGTCGGCCTCCAACGTTCAGGACTTGTCACTGAAGGTGGCCGGCAAGGATGCCAAGGTTACGAAATGGCAGTTGTACAAGAGCCCCGAGAGCAACCTTGAACTTGTCTTGCTCTTCGACGATTCGGCTCGCGCCAGCATCGCAAACCAACGGAAGGAAATTGGGAGATTCATCAGCAACCTGGCGCCGGGCACAAAGGCGGCCATCGCGTACATGAATTATGGGCAGGTTGATTTTGCTGGGCCGCTGACCACGGACCATGCCGCGGTGCTGAACGGTGTTCACATGCCGGCCGGCCTTCCGGGTACGTCTGGCGGCGCGTATTTTTGCCTTTCCTACCTGGCGAAGCACTGGCCCTCAAACGACACTCAGGCGCGGCGCGAGGTGGTAATGGTCACCGACGGGCTGGGCTTTTACCAGGCGCGCTTCGATCCATACGCTCCTGATGTCATGGCCGCAATCTCAGATTCCGCTCGCGCGGGACTGGTGGTGTACTCAATCTACTGGGCCGATCAGGGCCGCTTTGGCAGAGGAGCATTTGGGAGCTTTGTTGGCCAAAGCACTTTAAGCTACGTGACCAACGCCACGGGCGGCAAGAATTTCTGGATGGGAGCGGGCGATCCGGTTAGCTTCGGGCCGTATTTTGACGAACTGAACCGCCGCTTCCGAAATCAATATCAGCTCGGATTTGTAGGCTCGGGCGGCGCCAAGCCGGAAGTGAAGACCTTGAATGTGAAACTCAACGTTCCGGGATCAAAGGTGGACGCGCCGCACGAAGTGCTGGTCGTCCCTGGACTTTGAGGAAGAACACGGCGGGTTTTCTGGGTGGAGAATGGGGTGGTTTCGAGACTGGCTTATCGAGCCACCCCATGTGGTAGATCTGAAACATTTCCCCCCGCGCTGTGTCTAATATGGCAGTGAGGGATGGCTTGAGATACAAGGAACTGGAACCAGCAATCGCGCTCTGGCTCCGCGCCCTCGAAGGGACGAATGGAATGAAAAACTCACGAACGGCAATTTTGATGGTGTTGGCGGCAACGCTGGCGGCGATGCCGGCATTTTCACAGGACGCGGGCAATCACGGTCAGGCCGTGGTGACGGTTCTTCCCAAGGATGCGGGCGCGGGCCCTTCAGCCATGAATGCATCCAATCTGACCGTGAAGGTAGCCGGCAAAGATGCAAAGGTCACTAAATGGGAGTTGTATAAAACTTCTCAAAGCAACCTCGAAGTGGTCCTCCTCTTCGACGATTCCTCCGTCAATGGCCTGGGAACCCAGCGCGCGGAAATCGAGAAGTTCGTCAACAATCTGCCTCCGGGCGTCAAGGCCGCGATCGGCTATATGCAGTATGGTAGAGCCGTGCTTGCCGGGCCGCTCAGCGTGGATCATGCCGCTGTACTGCGCGGATTGCGCCTGCCTTCGGGTTCGCCCGGCTCCGACGCCAGTCCGTATTTCTGCCTCTCAGACCTGGCCAAGCACTGGCCTTCAAAAGACACCAATGCGCGGCGCGAAGTGGTGATGGTCACCGATGGCGCGGATTATTTTCAGGCGGGTTACGATCCCAACTCTCCCGATCTAACCGCCGCAATCGATGACTCGGCCCGCGCAGGATTGGTTGTTTACTCCATCTACTGGATGAGTCCGGGCTTCAGCAATGGAAATGGCGGCAACATTACGGGCGAGAGTCTGCTGAATGACCTGACGACGGCCACCGGTGGCACAAGCTACTGGCAGGGAACCGGAAACCCCGTCTCCTTTGCGCCGTATTTTGCAGACCTGATCCGTCGCTTTCAAAATCAGTACCAGCTTGAGTTTGCAAGCTCAGGTAGCAATGGTCCCAAAGTCGAGTCGCTGAAACTGAAGCTGAATGTGCCCGGCGCCAGTGTCAGCGCGCCGCATCAGGTGCTGGTCGCTCCTGCTACATCCGCCGATTCGCACGCGATCTAAGAGCGGGCTTTCTTCGCGGCAGCCTTGCCAATTTGCTTGGTTGCCGCGGCTGTTGGAAGCGCGCTCAGCTCCGCCTTGCCTTCGGCCAACTGCATTAGAAAATCCTGGCTGGAGAAGGGCTTTGCGTCCTTGAAAACCTTATTCGCGCGCAGGTAGCTGCCGTCGGCCTGTTGCAGCCGCGCCTTGGTAGTATCGGCCAGGTAGGCGGGCAGAATCTCTTCGTGGATGCGCGCCAAGGCAGCCGGGTCGCGCACCGGGAAGGCTACCTCGCAGCGCTCGAAGAGGTTGCGCGGCATCCAGTCGGCCGAGCCCAGATAGATTTCGTCGTTGCCGCCGTTGGCAAAATGAAAGATGCGCGAGTGCTCCAGAAAGCGGCCCACAATCGAGCGCACGCGAATTCTCTCCGAGAGTCCCTTGACGCCGGGGCGGAGAATTGAAAGCCCGCGGACGATCAGGTCCACCTCAACGCCGACCTGCGAGGCCGCATAAAGCGCCTCAATGACGCTGGGCTCAAGCAGCGCATTCATCTTGGCGACGATGTGCGCCGGCCGTCCCGCCTGGGCATGCTCCTGCTCGCGGCGAATCAGCCCCAGAAAGCTCTCCGCCATGGTCAGCGGCGCAACCAGCAACGGCCGGTAGTCGTCGATCTCGGCGTGTGCCGTAAGGTAATTGAAGACCATGTGCACCCGCTCGGTAATCTGCGGATCGCTGGTCAGCATACTGAGGTCGGTATAGAAGCGCGCGGTCACCGGATTGTAATTTCCAGTCCCCAGATGGCAGTAGCGGCGCGTCTGCCCATCTTCGTCGTGGCGCACCAGCATGGCCAGCTTGCAATGCGTCTTGAGACCGACAACGCCGTGGAAGACCTGCACGCCGGCGTCTTCCATGCTGCGCGCCCAGCG
>CAZDYU010000144.1:0-9787 GCA_964509755.1 uncultured Occallatibacter sp. | reverse complement strand
CAGGTCCACGTACTCGCAAGGGTGTGGGGGTTCGAGTCCCTTCTTCGGCACCAGAGATTTTCCGATCGATCCGATATCGCCATGGTGTCCACTATGGCGTCCACAAATCACAAGTTTGGTGTCCATCTTGGTATCCACTTAGCCGCGCTTTCTTGCGCGAGTTCGGAGTTGGATGGATCGGGACAATGATGAATTCCTCTCCGCGATGACGATGGAAGAGCAGAGCGATTTATCCAAGGCTGTGCGCGATATGGTGACGGCGGACTGCCCGTGGGATAGATAAGGCCGCCGCTTGGAGAATTCGGAGTGCCAGGCAGGATCGACCGGGAAGACCATCGCCAGAATCTGGCGAACCTGGCTAAACTTTGGTGATGCGGCCACCACTCATTCGTTGGAGCAAACGATAAATACCGTCGATTTCTCTCCCGCGTCCGCGATCTCCTCGGTGCGAAGTTCTTTCTTATGCTCTCCGACTTTGAACTTTACTCCGTGTGCCTGCATGAAGATCTGAGCCAGTTCTCCCCGTATCGCAAAATTGACGTTTTGCGGGGTGGTGCCGGTTTGCAGAAGCTCTGCCAGCGAAGATGTCCCTGACACCACAATGGCGATCACGTCACCGGAGTTATCCAGTACCGGGCCCCCGCTGCTTCCAGGCTGGACGGGAGCGGAGATTTGCAGCAATGTGTAGTCGTTGCCGGCCCCGGCCACGGAGTTGATTTGGCCGAATGTCGCCTTGGGTTCTGCCAATAAATAGCCAGTCAAAGGGTAGCCAATCACACCGACGGTTTCTCCCAGCTTGGCCGGTTTCGATTCCGGACGAAACCGGGCGGGTTGTCCATATCCGGCCGTTGTCTTGAGCAGGGCCAGATCGTTCTTTGGGTCGATCGCCTCCAGGCTCGCCGAGAGAGTGTCGGTGTTCAGCGGTTTGACTGTGATGCTCTTGCAGCTCTTGACGACATGAGCATTGGTCAGTACATATCCCTCATCGTTGACAATGATCCCTGAGCCGGCCAGTGAAACGGGCTTGGGCTGGGGTTTGGCTGGCGCGGGGGGCGCTTCGGCGGGAGTCTTTTTCCGGTTGTCAGCGGAAGGCTGCAGGCAGTGGAGAAAATGCGCTGTGAGAGCGGAGTGTTACTCTCAGGAATCATCTTCGTCTTCCAATCGGTCGCCAATGGGCCGGTCGCGACTTGTTCGCCATTCAGGTACCCGAATATCTGAATTCCGTAAAACATCTTCTTTCCACAATCGAAAGCGGTCAGTTGAATATGGCTGTCCAAGTTTATTTTGTGGATGTTCAGCCTTGGCGCCGGATAAACAGACATAATTCGAACGATGCGAAAACCGTCCTGCTGCTCGACCGAATCGGCATCGATGTAGACTTTGTCGAGAGAATTGTCCGCATTGCCGAGTTGCTGCCAACGGGCGGCAAGACAAGGCTGTGTCAGCGCAGCCAACAGAAGAACGATCAACGCAGCCTTGTGCAGCCCTGAATGCAAAAGAAACTTCATCTTCTATCCTCCAGCCGATATTCCCAAGGAACTGCCTTCCCCAGCCTTCCGGCGACAACAACCTTTTCAAGACCCCGGCAAACACCAGCGCAAGGCTGGATACCACAGGCCCTTCGGAATGCTTTGGATGAGTCACGTCAAGTATATATACAGACGCAAGGCCAGCTTCGGCGCGGCGGTCTTCTGGGCGGTAGTTCCATCGCCCGAGGCGAGCCAGATGGCCCTGGCGCAGGGGCGGGCTGGTAGCGGAAAGGTCGGCCAGCGAAGCCAGAGCGGCCAGAGCGGCTTCGGCTGCTGGAAAAGGGAGATGCGGGGTTGAGTTTTTATGGGGTTGGCGCGGCGTTGGAACTTGGGACGGCGGACAAGGTCGTGGATTCCCGCCCGCGATAGGAAAGAATCGCAGGATGGTAACCCGGTACCATCTTTCTAAACATTTTAGAAACATATATTTATGTGCGTCGGAAATACGCGACGTTTTCAGGAATGGTTTGAGAAACGATCAGCCGTTCCGAGCATCAAAGATATGGAGAATGTGGCGTGGGTCACGGGCTCGGACGAAGGGTATTGAGAAAGTAAAGACTTTGCCGATAAAAGCTGATAGAATCAAGTCTCATCCGGGAGGAAAATATGAAGATTGAAGCCTATGCGCCCAACACCGGAGCTCCAAACACAGGTGCTCCTCTATCTGGACGCCTTTGAGCCTTCCGAAGCGCATTCGACAACCCCGTCATGCTTTTTAGGAGCACGGAGACTAGCGAATGCTCTTTAGCCGTTCTACCGCGCGCCCCAAGGCCCTCTCGTAGTACGAAATCGGAGATCCTTTCTCTACAGCCTCCGAACACAGCTTCAATCCCGCAAGTACTTCCTCTTTAGTATTGGCGTAAGAGATTCTCACCCACCCTTCTGTGTCAAGCTCCTCGGAAGCGTCGGTGTTGATTCTGGCAGAGGTGATATATCCTCGCGCCCTCAGTTCGTATTTTGTCTCCATGGTCTCGGCATAATAGTATGCAAGGCTGTTTTGAAGCCTTCTCACGTAGAGAAGATTTCCAGCCTTTTCGGCATACATCAAGCCTTCTTCTCCAATCTCGATCGCTTTCGCTGTTTCACCCAATTCAAAATTGAGGTAAGCAGCAGTCACGAAGTACTTTGGTGGCGGAATCGTAAGACTCCTCGCCAGTTCGACAGCCCTGTCCCAATCGGAGGAAGTCTGTGATTGCAGGTAAACCTTAATCTGGTCCTCAGGACTGGCAGTTTTCTCGGCAGCTTCGCCGATCTTGCCTTCAGAAACGAGTTCTCTCACTCCAGGAGTAACGATCGATGCGACCATTCCTGCTCTGGTTGCTTGCACTGTCTGCCAAGCTTCCGGAAAAGCATGAACTTCCGTGGCAACCTTTGCGGCCATAGCTCCCAAACCGGCAAGGATTGCTGGAGTGATCTGTTTCTCAATTGCTTCCTCAATGATCCAGAGGAGAATTCCGCCAACGATCACAGAAGTAACAACGATGAGCAGATGTTCAACAGCACCAGAAATAAAACTGCGTAACGGATAGTCCTCCTTGATGTCACCAAGGGCGATAAGAACCAGCAGGAATCCGCCAAATGTGAAAACAACCTTCAGGGATCTAGGCATATTGAGCAGATAATATAATCTGTAAAGCTGCGTGTCTACCCGTTTTCATCCCTTAAATCCTTCGTCTGCCCCTAAGGTTCACTCGTCAATTGGCTGGTTAACTGCCGTTCTCGTGAATTGAGAATCCATGAAGCATGAGGAGTGGCGATTTTTGTAAGCAGCTTATATCGTTCAAGATTCTTCAACACCACACTCTCTATGGGTGCGAATCAGACTTGTACGGCTGTTTGCCGGAAAACTCTACGGTGACTACGGTGATGTCGTCTAGCTGGCCGAAGGACTGGGCGGCTTGGGCTATGGCGGCGGCGGGTTGAAGGCTCAGGGCGCGAGTGCGGTCGAAGCCGAAGAGTTCCGCGGCGTGGGGGTGGGAGTTGGAACTGGACTTTGATTTCGATTTCTGCGGGGACTGGGCTTCTACTACGCCGTCGGAGACGAAGGTGAGGCGGTCGCCGGGGGCTAGCTGCACGGTTGTGGATTCGTAGTTTGCTGAAGGTAGGATGCCCAGGGGCAGGGAGCCGGGGACGCCGAGTTCTTCGCCGTTGAGATAGGGCGGCAGGTGGCCGGCATTGGCCAGGGTCAGGCGGCCGCCGGCGTTGATGTGAGCGGCCAGGCAGGTGGTGAATCCCCCCTGGGCGCGGCCCATGATGCGGTCGTTGAGTCCGCTGAGCAGCGCGGCGGGAGTGGCTCCGTGGGCGGCCTCGGCACGGATGGCGCCGACTAAAACTGAGACCAGCATGGCGGCGGGAAGGCCTTTGCCGCTGACGTCGCCGACGACGAGCAGAAGGCCGCCTGCCCCGTCGCCAATCTGCTGGAAGAAATCCCCGCCGAGCTCTTCGGCTGGCTGGTAGATGAACTCGACGGTAAAGCCGGGGCACTGATCCGTTGCATCGGGAAGAAGGAGCTGCTGGACCTGGCGGGCGGCTTCAAACTCGCCGGCAAGAAAGGCCTCGCGGCGGCGGGCGCGGGTGAAGCGCAGGATGAGAAAGATCACCATGGCCAGCAAAAAGACCAGATGGAGAAGAATTCCGGTCTGCATGGTAAAAGGCGGCAGCGGCAGAGGAACTTCAAGAATATGCGGGAACGAGGTCCATCCAGCCTGATTGAGAACGATGGCGAGATTGTCGGCTAGGTAGTAGCCGAAGTCGAGAAAAGTGGGCAGTAGCAGCAGGCGGGCGTCGAGGTTGCCGCGAAGAGCCCAGACGACGAGCAGGCCAAGAATCCAAAGCACTGCGGGAAGCAGGCAGGCGAGCTGAATGGCTCCGGCGGCCGGAACAGAGGCCCAGCCAGGCCAGTAAGAAATGACCGCCAGCGGACTGATGGCCGCAAGAATCAGCACGGCGCGGCCGCTCCATCGGGTGTGCGCGCCGAGGACGCGGGAGAAGAAGAAGAGCGCGGAGATGATGGTAATGGCGGTGAAGATGCCATCGAGCAGGTCGTTGATGGGGACGGGAAGCCAGAAATAGATCGACTGGCCGACGCTGAGGGCGTTGTCGGCGGCCTGGGAGAGCAGAATGAGGGCGAACCAGAGGTATTCGATCTCAGCGTGGCGGATGAGGAAGAGGCAGAGGATGGCGAATCCGACGAGGGCGGCAGTGATGCTGTAGGAGTAGCCATCGACAAAGCGGACATTGCGGGCGATTTGAAGCTGCTGCTGCTCGACGGCGAGCAAATTGGGGTCGCCTGCCAGATGGCCGCCGTAATAAGGTCCGCCGCCGACGTAGCTGGCCCAGATGGGAGAGTGCCAGACGCGCAGGGCGACCAGGACGGTGCGCGGCGCGGGGCTGCCGGAGAAGGTAAGAGGGTAAAGATGGAAGCGAATCTCTGCGGAGGGAATGCGCGCGGGCGGCATCTGGCCGGAACCGCCGGCGCGGGCACCGTCGATGTAGACCTCGAAGGCGGTAAGGATGGGCGCGAGGAGCAGCGAGGTGGGCTTGGGGCTGGCGGGGATTTGAACGGTAAAGCGATACCAGCCGTAGCCGCTCATCCCCTGATAACCTTGCGCATCCCAGGATTTATCGCTTTGCAGGAGCGGCCATTGGGAGTCGTTGAAGGCGGGCGAGGCCCAGAGGGGAGCGCGGGAGGCGGGATCGCTTGGCGAGTCGCCGGGATGGAAGCGCCAGGGGCCGTCGAGCGAGACGACGGGCTCGCGGCCGCGGTCGAGATCGAAAGTCTGGGCGCTGACGGGAATGGGCTGCCATGTCGCGCAGAGCCATGCCGCGCCTAGAAAGGCGGCAAGCGAGGTACACCGGCGAAGGGCAGGAGCAAGGCGCATGGCAGTGCATCCGGGGAAAGATTCAGTCCGTTGATTGATGCTACCGCAGAGCGCGGGGCCGAGACACAAAAATCTGCAATCGGAGACGAGGATTGGGATTGGGCCGGTTGGTCTGATGGGCGATGATTAGGGGAGCTGGAGATGCTTTCTTTTCTGATCTTTAATGCGCAAAAAGAGCTGGCGGGGTTGCGCCGGTTTCAGCGCTGGTGTTGCAACAGTTGAGGGTGTGTGCGCGGGGCCATTGACAGCGGGGAGAAGGTTGGGGAAGAATGGCGAGTCGAGGCAAATTGATCCTTTTAGCACACTGTACGGAGGGAAAGTGAGAAATCGCATGAAGATTGCAGTTCTTGGGATGGTGAGTTTATTGGGAGCGGGGCTGCTGCTAACGGGCTGCAAGTCCGCGCCGGAGTTGACACAGGCCGATGCACAGGCCATGATTCAGGCGAAATATGACCAGACGCCTGCCGCGGGCGCCGAGATTATGGTGGACCTGGATGGTATGGCGAGGGGCTTGTCGGCCAAGTATTGGAATCGGACGGTGCTCTATCCGAACAAATACTGGGCCGACTTTACCCTGACGCCAGAGGGCAAGAAGGTGGTCAAGCTGAAAAACGGCGGCGATGTGATCCAGTGGCACCCGCTGAATGCCGGGGACAAGAATTACGCGATTCCTGTGATTACGGTGGCAACCAACCATCTGAAGGCGCATGTGGTGAGCGATCCTCAGGACGACGTGAACGGGACCAAGACTGCCTCCTATATGGAGATTGTGGTTCTGGACGGCCTGCCGAACGATTTGAAGATCATGGCCGATGGGCCGGGCAACCGGCTGAGCAGCAAGCACATCGCAACCTTTGCGGTGGATGGCGGGGCTTGGAAGTTGCAGACTACGCGCTGATTTTCTTGGCGCGGAACCGGCGATGGAGTGGCGGATTCCCAGGCTTCGGAGGCGGAGCCTGGGGATGCCGTCTGGCTTGGTGGGCACGGGCCGGTTCATGCCGGCGCGGGGTTGAGGCGAGGTTTGAAAGTGGGTTCGCGGACGCCTGATGCGATCCTACAAGGGCCCCGCAGGCGGAAAGAGGGCAAGATGCTTGTGTCTGTTATCCGGGCTTCATTCGGCGTTATTTTGACGGTGTGCCTTGCGGGTTGCGGGGGTTCCAATAGCGGTTCGGGAGTGTGCGTCACCGATTGCGGCGGCGGTGGCAACCCGACGACGGTGACCTACACCTTTACCGGGGCCATGCCGACGGCTGTGGCGACGCAGATCGGTTCGGGTGCGTACACGCAGGCGACGGTGGCGTCCGGCAAGGTGAGTATCAGCTTGCCCAGCGGCACTTCGAATTACTCGATTGCCTGGGTTTGCCCCACAACTGATGAGAACGTGATCATGGCAAGCGTCAAGGATGGCACATCGTTTACCTCGCATTGCGACAGCGGCGGGTCGACGGGAACAACGGACTCGGCGGCGTTCCAGGTCGAAACATCCGCCATTTCCGGCGGAACGGATCTTGATATCGAAAGCCTTTCCGAAAGCGAAGACTGGGGGCCTTTACAGCCAGGGTTGAATAGCACGACTCTTTCGATGATTACCGGCACTTACAATGTTTTCGTGCAAGTGATAGATATGAACGACGATGTACTGGCGGTCAAGGTTCTGCCCAATCAGACGATCCCAGGCGCTCTAAACGGCGGCAATCCGGTCGTTTTCAGCGCCAGCGATAAGACGACAAATCAAACGGCTACTGTTCACAATAACCCTTCTGGGTCTTCCTTATTTAATCAGTTCATGCATTTTGAGGCGCCCGATCTCGGAAATTACTGGGATCTGCAACTCCACCTCCCTGGTCAGCAGAACCAATATGCGGCGTATCCGCCGAACGCCATCCCAGGTGGCGACTTCTACCAGTTTGGCGCGGCAGCGTATGTTTTCCCGAATGAGACTGTCAGTGGCGAACTAGATACGACGAGCAACGCGCCGCCAACTGTAACGCTGCCTGCGCCGTGGGCGTATGCCGGTCCAACGCCCAATGCCTTACCCACATTCAATATTGATTACACAGGTTTTTCCAGCATGACGAATGTTGTGTTGCAGGCCCGTATCGGCTGGTGGATAGCGAACACACAGAGCGGCCAAGATAGTTATCAGATTCAGCTATCGGCGACGGCGAATTATCAAAATGGCGCGACGTCGGTTTCTATCCCGGATCTCTCCGGATTGACGGGCTTTATTGCGCCGCCGGCGTCCGGAACCTCCGTCGATTGGTCCGCTGGAGTTCAGCAGGGCTTTCCTTTGCTCACTTCCCCGCCGAATGGAACCATGTTGGCGGTGAATGACTCTGGCGAATACACTGAACCGTAAACTGAGTCTTTCAAAGAATTCTGTCATAGGGGGCTGGAAAAAGTTGACCCGGCCCCCGATTTCAGGGGCGAGGTTTGAAAGTGGGTTCGCGGACGCCTGATGCGATCCTGCATGGGCCCGGCAGGCGGAAAGAGGGCAAGATGCTTGTTTCGGTTTCACGGGTTTCGTTCTGTGTTGTTTTGATGGCGTGCCTCGCGGGTTGCGGGGGAAGTTCCAACAGCGGTACTACAGGGGGGTGCGTCAGCAATTGCGGCGGCGGGGGCAATCCGACGACGGTGACCTATACATTTACCGGGGCGATGCCGACGGCTGTGGCGACGAAGATCGGTACGGGCGCTTTTACGCAGGCGTCGCTGGCATCCAGCAAGGTGAGTATCAGTGTGCCCAGCGGCACTTCGAATTACTCGATTGCCTGGGTTTGCCCCGCGGATGCCAGGTACACTACGCCTGTAACTAATGAGTATGTGTATCAGGCGAGTACGAAGGATGGCACGTCGTTGAGTTGGTATTGTGATGACGACGGGGCGAATGAGACTTCGGGTGCTGCGACGCTCCAAGTCGATGCGTCGGCGATTACCGGTGGGGCATATATCTATGCTCCCGGTGGCATAGGCGACAATTCCGCGAGTCTTAATCATGCATGGGCCAGCGGCATTGTGAATCTGAGCGGTCAGATGATTACAGGCACGTATGACGTTTTCGTGGCTGTGCAAGATGCAAACTACAATACGCTGGCGGTCAAAATTCTGCGCAACCAAACAATCCCCGGCGCTCTGAACAGCGGCAATCCAGTTGTTTTTGCGGCCAGCGATGAGACTACGACTCAGACGCTTACCGTCAGCAATATCCCCTCCGGTTTTTCAGCCTCGGATGCATTTATCTATTTTGAGACTGCCGACTTTGGAGATTCGTTCGGTCTGAACGATCCTCTCAAAGCGCTAGGTGTGCAATATACTGCTTTGCCTTCGAGCGCAATCCAAAGCGGCGATTACTACTGGTTTGAAACGGGAGCGTCCGGCGGAGGGAACGAGTATGTGGGCGTTCAAATGGATACAACAAATGTCCCACCGACAATTACTTTGCCCACGCCGTGGCCCTATGCAGGCCCGACCGCAGCTGCGTTGCCTACATTCAACCTCAGCTACGCGGGTTTTTCCGGCACGACAAATGTTCAATATCGTGCTGGCATCGATTGGGGTCAAGGCGCCACATTCCCCAATCAAATCCAATTGACGGCAACGGCGAATTATCAGAATGGCTCGACGTCGATCACTATCCCCGATCTTTCCGAGCTGACGGGATTTCTTGCCCCAGCGGCGTCGGCTACAAACGTCTCCTGGTACGCCGGAGTCACACAAGGCCCGCCTTTGCTCTCCGACCCGGCCAACGGAACCTGGTTGATTGTGCAGGACTATGGAACGTACACCGAGCCGTAGATCCAGATTTTGAGACTGGTTGAAGAGAAATCTTGTCATGGGGCGGGAAAAAGTTGACCCCGTCCCGGATTCTTGTTATTGTTAAAAGGTTCCGCAAGAACGTCCCTTGCCGTGTGTCTTGAGCGGCGGAGGCGAAGGGGCAGCCCGGCCAGGCTGGAATTGGCGGAGCTGCTCGAAGGTCAGGCGCGGTTGGCCGGCCAGAGAATCCCGGAAGTTGCTCTTTTCTTGCGAAGGGCGGGGATACATCGCTACGGTGCCCGCGCGTTCTCCACCTTGGGGGGCTATGCGGGCCGAAATCGGCGAAACGGAGTTGGCTTTGTCCGCGGGTTGCGGGGAAACGCCCGGCCACCGTCCCGGTTTTCGTCTGAGATTGGAACGAAGGCAGACGCGAAGCAGTAAACGGAGCATCCGTGTGCGCGAGACGGTATTTCGTCCCGCTTATGCACCGGAAGGCCTTTGGGTTCTGTGCGCGTTTGTGGGTGTTGAAGGTTGCTGGCAGGGTTTTTGATTGGGTAAGGAGTTTCAGGTTGCCTACATTTAATCAGTTGGTTCGCAAGGGGCGCACGGCCCCGCGGTACAAGA
>CAZDYU010000143.1:0-9847 GCA_964509755.1 uncultured Occallatibacter sp. | reverse complement strand
CGATGCCGGCCTCATCGACCAGGCGCGCGGTGGCGTAGTCGTAGGCGGTGAGCGCGGAGATGGCTTTGCCCTGCCGCTTCATCTCGGCCAGCGTGGGCATGGTGACTTTTGCTGTGGGGGTGCGAGGCGCGGCGGAACTCGGTCCGCCAGGGAAGTTGGTAACGCTCATTTGACCTCCAGTGCCGCTCCGTCAACTCAGGATGCAGCCCGAACAACCTGAGTATACGCCCGGAGGCTGTCCGCGGCGCAAGATGGCGTGCCAGATCTGTTGTAGGTGCTCATGCTTCCGCTTGCTGTTTCTGGCCTGGACGCGTCACACTGCTAAGCAGATGCTTTCAACGCTGGCTAAAGGGATCTCTTTCGGGCTAGGTGCGGCAGGCGGTCTCGGCCTGGCGGCGGGAGGCTGCGCTTATGCGGCCTATTGGCCAGCCTCGCAGCTCTTTGGCTCGACGCTTGTCGCTCCGGCACGCCCCGGCGAACTTGCGCTCACCTTTGACGACGGACCAAACCCAGCCTGGACGCCGCGGCTTTTGGATATTCTGGCCAGCCACGATGTGCGCGCAACCTTTTTCTTGGTAGGAAGTTACGGCCAGGACCAGCCCGAATTGGTAAAGCAGATCGCCACCGCCGGGCACCTCATCGGCAACCACTCCTGGAGCCATTTGAATCTCGCGTTTGCTCCGGCCAGCCGTATTGCCGAGGAACTGACGCGCACCAGCCAAACACTGGAGCAAATTGCCGGCGTGCCGGTCCGTCATTTTCGTCCGCCCTTTGGAGCGCGCCGGCCAGAGACACTGCGCGTCGCCAGAAATCTGGGCCTCGTTCCGGTCCTCTGGAACGCGATGACCTCCGACTGGAAGAACCCGTCGGCAGATTCGATTGCCGAGCGGCTTGTGCGCAAGATTGACGCTCTGACTCGCCACGGCCGTGCCGCTAATATCGTTCTCCACGACGGTAGCCACCTGGATCCCGTTGCCAATCGCGCGCCTTCGGTCGCCGCCGCCGCTCAGTTGATTGAGCGTTACAAGGCAACCCATCGCTTTGTCCCTTTGAATACTTGGAGTTAAGGTTGCTTCGGCAAGGATTACGGTTGGGCCATTATCTACAAGTGAGATCCGACTGAGCCACCAAGACGCTTAATTCCTACTTTACTCCCCGGCCAACTGCTCCAGCAGCTCATCGAAGTCTTCTAGCTTGGCGTACTCGATGATGACTTTGCCGCGGCCGTTGTGGTCTTCTATGTGGACCTTGAGGCCCAGGGCGCGCTGCAGACGCTCCTGAACCTCGCGGATGTTGGGGTCGATGGAGAGCTCGGGCTTGGGGTCTTTTTTGGCGGCGCGCTCAGGGTGCAGGAGGCCTTGCACATAGCTCTCTGTTTGGCGAACAGAAAGCGAAAGACCGATGACCCGCTTGGCCGCCTTCTCGATCTCCTCGGCGTGCTCGAAGGCGAGCAGTGTGCGCGCGTGGCCAAAGCTCAGCTCGCCGGCCTCGACGAGGGCCTGCACAGACGCTGGTAATCTTAACAAACGCAAGAAGTTAGCTACTGTGGCGCGGTCTTTTCCGGTGCGCACGGCCATCTGCTCCTGGGTCATGTGGAACTCGCGAGAGAGCCGCTCAAAGGCGCGCGCCTGTTCCATGGGATTCAGGTCGGCGCGTTGCAGGTTTTCGACGATGGTGATTTCCATCGCCTGCTCATCGGAGACTTGGCGGAGAATGGCGGGGACGGTCTTCTTGCCTGCCAGCTCGGAGGCTCTCCAGCGGCGCTCGCCGGCAATCAACTGGAAGCGTCCGTTGGCGAGCGGACGCACCAGAACCGGCTGCACCACGCCATTGGCAGTGATGGAGGCGGCCAGCTCAGCCAATTGCGCGTCGTCCACATGGGAGCGGGTTTGGAAGGGGTTGCGGTCGATCTGGTCGAGCCGGATCTCGAGCGGCTTGCCACCTTCTGCCTCAGCGGCTGGAGCGGCGGAAGAGGCTGCGGGAGCTGTGGGAACGCGGGGCAAGAGCGAGTCCAAGCCTTTGCCCAGGGCGCGGCGTTTGAAGTCGGGGGGAGCGGTCGTCATGGTTCAGAATCCTCTATTCTGGTGCAATTGCCGGGGCTTTCGTTTCTGTATTGCGGCCGGCGACGCGACCCTTCGTCTGCGGAAGCTCAATGCCGTTGCGTGCGATGTACTCACCAGCAAGTTCGAAATAGGCCTCTGTTCCGCGGGAGCGGGCATCGTAAAGAGCCACGGGCTTGCCGTGACTGGGCGCCTCCGCAAGACGGACATTGCGCGGAATCACGGTCAGGAAAAGCCGCTCGCGGAAGTACTCGCGCAAGGTCTCGGTCACCTGCTGCGAGAGATTGGTGCGGTCATCGTACATGGTCAGCAGGACGCCTTCGATGGTCAGAGATGGATTGAAGGCCGCGCGGACCCGTTCCAGCGTCGAGATCAGCTCAGAGATTCCTTCGAGCGCAAAATACTCGGCCTGCATGGGAACCAGCAGGGTGTTGGCCGCCGCCAGGACGTTGAGAGTCAGGAGGTCAAGCGCCGGCGGACAATCCAGAATCACTAAATCGTAGCTAGCCTGCACCGGTTCCAGCGCGCTACGCAGGCGGAGAGCCCGGTCGTCGGCCAAAGCCAACTCGATGTTGGCACCGGTCAGGTTCTTCGATCCGGGCAAGAGAGACAGCAGGTCGATTTCGGTGGGCAGGATCACCTGCTCGGCCGGGGAGTCTCCCATCAGCACGTCGTAGACTGACCGGCGGTTGTCGTCGCGTTGAAATCCGAGGCCGGAGGAGCAGTTCGCCTGGGGGTCGCAGTCCACAAGCAGAACCTTCAAGCCTTCCAGGGCCAGGCAGGCGGCCAGGTTGATGGCAGTTGTGGTTTTACCCACACCGCCTTTTTGGTTGACGATACCGAGAATCTTGCCCATGGCTTCTAAGAGTAAAGGGAAGGGCCGATTTGAGGGTAGCTACTTGCACTGTGGAGAACTGCGCATAGCTGTGGAAAGCCATTGCTGGGCGGAGAGGCGAAAGTTGGGCAAACGGCTGGATTGGTGAGGCTTCTGGGTAAGAAGCGAGGGGCGTATTGAAGGGGGCGAGGGTGAGCAATACAGTGGAAAACTTCCTCATTATTTGTTAGAAAGCTGGGGAGAAAGCGGTTGTTTTGCGGAGCGCTCTAATTTGGGACTGCGCCCATTTCGGGCTGATGGATGAAAATGTTTCACGTGGAACGTCTACCGCTTTGGGCTGACTTCCCAAATTGTTTCACGTGGAACAGAGTAGGGGAGCGAGTCCTATGAGATGGGCGACCTTGCTCCGTGGTGCATGGAACCGTCCGATAAGCCTCTTCGTAACACTGAAGAGGCCAAAAATGCAGAAAGAGCTCTCCTGGTTCTGGGTACAGTCGCATGTTTCTGAGTCGGTTACCCTTTGGGATCGATGCGCAATGCCATCAACTTCCAGCGGACCGATCTATAGCCGGGAAGAACAGTACAAGCGAGAGCAAGCGTACGACGAAGCACTCCACTCCGTCGAGCGCGAACTCAGAAGGGTGCCTCGTAGCGCAGTAGAACGCCTTGAAACAAAGAGCCGAGTCGTCGCAACTTTCGCTAATTTTGCAAGTATCGGACTTGGCCTCGACAAAAGCGCTATCAATCTACTCACAGACGATTTCTTGACATCTGGTGCAAAGTTTTCTCGCCTGGCGAGAGAATTCGACCCCAGTCTGAGCATGGCGGATATCATTCAGGCTTGCCGAAGCGCCTGGACCGCCTGCGGGCTGCAATTACTTCTCGGCGACTCGATGGAGATCACTCCGGCAATTCTTGGCTATAGTCTTCTCTACCCTTACAGCGACAACTATCTGGACCGCGCCGACGTAATCACCGAGGCTAAATTTCAATTTAGCAAGAGATTCCGCGAACGATTGCTCGGCGGAAGCCCCTCTGCCTCGGATCATCGGGAAACCGCGCTTTGGGCGTTGGTTGGTTTGATTGAGGAGCAGTTCCCTCGCTCGCTCTATCCCCAAGTCTTTGATTGCCTCCTGGCAATCCATCAAGCGCAAGAGGAGAGCATTGCGCAATTGGGAAATATAACTGAACTCTCAGACGCTCAGTTGCTGCGAATTACTTGCGCGAAAGGTGGCACGTCCGTGCTGGCCGATGCTTGTCTCGCGCACGGCTGGCTCAGTGATACTGAAAGCCGCTTCTCGTTTGAATGGGGCGTCTTGCTCCAGTTAGGCGACGATCTTCAGGATGTACGCGAGGATCTGGCGCGCGGCTCGCACTCTCTCTTCACCCGGGCCGTCCATGCAAAGATTCCGCTGGACGCATTGGTCATTCAGCTATTGAACTTCAGTGAGCGCGTCACAGCGGAGATGGATTGCCTGCCCGGCGCTTCCAAGATGCTCAAAGAATTGCTTTCGACAAGCTGGCGTTCGCTCATTATCGGTGCGGTTGCGGAGTCGCACGAACACTTTTCTCCTGAATTCCTGGGCTTTATCGAGCGCTTGTCGCCGTTTCGATTTGACTTCCTGCGAGCGCGGCACAAGAAACTATCGAGCCGGCAAAGTCTTTATTCGAATCTCTTTGAAGCTTTGCTTGAATTGGGCGAATCGGACGGATCGTTGCCGCTCAATGCTAGATGCTCAATCCGCCTGGGAGCCAATCTCGAGCCCGCGGCAGCTCTTGCCGTTGCGGGGTAATGCATCGTTTCGCTCAAATGTACCCGAAAACTGCCAAATTGACTCCTGTACTGGATTCTCCCGCGCCTCTCGTAATAGACTGATTCCATAACCGCAAAGAACCAACATGGAAGACCAGAACGCATTTATCGGCAGAAAAGACCTGCCCTCCGGTGCAGAGATAACTGCCGCACTGGGGCCATCAGCGGACCTATGGAACCAACTCTTGGAGTGGATGGCTGAACAAGGGGTCTCCATACAGGATTGGCAGTCGATCTCACCCAAATACGGTTGGGCTGTCCGCCTCAAGATCAAGAAAAGAACTATTGTTTATCTTGGTCCTTGCACTGGATGCTTTCGCGCCTCATTTGTTCTGGGCGACCGAGCCATCGCAGTCGCCCGTCAAAGCGATCTCTCAATAGCTACACTCAAACTTCTCGACGAGGCACCGCGCTACGCGGAAGGGACCGGGGTCCGTCTGATGGTGAAGACGGCAAAGGATTTGGTATCGGTTCGCAAACTGGCGCTCATCAAGATAGCGAATTGAGCTTACGCTGCCCGATGACAAGCACACGGTTGTCCTTGCCGCTCGGTTGCATCGCCTCTGGCCATGAATACTCCAACCCGATAGCGTCTTTGAGCCTAACCAACTCTTCTCTCGTAGTCATAAGCGCGAGCCAGCCGCCTTCTCTCACCAGCTTTCCCGCCATGCGAACAGCAAATTCCATTTTGTCGACGGCTCGCAAGGTAACACAATCAAAGACGGAAGGGAGCTCCTCAGCCCGGCGGGAATGCACTTTTGCGTTGCGAATTTCAAGCACTCGCAGCGCTTCGCTCAGGAATGCCGCCTTCTTTCCCTGAGATTCCGCCAGGGTCACGGCGATCTCCGGCCGGCAAATTGCAATTGGAATTCCTGGAAAGCCCGCGCCCGAGCCGAAGTCGAGCAAAGTTGCAATCTGAGAAGGCAGGCTCCGCGCGCAAACAATCGATTCTACAAAATGCCGACGCAGAATCCCTTCCTCATCGCGAATCGCAGTCAGATTGACGCGCGAATTCCAGCGAAGAAGAAGCGAATAATACTCCTTAAAGCGCTGCTCCTCTTTCGAATTCAATGGAGCCTGACCGGCTTCCGCCAAAAGCGCATTGAGCTTAAAACCTGCTGAAACTTCCTCTTCGCTCACGCCAGCGCCGCCGATTCCTGCCCCTCCGATGAAGAGTTCTCGTTCTGCGCCACCGACTCTTCAATGCGCCGCGGCTGCCAAACCACCGCTGCCTGCACAAAGGCGGCGAAGATTGCGCGGGAAAAGGCGCTATGTATGTAGGTGCGCTCCGGATGCCACTGCACGCCGACGACAAACTGGTCTCCTGAATCAAGTTCCACTGCCTCAACTACCCCATCGCCCGAAGAGACAGCGCTTACCTGAAGGCCGTCGCCCGCAACCCAAACGGCTTGATGATGGCTTGAATTGACCTGCACTTCTTCACCTGTCCCGCGCGGAACCAGGCCGGCCAGCCGCGATCCTGCCGTAATTCTTACCGGATGCGCCTCTACAATCTCCCGGCCCGGCCTGTGATCTACGGCTGTCTTCAGATCCTGCACCAGCGATCCATTCAGCCAGACGTTCAGGCTCTGTGTGCCGTGACAGATGGCCAGCACGGGCTTGCGAAGGTTAAAGGCCTCTTGCAGCAGCAGTTCATCCACAGCGGTTCGTGCCGGGTCCGCCTCGCCACATTCAGGCAATCGATCTTCGCCATATCTTTGTGGATCGACATCGAATTTGCTACCGGGCAAAAGGATTCCCTGCACCCCGGCAAGCAGCCGAGCCACGCGATCTTGCCGCTCGTGAAGTGGAACCAGAATGGGTGTTGCTCCCGCAGAGCGGAGTGCGGCTAGATAGGGCGGCAGCGAGCGCTCGTTGTAAGCAGAATCGCGGCTGGTGGGTTCGGGAATCGCAATATGAACGCACATGGCAGCATCATTCTTATCACATAAGCGTTAAATTGCGATAGGGCTTAAATCTGGATTTCAAACCGCAGTACCTACACCCTCAACCTCTCGCGTTCTCTTTTGACTCCGCACCCTGCTCCCCGAGCAGCTTTTCGACGGATTTCCGCAGCTGCGCCGTTAGTTCGTCGGCCTGCCGCATAGTCATTCCCGCTGTCTCGATAGCCTCGCCAACCGTCAATGTCAGCTCTCCAGGATAAAAGTGGCAGGTGTGAATCGGCAGCAGTTCGTAGACTCCGCACAACGCCATTGGAATCAGCGGAACCTGCGCCCGAATTGCCAGGTAGGCCGCGCCGGAGAGAAACGGCTTGATCTCTCCATCGGGAGTTCGCCCACCCTCAGGAAAAACAAACAACGCCATGCCGGTGCGCAGAGCTTTGACGCCGACTGCCAGGCTGGAGATTGTTGCTCGCGGGTTGCAGGTGTCGATAGGAATTTGTCCTGATCTATTTAAGTACCATCCTATGAATGGTATACGCCATAATACAGTTCTCGCCAATATGCGAAATTGGAAGGGCAGCGCGGCATAGATCACCGGCGTGTCCATGTACGAGGTGTGATTCGAGACGTAGACTGCTACCGGGTGCTTTTGCAGATTCTCCGCTCCAATCACCCTTAGCCTCGATCCTGAGGCCCAAATGCAGCCCCGCGCCCACACTCTCGCAATCCTGTGCTGTACGTTGCCCTTCCTGTCCACCAGCGAAATTAGCAGCGATAAGCTGCCGCAGATCGTTGTAATCACCCCAAAAAGGGGTACTTTGATTAGATTTGTGCTCCACCGGTAGGTCCAGGGCATTGGATTGGGACGCTGTCTCATTATTCGTCCGCCTCCGCCAACAGCAGTCCCCGCGCCTCACCCACCAGGTAAACCGAGCCTGAAACCACTACTTGTCCGTTGACTGCCTGCTCTTTGGCCCATCGCAACGCGTCTCGAACCGAGTCAGCGCTGACCGACGGCGTTCCCGTTGCCCTGGCCGCAGCTTCCAACTCCGGCATTCCGGCAGCCCGTGCCGAATGAATCGGCGCGAAGATCACCCGGTCGAAGAGCGGAAAGAGAATCTGCGCCATCTCGTTAACCGGCTTGTCGCGCAGGCAACTGAAGATGAGCAGCCGCGGAGGTGAATCTCTCAGAATTCCTGAAAGCCCCGAGCGCAAAGCCCAGGCCCCGGCCGGATTGTGAGCCACATCCAGAATCCACTCGACGCCGCCCGCCGCAATGCGCTCCAACCGTCCCGGCCATCGCGTCTGCCTGATCCCATCGGCAATCGCTGCCGGCGTGATGGGAAGCCCGTGCGCCGAAGCCAACTCCACCGCTGTGGCAATGGCCAGCGCGATGTTGCGCTGCTGATGGACGCCTGCCAGCGGCGAATCGACTTCAACCGTAGCGCCCAGAGCCTCGACCGGATAGCGGCCATTGGCGCCTGTCCAGACAGCCGGCATGTAAGCCGCGGCGTTCACCCCGCGCACACCTAGCTCTGCCGCCACCTCGCCCAGCACCTGGTTGGCCTCCGGGTGCTGTGGCAATGTAATCAGAGTCCCGCCGCGGCGCAGAATCCCAGCCTTCTCGCGTGTGATAGCGGTGATCGTCTCGCCCAGCCACTCGGTGTGGTCGAGCGATATGTCGGTAATCACGGAGATCAGAGGCTCGACAATGTTGGTGGCATCAAGCCGCCCACCCATTCCGACCTCTAGCACGGCGAGCTCGACCTTTTCCTCGTCAAAATAGAGCAGCGCAATTGCCGTCAGAATCTCAAAAAAGCTGGGAAGCTGCGGCAGTTTGTGCTCCAGCAGCAGCTTATGAGCAGAATCGCGAACGCGAGAATAAAGACGCGCAAAGTCCTCGTCGGCAATCTCCGCGTCGCCAATGCGGATGCGTTCATTGACCCGCGACAGATGCGGCGAAGTGTAAAGACCTGCACGAATCCCCGCGGCCGTCAGAATCGAGGTCAGCGTAGATGCTGTCGAGCCCTTGCCGTTGGTCCCGGCAATCAGAACCGATCGAATGCGACTCTGCGGCTCACCAAGCGCGTCCAGCAAGACGCCAATCTCATCGAGCGAGAATTTACGCCGCGGCTGACCGGGCCGGGTGTAGAGCTCGGCCGTCATGGCGTTCAGTTCTTCGATTGCCGCTTGATAGGACATGGAAACTATAAGTATAGAAGGCGGATTGGGGCTTTGGGGAGTGGCGTGAGTTGGGCCTGGATCCCAGCCTTGATTTATTCGAGGGAATTGTCGCGGCCACCACCCCTGACGCGGGGAGACTGAATCAAGCAGGAGTTGCCCAGCGAGTGCTCCGATCAAGCTTTGATCGTTACCATCCTGTTCTGGCCGTCAAATCGAATGTCCCACCGCTTCAAGATATTTCTTCCGATTATGCATGCATGTGCTGTTTCCTTGTAGAAATCCCTCGCAAGGATTTGCACCGCCGCTATGCGTGGAAGACCGGAACCGGGGAAGCTAATCGAGCCACAATACTCTTCACACTGACAATCCCCGTTCATAGTCCTGATTGGGAATTTCGGATTCGTGAGAGAAAGATTGCAAGTCTTGGCAAGCACCCTATTGATAATCGTGAATGGTGACCCCGTATCTATTAATGCTGTTGGGATCGAAGGCTTAGGGTACTCTAGCCCGATGCTCAAACCGTATTCAATTTCGTCTACATACCTCGTCACGGAAAACTTTATGCATGGCCCGGGGTCTCCTGGGTCAAATGGATTCCACGGAAATTCAAACATAACCATGCCTACGCCACGAAATATACAGGTTCGCTTTTCCAAACCTGCTTGATCAAAAAATTTCGGTCCGCTCCAAACTGGCGTATCCCAGCCCTGAATGCGTCCTCATACTCATCGAAGAACTTTACAATGTTGTCCTCTCGAATCACAACGAACTTTCCGGGGTGAGACTGCGCCCACTCCCGACGGTGAGTCTCGAAAACTCTCAACTCGGTTTCCAGCGGGGATGCCACCGTCATATGTACCCCTCTCCAAATCATACAACGCGACTTTATCTGTATGCACGGTTAATCGCGTTACAATATGATAACGTTATGATGTGCTTGCTTGATAATATTGTCAAGCAGATTCGTAGCCTATGTGTCCAAAAGAAAGACATATTCCGATTAAGCCCGTAAAGTTCTGTAGAAGCGTCTGAGTGGCTTGAGCGAGCCACC
>CAZDYU010000142.1:0-9901 GCA_964509755.1 uncultured Occallatibacter sp. | reverse complement strand
AGATGCCGTACGACAAATTTAAGGTACCATCGGGGGTCGTCCAATTGACCACCATATAGTCGGTATTCGCCAATGGCGATGTGCTCGTCCAGGTGTAGTCGATTTGATTGAATTGATAGGTATTACCCCCGCATTTATCGCCAGTTGGCAATGGTGCAGTAACAAACTGTGTCGAGTAAGTGCCATTCGCTGGCGGCGTTGGCACAGCCCAGCTACCGCTCGAAATGAATGCACAGGTGCTTTCATCGTATTCGACCAAATCGATCAACCAAGTCAAGACTTGCGGTTGTACGATGTACGCATACGCACCATCAAGCTGGGAGTTGGCTTGAGTTGCGAGCCGATGCATGGCATACCGGGCGTTGCTTGGCTTGGGTAGTATCCGGGCTACGGCGGTTTGCGCATTCATGGTTTCTGCGGCAATGCAGGTCGCCAGAATGAGGATACAAGCAACAAGGCTGGATGTGCGTGGCAGAGAGTGGCGAAGAAAGGCTCGATCATTGCGGTAGAAAGAGAGGAATAACCCGTGAATTGCCCCCCAAAAATTGTTCAAAGGCTTGCGCATGGGTTAATCCTTTCCATGTTTGGCTGCGAATTAGGCCCGGAAACGACTGCGCAGCTAGTCTAGCGCAATAAGTGGAGAGATGTATTACTAAAAAACAAATCTTTGGTAACCGGAATAGGCTTTGGATGTCTAACGGGCGGGATCAACGATCCGATGGGGGTTGGTCCAGTTTGGTGATGTGGATTGTGGATTGGCTCTCGGGGACTGTGCCGTCGTTGAGCTGGACCTCTAGGGGCTTGCCCTGGATGAGGATTCTCTCGGTGAGTTTGCCTCGGGCGGGAATGCGGACGCGGTGGGTGACGGAGCGGGCTTCATTGCCAAGGCCGGAGCGGACGGTGACGGGAACCTCGACCTGGGCGTAGCCGTTGTTGACCACTTCTACGGCGACCAGCCAGTTGCCGTCGGCAACCGCGGCGGGAAAGACGGCATTGATGCCGAGGTCGGGCAGGCCCTTGTCGGCATCGACCCAATCGGCAAAGAACCAGGCAAGATCGGGCTGGGTACTGGCTTCTTCGAGGATTTTCTGGAAGGAAACGGCTGCGGGCTTGGCTGTTTCGCTGGCGGGCGAGGCATAGGCTCCATAAGCGCGGAGAGCGGCGGAGAGGGCCTGGGGACCGTCGATGTCGCGGAGCATCCAGAGGACGAAGGCGGCTTTGGTGCGGTAGTAGACGGGCGAGATGGCCTGGGGGAGCGGCTGGCCGGAGCTTTGGCCTGGGCTTTCCGGCTCGGCAAGGGCCAGGGCTACGCGGCCGGATTCAAGGGTGCCGAGAGCGGCTTCACGGCCGTGAAGCTTTTCAACCCAGAGGCTGCCCATGAAGGCGGCAACGCCCTCGTTGAGCCAGGCGGGCGGCGGGTGCGGTGAGTTGGGCGCGAGGAGCCAGGCGTGGGTGAGGGCGTGAACGAGAACGCCGGCGAGGGCGTCGGGCTTGGCTTGAGGGCCGGAGTCGCCGAGCGGTGCGGCCAGCAGCGCGCCGGTCTCAAAGGGGGCGTCGTCGGGATCGGGCAGGTCGAGAAGAGTGAGCTGGGAGCGGGGCTGGTGGCCGAGCCAGAATTGAATGAAGGGCGTTACGGCGTCGGCCGCGGCGGTCCAGGCATCGATGGAGACATTGTCGTCGGGAAGCGTGAAGGCGGTGAGGTTTGCGCCGGGATGCGGGGTGCGCGTGGCGATGAAAAGACTGGGAGCCTCAAAGCCGAGGATGGTAGTGCCGGTGTCGGCGGTGGCGACGCTGGCGACTTCCTGATTCTGGTCCAGCGAACTGGAGGGCTCGGTGACGGCGAGCGGGAGTGGGAAGCCGTTGACGAGGGCGATGTTGGGAGTCTTGCCGTGGGGGAATTCAATGGCGAGACGGAGGCGGAATTGCGCGCCAGAGAGACGGAGCTTTTGTTCGCCGATCTGGTCGAAGAGGCGCGCGCCGTCGCCGAGAAGGACGGGGAGGCTGGAGACGGGGTACCAGACGACGTTGCCAAAGCCGCGCAGGCCGGTAAAGGCGAGACCGATCTGGTCCCAGTCGGAGTGCGAGGCCGCGGGGGCCGGCGCGCCGACGGCTAGTAGACGCTGCGCGGAGGCGGCGATTAGGCCGGAGTAGGTGACGTCAAGCTGGAGACTCTGGCCGGGAGCGAGGGGCTGGGGGAGCGGGATGGCGGCCTCATGCAATTGGCCAGTGTGGTCGGCGTCGGAGTTGAGGTTGGCGACGGAGAAGGGGATTTCCTTGACTGCCGAGGCGGTGGGGGCTCCTGAGACCTTGAGGCGGATGCTCTCCCAGTTCAGCGAGGAGGAGATTTGCAGGGGGATGCGGGCGAGCGGGGAGTTACTGTCGTTGCGGAGGGTGAGCAGGGCGCGGACGGCGATGTGCTGGGCCTCGGGGCGGAGATGCACGTCGAGATCGAGGGCGGTGAAGGTGACGGCCTGGCGGTCAGTGTCTTGAATGGTGGAAACGGCGGCGACTGGGATGGCGGGCTGGGCGACGGGCGGGGCGGATTGGGTGGTCTGGCCGTTTTCGTCGGTGGAGCGGGAGAAGATGACCTTGCCCTGGGGCTGATCTTGTTGAGGAACTGGGTGCGCGGACGCAGTTTGCGCGGCGCAGGCCTGAGCCGCGAAGGTGCAGGCAAGGGCGAGTGCGAGGGCGCTTTGATTTTTCAGTATTTGCATAAGGTCTCGATATATCAACTGTACAGCTAATTGATTGCGCTGACATTTACGGGAGCCGATCCGGGTTTGAGTCTGGATTCATAGAACAAAGACGTCAGAAATGCGGGGAGGGTTAGCGTTGTCCCGATGGGACTCCGGGGGAATTGCCGGTAGGTTCGACCCCATTGATTCGGCCCGAAAATACAGCGCTTTGTGCCCATCCATTCCGCTCCTGAGCGCGGCGGAAGGATCTGCGATTTCTTCAGCGGAACGGGTGTGAGAGCACGAATCTAAATCGAAACCTTGTTCGTGAGGCAGCGAAGCCCCGTGAAACACCCGCTCCGCCCGCCACGTGCAAATCCCGGCCATTTGAAAGAAAATAGATCCAGAGTATTTTGACGCACAATTGAGGAACGATTGACAAGACCCCAGATTGAAATCCCCCAAGGTACCGCCGGCCAGTTCGAGCGGCTGGTTCTGGCCGCCAACCCCAAAGTTGCAGTCTTCGACTGCGATGGAACCCTCTGGGGCGGTGACGCCGGCTACGGCTTTATGGCTTGGTCGCTCGAGCAGGGCCTGGTTTCGCGCTCCACCACCGACTGGATCGACACCCGTTACCGCGGCTATCTGGCCGGCCAGGTCAGCGAGATCGCCATCTGCGGCGAGATGGTCCAGATCTACGCCGGTCTGCGCGAAGACGAACTGCGTTCAGCCGCCGCGCAATATGTCGACAAGTTCGTTCGCCCGCGCATCTTTGCCGAGATGGCCTCTCTGGTCGCGGCGCTCTCGCGGGCCGGCGTTGAACTCTGGGCCGTCAGCTCCACCAATAAGTGGGTCGTCGCTGAAGGCATTCGCGACTTTCCCTTTGCGGAGACGCGCATCCTGGCTGCCGAGGTCCGCGTCTCGCAGGGCCTGCTGACTTCCGAGATTCTGGACGTGCCCACCGATGAGGGCAAGGCCGTCGCACTCCGGCGGGTTGGGCTTGACCACCCCGACGCCGTCTTCGGCAACTCGATTCACGATTTGGCCATGCTCGAGATCGCCCGCCAAGCCTACGCGGTCAACCCCTCGCCGGCGCTCACAGCCGCCGCGGGCACCCACGGCTGGACCTGCTTCCGTCCTCAAGCCGCCGAAGGACTCCAGACCGCCGTCGGAGGAGAATAATCCCTCCGCCCGAGAGACCCAATCGACAAAATTATTCGCCGGACCAATCGAGCCATTTTCCTGCCAATCGCTCGTAATACGCGCGCCGCGCCCTGCAAACCCTTTGCTGCGTTTACACTAATGGGGTGGAAGAACTGTCGCCAAACTCCGATCCTCGCCCCGCTGGTCCCGCGCTCCGCTTGGTTGCGGCGGCGTTGATCGTCCGCAACGGCGAGGTTCTTATCGGGCAGCGCCGTCCCGAGCAGCCCATGGCCCTCAAGTGGGAGTTTCCCGGCGGCAAGATCGAGGCCGGGGAGAGCCCTGAAGAGGCTCTGGCCCGCGAGCTCGACGAGGAACTTGGCATTCGCGCCATCATTGGCCCCCTGGTCACTCGCGTCCGCCACAACTACCGCCATGGCGGCGCCGTCGATCTGCAATTCTTCACCGTTCACGAATTCGCCGGCGAGATCGAAGCCCGCATCTACCACCAGGTCCGCTGGGTCAAGCTCCAGGATCTCTCCGGCTACGACTTCCTCGCCGCCGACCGCGGCCTGATTCGCGACCTGGCCGCCGGCAAATTGCTCTAGCGGCTACACTCCAGACCCAATAATCCGGACGTCTCACCCATATGAATTGTTAAATTCTCCTGGCCGTGTAAAGATCGCCGCCACTTGCTCCGATATTCAAGTTAGGCTACACGCGATCGCAGCGGCTTCATCATTGCCACACGCGGATTTTGAAATCGTGGGGCAATGTTTCTGAATGAGCTATCCGGCTCTCTGAACGCTTTGACGTTGAAGATAAAACCCTTCCATGCGTTGCTTTTGCGCGCGCATGGATCACTGCCCAGGAGCGGTTGACGAACAATGGCATCCCGCAAACAGCGAATTATTTTGACCTTGGCAGTCACGATCTTTACAACAGTCTGCGGCATCCTGGCCGGTTATCAGTTGGCCCGCGCCATTGCCGCCAGGGTGACTGATAGCAGGCTCTTCCAATACGCAAGCCTGCTCATGGCGGACGGAGAAGCCTCTTCGGCTGAGTTGCGCACGGTTCTGGCCGCCGTGGGCGCCTCGCAGCGCAGCCCTTGCTCGACCGACGAGATCGCCTACTTCCGCGCCCTCATCTTCGAGTCGGATTACCTGAAGGACGCCGGCCGTATGCACAACGGCATGATCGCGTGTTCGGCTGCCTTGGGCAAGCTGGCGCAGGCGCGCGGGCAATTCCAGGCGGATTTCACGCTGCAAGACGGAACGGCAATCTACACCGGCCTCGCCCCTTATCGGAATCCCGATCTGACCGTTCTGGCATTGCAATTGGGCGACTCTTATGTTGTCTTTACTCCGCTCACGCGTATGCATCTTCAATCGCCTCCCATGCATTACACCGAGACGACAATGGACGCACCCAGCCAGAAACCGGGCTATTTGCTCGGCGAAATTTCGGCGGCCAGCCTGCCAATCCTCACCAGGGAGGGCCAATACCGGCAGGGAGAGACTCTTTACGCGACCCGGTGCTCGATCCGCTTCTTCAATTGCGTTACCGCCTACTCTTCAATGCCAGAGATCGTTCAGGCCAATCGCACCAGATTCCTCGGGTGTGTTCTGTTATGCGGGGCCTTCGGCGCTTTTGCCGGCCTTATCTCTTCCCTGCTTTACCGGCGCAACAAAAGCATCGAGCACCAACTCCGCAGAGCCATTCGCAGGGACAAGCTGCACATGGCCTATCAACCCATTGTCGATCTGCGCAGCGGACGCATTGTGGGAACCGAGGCGCTGGCGCGCTGGACAGACGAAGAGGGCCTGGCCGTCAGCCCCGAGGTCTTTGTGCATATTGCCGAGCAGTGCGGCTTTGTTGGCGAGATCACCAGGCTTGTGCTGCGCCACGTGCTGCGGGACTTTGGCGAGACGCTCCGCAAGCGGCCTGATTTTCGTCTCTGCATCAATGTAGCCGCCGCCGATCTTGCCGATCCGGAGTTTCTGACCATTCTGGACCGCTCCCTCAATCGGGCCGCGGTCGCCGCTTGCAGCCTGGTCATTGAGATCACGGAAGGCTCCACGGCCCGGCATGAGATTGCTATCGAGACCATCCACAGCCTTCGCCAGCGCGGCCACTGCGTGCATATCGACGACTTCGGCACCGGCTACTCAAGCCTCGCCTACCTGCATGAACTCTCGGTCGATGCCATCAAGATCGACAAGTCCTTTACCCAGGCCGTCGGCACGGAATCGGTCGTCGTGGCCATTTTGCCTCAGATTCTCGCCATGGCTGAGGCCCTTGATCTCAAGGTCATTGTCGAGGGCATTGAAACCCCCGTGCAGGCCCATTATTTTGAAGGCTTCGCGCAGCCCATTCTTGCCCAGGGCTGGCTCTATGGCCGCCCCGTCTCCGCTGAAAGATTCCAAAAGCTTCTCGCCGCCGCGGATAAGAAATCGCTGCAACCCGCCCAGGCGGCCTGAGCCGATTTCGAATCCGGCATACAATTAAGGAGGTTTCCCCATGCCGATGAAGAATCCGCCACATCCCGGCAGCGTCGTTTTGTGCGAATGCATCGAGCCGCTGGGCCTAACGATCACGCAAGCGGCGCAGGCTCTGGGCGTCACACGCACCACTCTCTCTGAACTGGTCAACGGCAAGCGCGGCATCTCGACGGAGATGGCCATCCGGCTCTCTCAGGTCTTTGGCGGCAGCGCCCAAAGCTGGATCACGCAGCAAGCTCAGTACGACCTTGCGCAGATTCCCGCGGGGCGGATTCAGCTCAAGCGGCTGGCTGTGGCGTGAGGATTCGCTACGATTCCCCCCACATGCGAGACTTTGGAAAAACCTGTCCCGGCCGAAGGTTCCAACAAGCCGTAAGAGGCCCGGGATTCGGTGGTGACTAGAAATGACTTTAAATCAAAGTCGTCCTGAAGCACATTGTGAACAGACTGCGCTATTCCTTGTGTGATGTTTGGGAATTCGGTTCCAATATGGAGATCACATAACGCAACTATCGTTTCTGTTTTAATAAAATTCTGGGCGAAGTCCAAAGATTTGACGAACTGCAAATAGCTAATCAGTGAACACCATATAATTTGCGCTTCATCACCGAGACTACGGGCACACAAATCAGACAACATTGGAAAAACTGAGTATTGCAGAGAACTCTTGTAGCAGTTCGCCGGGGCTAGTCTGTTGTGCATCATCGCCATTGCGGGCGCATCAAGTCTAAAGCTCAGAGTAAGTCGAGGATTTCTTGGATTGAAATGGATTGAGCTTGGGCTACTTCAACAGGAATTCCATGAAAAGTGCCTATCTTGAGCGGGTCGTGCAGCGGGACCGAGATCGAATGGGTTGGCGCCGCCTCGTGAAAAAGCCTGACATGGCTCCCCTTCTGGCGAATCACAGTATAGCCGAGCCGCTCCAGAGCGTGAATCAGCCGGTTGGCCGATACCCCGCGCGGCAGCTTCATGCAGCCTCAAGCGCAATCAATTCATCTTTTACAAAATGCAATTGGATGAGTTTAGGCATCTCCGCAGCATCTTCAAAGTGAAGACTCGTCACTTCCCGCACATTGTCGCGCAACTCAGCCCAGGTTTCAGCTTCCGTGAAGATGGACTGCCCCAGCGCCCGGGCTACATAGCCGCCCTCTTCCGCCTCGCGTACCTCGAAGATCAACTCCATGCAAGGATCATAATGGATAAGTCGCTCTCGCGGGCACCCAATCCTTGCGCTTTTTTCTGGCGCAAGGGTGAGAGGTCATAAAAGCGACTGCGAGTGAGCAGCGAGCGTCTGTCCCACCGCAGGTGGCCGGGTGCCTTATGTCTGGATATTAAGAAATGGGAAACCCGGAACCCAACAATTAGTTAGGCAACCCGTTCCTACGGCCGATGGTGCGGGCGAATCAAATCATCGGCCTGCAATGCAGCCATCGCGTAAGCGCGCCCTTGATCGTCGCTGAATTCGACCTCCCACTCCATGCTGAAAAATGGACTAGAGTGCATATTTCGTCAAGGGAGCGCGCTTTGCGTAGAATTACGCTCCTTCGGCGTAAGGTGATTTTAGATATGCAAAAAATAGACAAAGATATGGCGAAGGTGGGGGGCGAAAATCCGCGCACCCCCACCCCCCCTACCCCTAAACTCCGGTTTTTGTGATGGATATTTCGAGTCAAACTCAAATGAATCAATAGGATGACCAATCACAACTGTGTACTTATCAGTAAACAAAAACCCTCGAAAAGCCCTTGTTTTGCTTCCAAGACCGCCCCTTTTGATCGATTTGAGCCCCGAAATGGCCTTTTTTGAACGCTCCGTTGAACGCAGGTTTTTTTCGCGTCAAGCTTGAACAAACCCGCGGAACGGATGATTCTTCCCGGTTTTTTTCAGCGCTCAAGCCAAGCGATTGCGCTGCCAGACCGTCGCGTCAAAGCTGTGGGCGCAGTCGAAGCCCTCGGCGTGGTAGAGCTCGATGGCTTCGGTGTTGGCTTCGGTTACGGTGAGCGAGATCTCCGTGACGCCGATGCGCAGGAAGCAGGACGAGGCCAGGGTGAGCATCATGCGGGCCATGCCGCGGCGGCGGAACTCGGGGTGAACGCAGAGTTGGGTGATGTGGCCGCTCTCTGGACTGACGCGCGAACCGAGCACCAGGGCGACCATCTCGCGGCTGAGGCGATCGACGATGACATGCGAAACCTGCTGGGCAAAGACGCCGCAGCCGGAGTAGCGCACGATGTTGTTGAGGAAGCGCAGAGAGCCGTGAACGGTGCGGTACTGGTCGTTGACGACACTGTCTGGATGGACATGGTAGGCGGCTGAGATGAGGCGTGCGGCGGAGTCCAGATCGTCATCGCGCCAGGGACGCAGCTCAAGCCGGAAGGGAAGATGCATGCTGGGCGCGGGATAAAAGCCGGCCAGCGGCCTGACCATAAACAGGCGGCGATGCATCTCAAATCCAGCGTGGCGGAAGATCTCAGCGTGCGAGCCGGAGGGATGGAGGAGCAGTTGCGATTCGATGCGATCCACCTGCGGCGAGTTCACCAGCAGCTCGATGATATGGCGGAGCAAAGTTTCTTCGATTTCACCGGCCGGGAGCGCGGGGGCCGACGGGTCGTTGACGCTGGGCAGGGCGAAGAGATCGCCGACAATGGCCTTGGCGCCTTCATAGACGCAGAAGACATAGCCGATAACCTGGCCGGCCTCACGAGCCGCGTAACCGGGCAGCATGTGACCGTCCAGATACTGCAACAGCAGCTTGGCGGAGATGTTGTAATCCCAATGGAGGCGCTGCTTCCAGAGCTCGCTTTCGGCGGTCAGCAGGGGGCGCAATGCCGGCGCGGCAAAGTGGCGGAGGTCGAGGATCTCAATGGAAGCGCAGGTCGCCATGGGTTTCCTCAGCTAACAGCTATCAGCTATCAGCTTACAGCTAACAGCCGTCGAAGCTTTGAACAAGTTTATCTGTTGCATCGGACCTTCCCTCAGGGGCTTTACAGGCTACGGAAATTGGCCAGTTTCCACCCCGACGCCATCTCGGAGCCGACTTTTCTCCGGTGCGGCCTGTTTCGCAGCTGTTTTCTGTTTTAGATTCATCCCTGAAGGCCGTTTTTCCGGCCTCCAGGTATACTTCGGCCACAACCGGCCAGCGCTTCAATCGGCATCAGCTGCCGGATTCGCAACAAATTCTGCTATGCCGTGCAGGATGCTCATGCCGCCGGAGAGGTCCGCATCGAACTGAAGCGAAGGGGCAACCGCATTGGAGAATACGACACGCTGATTGCCGGACAAGCCTTCAGCAGCAACCTGATTCCGGTGACTGCCAATTCGCGCGAGTTTGAAAGAGTAAAGGGGCTGGTTGTCAAAGACTGGTCTTTATAACCGGTCTTTTTGGGCTCCTCCGGAACCTCCAATTCAGGTAGAAAAAGAACTAAAACCAAGCAAGAAAACTGACGCGCGAACTGAGCGTTGCAAGCCGATGGGTCCAGCGATCCAGGGATCGATTTCTCCAAATTGAATTGCCTGGGTATCTGCTGCCCTCCCAGGTCTCCCAAGGAACATCTTCACACCTCCGCCGGAATCATGGTTAGTTCG
>CAZDYU010000141.1:0-9956 GCA_964509755.1 uncultured Occallatibacter sp. | reverse complement strand
CCGTGCAGTTGACCGTGCCGCTGTGGCCGTTGCTGTCGGTGATGGTGACCGTGTAACTGAAGGTTCCGCTCACCGTGGGAGTGCCGCTGATGGTGCCGTCCGAAGAGATACTCAAGCCATCTGGCAATCCCGTCGCTGTAAATGTGTAGGGTCCATCCAGACCGCCGCTGCCGAGTATCGTTACCGGCGTGATGGCATAGCCCTGCACCGCGACTATAGAAGCGCAAGTTGCGCTGACTGGAGGAGCGACCGTGACCGAGCAGCTGATAGTGCCAGTGTTTCCGGCGCTATCTGTTACCGTCACGATGTAATTAAATGTTCCACTCACCGTCGGTGTTCCAGAAATCGTACCCGAGGTCGAGATGCTCAGCCCCGCCGGAAAACCGGTTGCAGTAAAGGTGTAAGGCGCTCCCAGGCCTCCGCTGCCTACCATCGTGACCGGCGTGATCGCGTAGCCTTGGACAGCGACGATGGAAACGCAAGAAGCCGTCACCGGAGGCGCCACCGTGACCGAGCAGTTGACAGTGCCAGTATTTCCAGCGTTGTCGGTAACAGTCACTGTGTAATTAAAGGTTCCGCTGGCCGTCGGCGTTCCTGAAATGACTCCAGCCGAGGAAATACTCAAGCCATCGGGCAGGCCTGTTGCGGTGAATGTATACGGACCGCCCAAACCGCCGCTGCCAACCAACGTGACCGGCGTGATCGCATTACCAACCACCGCACTAAACGATGCGCAAGTGGCGCTTGGCGGCAATACAAAGCCGAAATCAATGGTTTCATCGGTAGAGATGTCCCCATTGCTGTCTGTAATGGCGAGTACGACGGTCGAAGGACTCGGATTGCTGTCGTTTGCCGTCGTGCTACCCGGACCGTTGGTAATGGTGGGCAAATAACCAGTTGGCGGCGTCACCTGGACAATATAAGTACCGGCGCACAGCCCCGTGAACTGGTAATAGCCATTCTGATCGGTTGTGGTGGCATTCAATAATGTCATCTGTGAGTTGTATAGGCTCACAGTTACATTGGCGATGCCCGGTTCACCCGTATCCTGAATGCCATTGCTGTTCAGATCGCTCCAGACAAAGTCGCCGATGGCGCCATTGCAGGGTGAGATATAGCCAAAGTCGATGGTGAGATCCGATACGACATTGTTATTGCTATCCAGCCCAAGCGTAACTGGGGCCGGACTGCCATTGCTGTCATTGGCCGTGGTGCTGCCAGGTGCCTGGGAGGTTGTCGGCGTGAAATTTGGCGGCAGCGTAGAGCCGACCACATCAACTTCATAAGCACCGGCGCAGAGACCGCTGAACTGATAGTATCCCGTGCCGTTGGTGATGGCAGTTTGAATCAAAGTGTGCGTGGAGTCGTAAAGATCCAGCGTCACGCCAGAGATTCCGGGCTCGCCCGCATCCTGAATTCCATTCTGATTCAGATCGTGCCAAACAAAGTCGCCAATAATTCCGTTGCACGGTGAGACGTATCCGAAATCGATTGTCTCGTCGATGCTGGAATCAGTGGGCAGAGACACGGGCGCGGGACTGCCGTTGCTGTCAATCGCCGGATTGCTGCCAACCAAGGACGTGGTCGGCGTGTAATTCGGGGGCAGCGTCGAGGAATCCACCACGACTACATAATTGCCCGAACTCAGTCCGGTGAACTGGTAATAACCGTTGACGTTGTTTGGGCCGCCATAGGCCGTTGTGGTCTGCGCCAACAGATTGGTCTGCGTGCTGTCATAGAGATCGACTACGACACCGTTGATGCCATTCTCCCCGGTATCCTGAAGGCCGTTGCGATTGGCGTCGTACCAGACGTAATCGCCGATAGCGCCTTGCAAGGCGATATAACCGAAGTCGATGGTTTCATCAGTGCTGTCATTTGTGGTGAGCGTAACGGAGGAGGGATTCGGATTGCTGTCGTTGGCCGTGGTGCTGCCGGAGGCATTTACCGTGGTAGGGACGAATCCAATCTGGCCATTTGAGTTCTTCGGAAGAGTCGTGTTATCAACTTGAACAGTATAAGTACCGGCGCATATGCCAGTGAACTGGTAATATCCCAACTGTGAGCCTGTCGGTCCGGGCGATGTCACAACAGATTGAAGCAGGTTGTGCTGATAGTCGTATAGATTGACGGTAACGCCGTCAATGCCCGGTTCGCCGGCGTCCTGGATGCCGTTGGCATTCTGATCATTCCAGACAAAGTCACCAATGGTTCCAAAGCACTGCCCAGGGGTACTGTAAACAGCACCCTTGATTTCGCCGCCCCAACTAGATGTAAAGGAACCCTGGAAATAGGGCGTCCCCGTTGTTGTCTCAAGGTTCAGTGTCATCCACAGGTCGTTGTCCATGCTCGGTGGATTCAAGTAGAAGGATGCCATCGATCCGCCAGTGACGGCGAAGCGGAAGTAAAAATTCGGAGTATTATTCACGCCGTCATAGAAAAACTGTGTAATTGACCCAGTTAGAAGGGGAGAAGTATAGGTAATGCCACCGGTGGTAATCTGGCCGACAAGTATAAAGTCCGGCTGACCGGCAACGGGGTTGCCGCCAACAAGATTTCCATTGTTGTCCACTTGGATCGCGACTGACACAGTCGCCGAAGGACAACTTGGAGTGGTTACGTGATTGCAGAAGAACGTTCTCGTTGGAAGACTAAAGCTTGATGCAGTACCGGACATTGAGAATACTTGCGTACTTGCGTTATAGAAGCCATCCGCGGTCGTTCCGTGAATATATGCGAGGTTTGGATTATTTTCAGGGACGGTGGGAATTGAATTGTTCTGGGCAATTGCCCCGTTCACCATCGAGAAGACAAACAAAATACATGCAAAAATGCTTCTGAATCGCATTGCGGCTCACTCTCTTCAGTTGGGTTCGGCGTCACTTCGTGGCTGGAGTGGAGGGAGACTTGAGAACTCTACCAAAAGTCGACACTCGGTTGCCACTGCACGGACCAAGCTTGGGGGAAGCCGGCCTTACTCATCTAACAACTGGCTGCGGAGCCATACCGCGCTCCTGGTTTTTGCTGCCTTGGCGCATGTACTGAATTTCGGCATCTTCAGAAATCAGTTCATGCGCCTTAATCGAACAGCCTGACTTAGAAATCTCTCAGCCATGCTGCAACAGGCGAGTTACCTACGCCTTCTTGCCTCTCATCCGCTTCTTGAGCAGGCCGGCCAACAGGCCTGTGCCCAATAGAGTCAATGTGGCTGGTTCAGGAGTAACAGTCGGTGGAGGAGGTCCGAAATATGGCTCCATATCACCGTTCGGCCCTCCAGAATCAAAGTCGAATAATACCTCATCGCCGACATAATTTGTGGTTGAATCAGTGCCTAGATCCGAAGGAAAAATCAGTTCCAATTCACTTAACTCTGTGGTATTTTCAACTGTTACCGAAAACAATTCACCAAACTGATTGGAAGCCCCCGGGTTCTGAAAAGAACCAGAGATAATCGAACCCTGTAGGTAAGTAACAGTCGCCGGGCCAGGCTCCCCTAAGAAATCTTCGACAGATTCTCCCGATATAGTGAACCCAGTTGCATCGGCTGTGAAAGTCAGATACGGCTCAACTGGACACGCGCCTAAATTGCAAGGTGTTCCAGGCGTATCGATGATGGTTTCGACTGAGCCAGACAAAGTCAAATAACTTCCGTTGGAGTAGGCTCCTCCCGCGGAAGTTCCGGATATGGAATTCACAAAAATATCGAGTTCATTCGGGTTTGTCGGGTAAACCGTTCCAATAAAGGCAAAAGCCGCGGTAGGCAGAGACAACACGCAAATTGTCAGAACACTAGCGGAGAAACGGGGCATGAATATCCTTTCAAATCTTCTCAATCGGCGGCTTGGGGGAAGCTGCGCTTGATTTACGCCTGAGCGTGCCGCTGACATTGTCAGCATTAGAGCATATTGCCAGCGCACACATGTAGCCGCTTGTTTTAGAGCAATTGAGTCTCCAAACCTTCGATCTGTACATTCAGTGGTTTACAGGAAATTGCGCACCTCGAATGTGCAATATATTGCATACTATTGCCAGAGATTTTCCCTTTTCCTCGTCCCGATGCCAGCATTTCCCCCGGTGCGCTAAAGTTTGATTCCAGAAGCCAGGAAGATAGCTACATATCCGCTCCAGAACAATCGCCAAGCACGGAATAGCGGGCGGTGTTCGGGCCCCATCGCCTACACTGAGGTTTGCCGCCCATGCCTGCCTATTGCGAAGTTGCGCTGCCTGTTCCGCTGGACCGCGTGTTTACCTACGCGGTCGGCGTGGGGCAACTGCCACAACGCGGGGCGCGGGTGATTGTTCCCTTCCGGAACGAAAAGCTGATTGGAGTGGTGACGACGCTGGGGGCCAAAGCGCCGGCTGATTTCGAGGCGAAGTATCTGGAAGCGGTTCTAGACGACGAGCCGCTGCTGAGCGATGCCCTGCTGAAGCTGGCTGAGTGGATGGCGCATTATTATCTGGCTCCGCTGGGCGAGGTGCTGCGGGGGATGTTGCCGCTGATGGCCGAGGTACGGCGGACAGTCTATTACAGGATTACGGATCTAGGGCGGGATGTGCTGGCGGCGGCTGTTGAGGGAATGGAGGGAGCTTCCTCCGGGGCTAAAACCCACGGTAATACTATTGGCGAAATGCGAGGGTTGAAGCCCTCGCCTCCCTCCGGATCGAAGCTGCGCGGCAAGCTCTCTGGCGAAGAGCAAAATCTGGAGCGGCGAGTGCTGGCGCGGCTGGCATCGGGCGAGCCCGTGAAGGTTTCCACGCTGCGCACGGCGACGGCGGCGACACTGCCCGTTCTGGCCGGGCTGACGCGCAAAAAGTGGATCGCGCGCGAGACGACGGCCGCGGAGCGTGATGCGCGGCGGATGGAGCGATTTGCCGTGCTGATTCCCGAGGCGCGGCTGCCGGCGCTAACCGCGAATCAGCAGGCAATTCTGGCCGAGTTGGCGGCCTGCGATGGCGAATTGCCTCTGGCCGAACTGCGGCGAAAAGATCTTCCATCCTCGACTCTTCAGACGTTGGTTCGCCGGGGTTTGGTGCGCATTGAGGAACGGCCCGCGGCCTTTCATCTTGGCGGATTGCTAAGCGAGCCTGGGCCCCTGCGCCTCAATGAACTGCAGGTAGATGCGCTGGCCAGTCTGGCAGCGGCGCTGGGGGGATTCCAGCCTTTTCTGCTTCACGGAGTAACGGGCTCAGGCAAGACGGCGGTTTATCTGGCGGCGATGCAGCGGGCGCTTGATCGCGGCCTCTCGTCGATTTTGCTGGTTCCGGAGATTGGCCTGACGCCGCAGAGTGTGGGTCTGTTGGATGCGGCCTTTGGGGATAAAGTCGCGCTGCTGCACTCGGCGCTTACTCCCGAAGAGCGCAGCGAACAGTGGCGGCGGATTCGTCGCGGGGATGCGCCGATCGTCGTCGGTACCCGCTCGGCGATCTTTGCCCCTGCACCGCGTCTGGGGCTGATTCTGGTGGACGAGGAGCACGACCAGAGCTACAAGCAGGAGGAGACGCCGCGCTACAACGCACGCGACGTGGCCGTGATGCGAGCCAAGATCGAGGGCGCTGTGGTGGTGATGGGCTCGGCAACGCCTTCGCTGGAGAGTTGGCAGAACTCGGTTGCGGGCAAATATCAACGTATCGAGATGAAAGATCGCGTGATGAACCGGCCACTGCCTAAGGTGGAACTGATCGATATGCGGCGGGAATTTCAGGAAACGGGCCAGGAGCAGCTTTTTTCCCGCGCGCTGATCGAGCAGACCCAGCAATCGCTGGATCGCGGCGAACAGGCGCTGATCTTGCTCAATCGCCGCGGGTACTCCTTCGCCGTTCTATGCCGAGCCTGCGGAGAGAAGCTGGAGTGCGAAAATTGCGCAATTGCGCTGACCCACCACAAGCCGCCAGAAAACGAAGCCGGCGTGGCGCGCGAGGGCCAGAGGCTGGAGTGCCACTACTGCGGCTACCAGCGCAAGGTGCCGGCGCGCTGTCCGAAGTGCGAGAGCGAGCACCTCTACTATCTGGGCGCTGGTTCGGAACAGGGCGAGGAGCGGCTAGGCGAGATCTTTCCCACGGCGCGCATCGGCCGCATGGATCGCGACACGGTGCGCGGGCGTTACGATCTGGAGCGGCTACTGGCGCGCCTGCATTCTGGCGAGATCAATCTGCTGGTGGGCACGCAGATGATCGCCAAAGGGCACGACATTCACGGCATCACGCTGGTTGGAGTGGTGGGCTGCGACCATTCGCTCTCGATGCCGGATTTTCGTGCCGCCGAGCGTGTCTTTCAACTCATGACGCAGGTCTCAGGGCGCGCCGGACGCGGAGATACGCCGGGACGCGTCGTGGTGCAAACTTATTATCCGGACCACTATGCGATTCTGGCCGCAAGCACCCACAACTACGCGAGCTTTGTTGAGCGCGAACTGAAGTACCGGCGCTGGATGCACTACCCGCCCTTCGGCGTGCTGGCCAATGTGCTGGTGCAATCGGCGAAGCTCGAGGAGGCGGCGGGTTGGTCGGCGGTGCTGGGCAAGTGGTTCCAGAAGGCCGCGCCGGAGGGTGTGCGCGTATTGGGACCGTGCACCGCGCCGATTGCGCGGATCAAGGGCGTTTACCGCTTCCACCTGATCCTGAAGGCCGCCTCGCGCAAGTCCCTCAATGCCGCTCTGCGCGGTATGCTAGTCCACGCCGATCAAGCGCAGATTCCACGCCGCAATCTGATTGTGGATGTGGATGCGCTGCGGTTGATGTAGCCACCTGCGGCGGGTGGCCACGACCCGCTGATCGCTCGGGTGAAGTGTGTGGTTTACCTGGAATCCAAGATTCAAAGCGATGGAATGGGGTTCAAGATTTCCCTTGTCCGAAAATCCAGAGATGGGGTGCCCGGACTCGTTGGATTGACCGCATTCCTGCTCAGGTTCCTTTTGCGGTCCGTCCTCGACCGGCAAGTAGTACATGTATTTCGAGGCAAACAACTGCTGGCTTTCGTGCCGGATCGAGTCTTCGTCAAATCGTGTGCATCAAGAGGCGGCGATGTGCACCATTCTGGAGCGCAATCCTTCGTCGCGGTAACATTACCGCAGTAACTTTCCAACTGCTGTGAATCGATCTAATATTTTCCTGCTGCTACGAACGTGATTAATTTCGCTGCAATTTGGTCAATGAATTAAAGGAGGGTTGACTACAGTTTATTAGGTGACATTGAGGGCGATCGAATTCATACATTGTACCGGCTGGTTGCTTCCTTGAAACAATGTATTTTGAGCGAGGATGATTCACATTGTTTTAACTAGTCCGTGTTCATACGCTCTGTAGGATACTAGTTCATTACCCCTTTTCTCGTTTCTCTCATCTTCCTTCGATTATTCAGTCTTTGAGAACCTGCGCAACTTCCTGTCATTGGTCAGTCGATTATTTTCCATCCCGAATAGAACGGCCTTTATAACGGAGTCATACAGTGAAAATGCACTCGAGCACTGAGTGATGAAAGCGTCTTGTGTGACGTAAAGGAGAATTCATGTCCCAGCTGTGCCACCTCCCTAGTGAGCGTTCGCGCTCTCGCCGTCTGAGCGGGTATTTAATAATACTCGCAGCTCTGTTTCTAACCCTTGTTTCTCCCCGCGCCAGCGCTCAAGCAGCGTGCAATGTTGTTTACACGATTTCACCGCAGAATAGCAGCGCATTTGGCGCGGCTCTTGCGATCCAAAACACTGGAACTACGGCCTGGACCAGTTGGACGCTGACCTGGACCTTTGCCAATGGGCAGACCGTTTCGTCTCTCTGGAATGGCATTGAAACCCAGAGCGGCGCGGTCGTTACCGTGAAGAACGAACCTTATAACGGCAGTGTTGCCGCCGCCGGCAGCGTCAGCGGCGTGGGATTCAACGGCACCTGGAACGGAACCACCAATGCGGTTCCAGCCTCTTTTGCCGTCAACGGCGTTACTTGCGGCGCGGCCAAGACAGCCACGACCACCGCGCTGACCGCCTCCACCACCACGCCGGCGGTAGGCGCAAGCGTCACGCTGACAGCCACCGTAGCGCCTACCGCGGCTACCGGCACAGTTACTTTCTACTCGGGCACAACCTCGCTGGGAACCGGCACGCTGGCCTCGGGCGTGGCCACGCTTGCCACATCATTCGCGACGGCGGGAACCTACTCGCTGACGGCTGTTTACGCAGGATCGACGACTTATGCCACCAGCACTTCGAGCGCCGTTTCAGTAACGGTCGGCACCAAGACGGCCACGACCACAGCGTTGACTGCATCCACCACCACGCCAAAGGTTGGCGCAAGCGTCACGCTGACGGCCACGGTTTCGCCCACAGCGGCTACCGGCACGGTGACTTTCTATTCGGGAACAACTTCGCTTGGAACCGGCACGCTGGCCTCTGGCGTGGCGACGCTTGCCACCTCATTCGCCGCGACGGGGACTGACTCGCTGACCGCTGTATACGCTGGATCGACGACTTATGCGACCAGCACTTCGAGTGCGGTTTCAGTGACGGTCAGTGCGGCAACGACGACCACCTCGCTGACGGCATCTACCACCACGCCGGCGGTAGGCGCAAGCGTCACGCTGACGGCCACGGTTGCGCCTTCGGCGGCTACCGGCACAGTGACCTTCTACTCGGGCACAACCTCGCTGGGGACCGGAACGCTGGCCTCGGGCGTGGCCACGCTTGCCACATCATTCGCGACGGCGGGAACCTACTCGCTCACGGCTGTATACGCTGGATCGACAAACTACACGACCAGCACCTCGAGCGCCGTTTCAGTAACGGCCAGCGCCAAGACGGCCACGACAACAGCGCTGACTGCATCCACCACCACGCCCAAGGTTGGCGCAAGCGTCACGCTGACGGCAACTGTTTCGCCAACAGCAGCCACCGGCACGGTCACCTTCTATTCGGGAACGACCTCGCTCGGAACGGGAACTTTGGCCTCGGGCGTGGCCACGCTTGCCACCTCATTCGCCGCGGCGGGAACGGACTCGCTTACCGCAGTTTATGCTGGATCGACGACCTATGCGACCAGCACATCGAGCGCGGTCTCAGTGACGGTGACCACGACGACCACGACCACCACGCTCACCGCCTCCACCACCACGCCTGTGGTCGGCGCCAGCGTCACGCTGACTGCAACAGTTTCGCCAACAGCGGCTACCGGCACGGTCACCTTCTACTCGGGCACAACCGCGCTGGGAACCGGAACGCTGGCCTCGGGCGTGGCCACGCTTGCCACATCCTTCGCCGCAGTCGGAACTGACTCGGTGACTGCTGTTTATGGTGGATCGCCGATCTATACAACTAGCACATCTAGCGCCGTTAGCGTGACGGTAAGCGCCACTGCCACGACCACCACGCTCACTGTCTCCACGAATACACCGGCGGTTGGGGCCAGCGTCACGCTGACGGCCACGGTTGCGCCGACAGCAGCCACCGGCACAATCACTTTCTATTCCGGCACAACCTCGCTTGGCACCGGCACGCTGAGTTCGGGAGTGGCCACGCTGACGACCTCCTTCGCGACGGCAGGGACTTACTCGCTCACCGCTGTATACACTCCTGGAGTGGTGGCCTACACGACCAGCACATCGGCCGCAGTTTCCGTGACGGCCAGCGCCAAGACGGCAACCACCACCGCGCTCACCGCATCCACGATTGCGCCGGCTGTGGGGGCTAGCGTCACGCTGACGGCCACGGTTTCGCCAACAGCTGCCACCGGCACGGTCACCTTCTATTCGGGCACGACTTCGCTGGGAACCGGAACCTTGAGTTCGGGCGTAGCGACGCTTGCGACATCCTTTGCGACGGCTGGAACCTACTCGCTGACGGCTGTTTACGCCGGTTCAACGACCTATGCGACCAGCACTTCGAGCGCGGTCAGCATTATTGTGTCAACCGGAACCACTGGCTTTGCGTGCAACGTCGTCTACACGATTGCGCCGCAGAGTTCTTCCGCTTTCG
>CAZDYU010000140.1:0-10313 GCA_964509755.1 uncultured Occallatibacter sp. | reverse complement strand
GGCGATGCTCTACCACTGAGCTACTCCCGCTTGTTGCAAGATTGAGTATACCGGGGCAGCCAAAGCAGGTCAAACCGGACTCCCAGAAAAAAGCAAGAAAATTGTCGATGTTCTGGACTTTCCCGCCTATCACCCGCATTGGCCCTAGTTTTATCCATTTATGAGATTGCGGTTTCACTCACGCGGATTCACCCTTAAGCAGTTGACCTGTTCGCAGCCGTGGCCAGTGCTGCAACCGCCGATTTATAATCCTTGTCGAGAGCAAAGCATCTCCCACGCTCTCTGGAGCCAAAGAATGACCTTCGACATCCAGGAGATCCTGGGCCTGCTTCCCCACCGCTACCCTTTCCTTTTGATTGACCGAGTCGTCGAGTTCGAGCGCGGCAAGCGTCTGGTGGCCATCAAGAACGTCACCATGAACGAGCCCTTTTTTCAGGGCCACTTTCCCGGCTATCCGCTGATGCCCGGCGTACTGATTGTGGAGGCGATGGCCCAGGCCGGCGCCATCATCATGCTGCATGAGATTCCCGACCGCGAGACCAAGCTGGCCGTCTTTACCGGCATTGAGAAGGCCAAATTCCGCCGCCCGGTCACGCCCGGCGATCAACTGCGCATCGAAGTGGACGTGCTGGCCTTCAAGAGCCGCCTTGGCCGCATGGAAGCGCGGGCGCTGGTCGATGGCAAGGTGGCCTGCCAGGCGACACTGACTTGTTCAATCGTCCCACGTGTGCGTGAGGCCGCCACGGCCGCCGAGGCGTCGTCTGAGCCCGTGGCAGAGGCTGCGGTTGAGGCCGCCCAGTGAGCATCCATCCCAGCGCGGTTGTCGCCGCCGGAGCCGTGGTTCCGGCCTCCTGCACGGTCGGGCCGTATTGCACCATCGGGCCCGGCGTAGTGCTGGGCGAGGATTGCAATCTTATCTCGCATGTCGTGCTCGACGGGCGAACCCGCATCGGCGCGCGCAACGTCTTTCATCCCTTCTGCGCTGTGGGCGTTGCGCCGCAGGATTTGAAGTACGGCGGCGAGCCGACCGAACTTGAGATCGGCGACGGCAACACGATTCGCGAGAACGTCACCATTAGCCGTGGCACAGTAGGCGGCGGCGGCGTGACGCGGCTGGGCAGCAATTGTTTGTTGATGGCCGGCGTGCATATCGGCCATGACAGCCAGGTCGGCAGCCATTGCATCCTAGCCAACTGCGCCACCCTGGCCGGCCACGTCATCATCGAGGACTACGCAACCGTCGGCGCATTCTGCCCGGTGCATCAGCATTGCATCGTTGGCCAATACGCTTTTATCGGCGGCGGGACCATCGTAACTCAGGATGTTCTGCCCTTTTCGCTGACCTCCTCCCGGCGTGAGAACAAAGCCTTCGGCATCAACAAAGTCGGCCTCCAGCGGCGCGGGTTTTCGCCGGAGCGTTTGCAGATCTTGCAAAAAGCCTTCCGCCTGCTGCTGGCAGCCAAGCTGAATACTACGCAGGCTCTGGAAAAGATTAAAGAGTTGGAAGGCGAAGACGCGGCGCTGCTGGCAGCGTTTCTCGATCGCAGTGAACGCGGGGTGATCAAGTAGAGAGCCTGAAACGGTGGTTTGGCGTTGGTAGCGCGGAAGGAACGGCAAGATGTTTGATCGAACGTTGCTTGGTAATTTGCTGCTCACAGCTTGCGACGCAGTTTACCTCTTCGTGATCGAGAGAAATTCAAAATCCGCTTTTGAAACGAGACTTGGAGTTGGGCTTTTTTTATCACTGCTCTGGGTCATTTGGTCTGAATGGCTAAGAGCACACAATGCGAGACTGGCGGCGACATACTTCTGCACTGCAGGGGCAGTATTTGTTCACTTCCTGGTCGAGCGCGGTCACGACGATTTGGGCACATCCATTGGCGGTTTCGCATTCCTCGTGGGGTTGGTCTGGCTTGTATTCCAATTGCGCTTGAAAACGGAGCCTGATGAGGGCAAAGCAGATTGACTTGGCAATGGTAGCTTTCATGCAAATTGGGTACCCACAATGAAGCTCGGTCTCATCGCCGGCAATGGCCGCTTTCCCTTTCTGCTGCTTGATGCTGCGCGGGCGCAGGGGCTGGCTGTCGTCGTCGCCGCCATCCGCGAAGAGACCGACCCCGAGATCGACCGCCGCGCGGCTCAGGACGACCGCATCACCGTCCACTGGCTTTCGCTGGGTGAGCTTTCGCGCCTGATCGAGACCTTCCACAAGGAAGGCGTGCAGAAGGCCGTGATGGCCGGACAAGTCAAGCACAAGCAAATCTTCAGTAGCATTCGCCCCGACTGGCGGCTGGCCAAGCTGCTCTTGAATCTTCGCACGCGCAATACCGACATGCTGCTGGGCGCGGTAGCCAAGGTGCTGGGCGACGAGGGCATCGAACTGATTAGCTCAACCACTTTCCTGGAGCCGCTGCTGGCCGCCGAAGGCGTACTGACCCAGCGTGCGCCGAATGAGGACGAGCGCAGGAACATCGACTACGGCCTCAGCGTGGCCAGCGCCGTGGCCGGCTTCGACATTGGCCAGACGGTGGTCGTCGCCGCGCAGGCCTGCGTCGCCGTAGAAGCCATGGAAGGCACAGACGCCGCAATCGAGCGCGCCGGGCTGCTCATGCGCTCGCTGGGCCAAGACGCATCGACACTCGAACGCCGCCTCACCGTCGTCAAGGTCGCCAAGCCGAATCAGGATATGCGCTTCGACGTGCCGGTCATCGGCATGGCGACCGTCGAGGCCATGATTCGCGCCGGCGCCAGTTGCCTCTCGGTCGAAGCCGGGCGCACGCTGCTCTTTGACCGCGCCCGGCTGATTGAGCGGGCCAACAAAGAAAGTATTGCCATTGTGGCAACGCCAGCGGTCAGTAAAAAGTAGACAGTGAGCACTGATTTGCGGCTATACTGATTTCCAGCAGGATTTCCCCGTCACCCTTCCTGCCGATCCACGGTCAGTGTTCGGTTTTCCCTAACCCCTGATCCCTGTTCACTGGAGGTCAACCGTGAAAAAGCGGGTTTTCTTTTTCCTCGCCGCAATCGTTGTGATCGCGGTTTCTTTTGCCACCGTCCACGCATCGGATCAATCCCTGCCCGGCGTTGGCCAGCTTGCGCCTACCTTTACCTTGCCCTCGCAGGATGGCTCGCGGATCTCGCTGGAGAGCTTTCGCGGCAAGTGGGTGGTGCTCTACTTCTACCCCAAAGACATGACCAAGGGCTGCACCATTGAGGCGCATAACTTCCAGCGCGACCAGGCCAAATTCGACGCCGCGAACGCAGTGATTCTGGGTGTAAGCGTCGATACGCCCGACAGTCACAAAGAGTTCTGCACCAAGGAAGGCCTGACCTTCCGCCTGCTCGCCGACCCCGGGCACAAGGTTGTCGAAGCCTACGGTTCGCTGGGCAGCTTTGGCCCCGTCACCATCGCGGTCCGCAACACCTTCCTCATCGATCCGCAAGGCAAGATCGTGAAGGTATGGACCAAGGTAGACCCCTCGGTTCACTCGACAGAAGTGCTGGCCGCAATCAATGCCGCGCAAAGTTCCCCCAATCCCTCCGGCCTTTGAGGTAAATGCTTCCACCTCTTTAACCCGCAACACCCAAGGAGCGAAGATGACCCAATCCGTGAAACCGCCCGATTCCCCGGAGATCGCCGTAAAACCGCCCGAAATGCCGATGGATGCAGTCAGGCCGCCCCTCGAGCAGGGTATTGCCGTCAAGCCGCCCAATGCACTGCATATGCCTTCGGTTTCTTCCAACATTGCCGTCAAGCCACCGCAGTAGAGGCGGCGTCCACGTTGCACAGAAAGGCCTCGCCAAGCGAGGCCTTTGTTGTTTGGCTTGAACAATCAGCCGCCTATGAAATGAACCGCTGCCGGCAGAAGCAATTGTAAGATGGAAGCAACCGGCCAATCGCGAAAGGAGAGAACTATGCCTACCCAGCTTGCCCAAAACTTCCGCGCTGAATTGAATGCGATTCATGCGGCCCTGCTTGCACTGTCTCCTGAACTTGCCGACACGCCCTGGCGCAGCGGTGGATGGACGCGCAAGCAGATCGTCGGACACCTGCTCGACTCGGCCGCGAACAACCGCCAGCGATTTGTGCGTGCCTCCATCGACGGCAGTTTCGCCGGTCCCAACTACGCGCAAGATGGATGGGTTGCCGCGCACGGCTACGCAAACCAGTCGTGGTCTGCCTTGCTGCGCTGGTGGGAAGTGGAGCACGAGATTCTGGCTGCTGCTGTCGACCTTCTCCCCGAGGAGCGCATGGAGGCCAGTTGCGTTCTCGACCAGGACGCGCCCGTCACGCTGCGCTTTCTGGTCGAGGATTACACGCGTCATCAGCGCTGGCATCTGGCGCAGCTCACTGCTCCGGTTGCCGCAAGCTGATTGGCCCTCCGCCTATCTTCAGACGCAAAAAAGCCCGGCATGAGCCGGGCCTTTTTGCTTGCCTTGTACTTCAGGTTGCCGCTGCTACTTGGTTGCCTTTTTCGCAGGGGCCTTCTTGGCGACTGCCTTCTTCGCAGGAGCCTTCTTCGCAACTGCCTTCTTGGCAACTGCCTTCTTCGCCGGGGCCTTCTTGGCAACTGCCTTCTTTGCTGCCTTCTTGGCTGGCGCCTTCTTTGCTGCTTTCTTAACGGCCAACTTTTTACCTCGCTTGGTGATTTTGCTGACGCTCTTGCCGGCCGCGGCCTTCTTGGCCTTGACCTTTCCGCCCTTCGCGCCAGTACTGCTCTTCTTTGCGGCGGACTTCTTCGCGGCCTTTTTGGCCACAATCTTTTTCGCGGCTGCTTTCTTCGCAGGCGATTTCTTGGCGGCTGCTTTCTTGGCAGCGGCCTTCTTCGCCGGAGCCTTCACTGCAACCTTCTTTGCGGGTGACGATTTCTTCGCGGCCTTCTTCCTGGCCGGCTTCGATTGGGGTTCTTCCACGATCACGATCACCGTCTCTTCAGCTACTCCCTCATCGTCGTCCGAGGAGGTGAGCACGCTGGAGGTTTCAACCTCTTCGTCCTCTTCAAAGTCGTCGTGATCGGAATCAAGCTCTGCCGGCTCTGTTTCGCCGTCGCTCATCGCATACATCCTGAACACTTCATCCATCCCATTGCCTCCAGCGGTTTGCCGCTGCACTTGCTTTCGTTTTCTACTCATGCGGCGAAGGAGCACACTCCGTTCGCATAAGTCATTAGCAATAGCATGTACTTAAAGACCTGCGAATGACAAGTGCTATTAAGGTTCCTCTGCAAATTTATTTTGTCGAATGTGCTTTCGAACTCGCTGCGCGCTTTCTCGTCGAGGATTTTCCCGCGCTAGCTGCCTTGCTTTTCTTCGCGGCAGGCGCGGCATTGGAGTTGTGCGCGGGTGCTCTTCTGGCTGTCGATGCGCCACTCTTCCTTGCCGTGCCTGTAGCTGTTGCGCCCTTTGCTGGCGCGGCTTCGCGCTCACTTGCTCCGCTCTGCGAAGCGCCGTGGCGGCGCGTGCGCGATGCTGTATGCGGCAGCGTGGAAGGGTCGGCTACATGCAGCCGCTGCCCGGGCTGCACCTTGATGCCGGTGATTTTATTCCAGCGGCGCAATTGATTCAGAGAGACGCCAAAGCGATCGGAGATCGTCACCAGCGTTTCGCCCTTGCGCGCGGTGTAGAGCAGTGTGCGCGCCGCTGGCGCAGCCGCTGGCGCCGTGGGAATCACCAGCGCCTCGACTCCTGTAACGCTATCGCTCACGCCGAGTTGATTGGCCGCTGCCAGCGCGCTTTCCGTCACGCGATACTCGCGCGCCACCGATGCAAGCGTGTCTTCATGCTGAATGCGATGGTAGCGCCACGCATTGCGTTTGCCCTCTGGAACCGCGGCGATGCGCTGCTCGTAGACCGCGGCCATGCCGCCCGGCAGATGAAGATCGAAGGGCGCATCGGGCGGCGTAACCAGCCGCAGCAGGCTCGGATTCAAAGCCATCAGCTCATCGACCGGCGCATTCACCACGTCAGAAACCAGCCGCAGGTCCACTGGATAATTTATGGTCAGCGTATCCGTCAGCACCGGAGGGTCCAGCGTCACATCGTCAAAGCCATACTGCGCGGGATGATTTGCAATGATGATCGCGGCTAGAATTTCCGGCACGTAATTGGCGGTCTCTTTGGGCAGCTCGCTGCGCTTGTACAACTCCCAGAAATCGGCGTAGCCCGTCTTCTGGACGGCGCGCTGCACATTGCCCGCGCCCCAATCGTAGCCGGCCATGGATAAGTACCAGTCGCCCAACTGGTCATAAATGAACTTCATGTAGCGCGCGTAAGCGCGCGTGGATTTCTCCGGATCGAAGCGCTCATCCACATAATTGTTGCGAGCCAATCCATAATTTCCGTGCGGCATGAACTGCCACATGCCGCCCGCGTGCGAGCGCGCATTGAGCGCCCGCGGTTGAAAGCCCGACTCGGCAACGGCCAGATAAATCAAATCCTGCGGCACGCCTTCTTCAGCCATTACGCGCTGGATCATCGCCTTGTAACGGCCGGCGCGCTCAAAGGAATGCTCCAGCGTATTGTGGCCTTTTTTTGTGTTGGCAAAAAAATTGATGAATGCGGCCACATAGTCGTTCACTACGAGCGGCAGATCGGAGTTGGTGGTGGCCAGATCGGCCTTGGCCTTGGCTACAAGATTGGGATCAACCTCGAAGGTCACGTCCTGCGCCACGTCGGAAGGCGTCTCTTCCTCTTTGGGCACAAAGCCGTTGCCCTGCTTCAGCGCCTCCATCTCCAGCGCGTTCACGCCGTCCACAATGCGGTCGAACTCTTCCTGCAGCGCGGCATCGCTTCGAATATCGATGCCGCTGATCAGCATCAGGTCCACCGCGCGATCAAAGGCTTCCTTGGCCTCCGGCAACCTGCCCTTGCGATAGTTGGCCTCGCCTTGAGCGTAGGCCTCCTCGACCTGCTGAATCAGCACATGCACGCGCTGCTGCTCAACGGTAAGCACAGGCGGCGTCGAAGCAGCCGGCTGCGATGCGGACGCGGCTGGCGAAGGCGCGGCTGGCGAAGACGCGGCTGAAGCAGTTGCCGCAAGCGCGGGTGCGGTCGCCTGCTGTTGCGCGCTTGCTGAAGCTCCATTGGGCGCTGAGGGTACGCAGCCCTCTAAAGTGAGAGCCAGTACAGCGCAGCCGAAAAATCGATACAAAATCTTGCCAATCTGCATGTGAGATACTTTTTTGCCGGACCACCGAAGGATTGCCAAAGCCGTCAAGTCTTCAGAAGGAGCTAGCTAGATGATAAGCTATGCCCTGGAGGCAGATGCGCGGCAAGCCGCGAAATCTCTCCGTTGCCAGGCATATATGGACGCACGCTTCCTCAGAAATTTTGCAATTATCGCCCACATCGACCACGGAAAGTCGACGCTGAGCGACCGTCTGCTGGAATTTACCGGTTCGGTTACGGGTCGCGAGATGCAGGCTCAGATCCTGGACGACATGGATCTGGAGCGCGAGCGCGGCATCACCATCAAGGCTCACGCCGTTCGCATGATGTACAAGGCCCACGACGGCATTACTTATCAGCTCAACCTGATCGACACGCCCGGCCACGTGGATTTCAGCTATGAGGTCTCGCGTTCGCTGGCCTCCTGCGAGGGCGCGCTGCTGGTTGTCGATGCCAGTCAGGGCGTCGAGGCGCAGACGCTGGCCAACGCCTATCTGGCCATCAATCACGGCCTGGAGATTATTCCGGTCATCAACAAAATCGATCTGCCCTCAGCCGACATCGTACGCACCCAGGAGGCAATCGAAAAGGCCGTCGGCCTGGATGCCACCGACGCCATCGCGGTGAGCGCCAAGACCGGCCAGGGCGTCGATGAGGTTCTCGAAGCTATCGTCAAGCGCCTGCCGCCGCCAACCGGAAATCCAGACGCCCCGCTCCAGGCGCTGATTTTCGATTCCTGGTTCGATGCCTATCGCGGCGTCATCGTGCTGGTGCGCGTCATGCAGGGCACCATGCGCAAGGGTCAGCGCATTCGCCTCATGTCGAATGGCAAGTCTTTTGAAGTGGAATCGATGGGTGTGCTGATGCCCAAGCCGGTTGAGATTGGCGAGTTGCTTGCCGGAGAGGTGGGCTTTTTCGCGGCCACCATCAAGACCGTCAGCGACACCAAGATCGGCGACACCGTCACGGAAGAAAATCGCCCCGCGGCCGAGCAGTTGCCGGGCTTTGAAGACATCAAGCCGATGGTCTTCGCTGGCCTTTACACGGTCGATTCGCACGAGCACACGCTCTTGCGCGACGCGCTTGAGAAACTTCGTCTCAACGACGCTTCATTTTTCTTCGAGCCGGAAAGCTCCGCCGCGCTCGGCTTCGGCTTCCGCTGCGGCTTTCTCGGCCTGCTGCACATGGAGATCATTCAGGAGCGGCTGGAGCGCGAGTACGATATTGACCTCATCACCACCGCCCCTGGCGTGCGATACCACATCACGCTGACTGACGGCAGTGTAGTCGAGATCGACAATCCCTCGCGCTGGCCTGAGCCCACAAACATTGAAAGCATCCGCGAACCCGTCATCACCGCCAAGATTCTCACCAACGAAGAATATGTCGGCGGCATCTTCAAACTCGTGGAAGAAAAGCGCGGCAAGCAGTTGAACTTCGAGTACGTCACCTCCAGCCGCGTGCTGCTCACCTATGAGTTGCCACTGAATGAAATCGTGCTGGATTTCTATGATCGCCTCAAGTCCATCTCTCGCGGCTACGCATCTTTGGATTATCAGTTGGCCGGCGAGTGGGAGTCGCCCATGGTCAAGCTCGACATCCTGGTCTCCGGCGAGCCGGTCGATGCGCTCTCCATCATCGTTCACAAGGACTTTGCCTACGAGCGCGGCCGCGCGCTGGTCTCCAAGATGCGTGAGCTGATTCCACGCCAGCAGTTTGAGGTCGCCATTCAGGCTGCAATCGGTGCCAAAATCATCTCTCGAGAGACGGTGGCCGCGTTGCGCAAGAACGTCCTGGCCAAGTGCTACGGCGGCGACATCAGCCGCAAGCGCAAGCTGCTGGAAAAACAGAAGGAAGGCAAGAAGCGCATGAAGCGCATCGGCAAAGTGGACATTCCGCAGGAGGCCTTCCTGGCCGTGCTGCGCATTGGCGAAGATTCTCAAAAGTAACCATCAAATTGTGACCCTATTCACAATCCGTACATGCTGTTTTGTGGATAACCTCCGGTTGATTACGAATGGAATGTGCATCTGTCAACCAGCGAATGGGACAAAACGCGCAGCTCGGAGTAGTTGATACATATAGACTTACTTCGCCTAGCAGATGGGAATAACGCTTGACAAGGGAAAAATTCTGAAATTCTTAGCCCGATTCATGGAAGAAATCCACATTTATTTCCACAATTGAGTGCATAAATATCCAGGAGCTTTTCGATCTGATCCAGCACCCTCCCCGGCCCCTTTGAAATCATTCAGGCACATGGCAAAGGCCCCGCGCTGGCGGGGCCTTTGTGCCCTTCAAGTTCAGAAGACTTTAGTGAGCGGCAGGCTTGGCGGCTGCCGGCGCGGCCTTGGTCGGCGTCGCGGGCGGTGGCGGCGGAGCGGGAACACCGGACTTCACGTTGTAAGCCTCGAGAACGGCCTTGGAGATGTCTGCCGAGCCGTCTGCCCAAAGCACAGGGCTCTGCTGTTGAGAGGTGTCCAGAACCAGCGTGTAGCCCTGCTGTTGCGCATAGGCGATCATCACCGTGCCGACCTTGTTCAAAACGCCTTCAAATGCTTCTTCAGCGTCCTGGTCCTCATCCTTTTTCAGGTCTTCGGCCGAGCGCTGAAACTGCGTCTTCTTGGCATCCAGAGACTTGACGCGGCTGGCGCTCTCGGCGTCGCTCAACATGCTGCCCTGCGCCTGCAAGTCCTTGGTCAGTTTATCGATCTCGTCCTTGAGGGCATTCAACTGGGCGTCTCTGGGAGCGAACTTCTTTTCCAGATCGGCCAGGTCGCGTTGAAATTCGTTGGTCGAGCCCACGACCGGCCGAAAGGCGATCAGGGCAATCTTGGCCGGTCCAGCCGGTACCGCGGCAGCAGCCGCAGCGGGGGCTGCCGGTGTTTGGGCGGCGGCGCTCAGAGCAATGCCCGAGGCCATCAATACAGTGAGTGCAAGAGTGCGCTTCATGCGGGTCTAAAACTCCTTCGGAATTCCTGTGGGTCTGTTCGCGCTTCAGCGCGGAGTCGAGCCTGTGCCTCCTGAGAAACCTCACGGTCTTTTTTTGGAACTCTACGCCGGACGGAGCAGAGACAGGAAAAGGCGTGTTCGGAGACGTCAGCAGGAACTAGATGGATTATAGGAGCCGGGGGTGGGAGCGTCAA
>CAZDYU010000139.1:0-10430 GCA_964509755.1 uncultured Occallatibacter sp. | reverse complement strand
TGACCATATGTTCCTTGGAAAATTCCACCGGCCAATGCCGGTTCCTTGCTCAAAAGAAAATGGAATTGACGCCGATTCTGTATCGCCTTGTTCTTTCGCGGTCAATGTCTTCAAGAGTATAGGTTAGCAATGGCCGGCTTCAGCAGTATTTTGACTGGCATACGCAAGGGAGCGGTTTGGCTTCCCTTTTTGGCAAGCTGGTGGCATTCCCAGTTCCAGATTGCCCGAGCAAGATCACAAGGCGGTATGCCACTGCATCGTTCTAGGGGTATACTTCTCCCAACTAACGTCTGGCGCCCCCGTCCAGTTGGAACTGCCCTGGGGGCTCGCTTGCTTTAATCGCCTTTGACCTGTAGAACAGGGCAAAGAAGCAAAGTACGCAGAACCGCACGGAGTAGCCCAATGGCCCTGATACCGGTCGAAGTGATTTCTCAGAATGAAGAGTGCAATTATTTTCAGCCATCCGCCGCGCATCTGAGCGCGTCTGTAGCGCGGGTTGGCCGCGACGGCCTCAGCCGTTGCTTCACAGCGTTGCTGGCAAAGCGCAAGTCCGGATGGCTGCTGGCTTTAGCTGTCCTTCTGGCATGGTGCGCGAATGCCGCGGCGCAGGGCGTCTTCAGTACGCCGCAACCGGTGGGCGTTGCCACCAGCGATTTGTCCGTCACGGTGACGGCGCAGGCGGCGGGCAGCGTGGCGACGGTCGAAGTGCTGACGATGGGCGCGCCGAACCTGGATTTTACGGTTGGCGGCACGGGGTCTACTTGCCCGACGGCGGTGATGTCGGTCGGGACCAACCCCAGCACCTGCAAGGAGGCGGTGGTCTTTAAACCCACGGCTCCGGGAGTGCGCCTGGGCGCGGTGGTGCTGTTGGACAGCAGCAAGAATGTTCTGGCGACGACCTATCTATCGGGCACGGGGTTGGGAGGACTGGGCGTGCTGAATTCCGGCAACGTGCTTGCGATGGCCGGAGTTTATCGCAAATTCACCTCGACGCAGGACAATATACCGGCAACGCAGGCGAACCTGAATCAGCCGGCCAGCATCGTTCTGGACGGTGCGGGCAACATGTACATTGCCGATAGCACCCACAATAAAATCCGCATGGTGACCGCGCCGGTTGCGCCGGCCGCTGTGGGAGTCATTTCGACCTACGCCGGCACCGGCGCGGCCAACTACCTGGGTGATAACGGGAAGGCGACGAAGGCGACGCTGGATACGCCCTCGGGCGTAGCGATGGACGGTGCGGGCAATCTTTACATTGCCGACAGCAACAACAATGTCATCCGCAAGATTACGCCGTCTACCGGGGTGATTACGACGGTGGCCGGCACCGGCACGGGCGGCTACTCGGGCGACAATGCCGCGGCGACGCTGGCCGAATTGAATCTGCCCAAGGGCATCACGGTGGACGCGAGCGGCAACCTCTATATTGCCGACACCGACAACCAGCGGATCCGGAAGGTGGACGCGGCGACCGGCATCATCACGACGATAGCTGGAGACGGAACCCTGAGCGGGAAGGCGGACGGCAAGGGCACTTATACGGGAGACGGCGGGGCAGCGGGCAGCGCCGGCCTCAGCCTTCCTTATACGGTCGCCTTTGACACAGCGGGCAATATGTACATTCCCGATTCAGCCAACAATGTAATTCGCATGGTTGCAGCTACTAATGGAGCAATCACGGCAGCAAGCAAGATCAGCACGGTGGTGGGATTCACGCCTGGGAATCCTGGGAACTTCGGGGATGGCGGGCTGGCGACGGCGGCGCTGTTGAATTCGCCTTTTGCCGTAGCCGTGGATGCGGCCGGAAACATTTATGTCGCGGATACGCAGAATGCCCGCATTCGCAAGGTGAATGCAGCGAGCGGGATTATCAATTCACTGATCATCAATGGTACTGGAAGTACTCTTGCGCCGGGCGCAACGACGCCGTCGGCGGTGCAGATCTTCGCTCCGATCGGGCTCTTCCTGGACGGCGCGGGGAATCTCTACTTTGCGGATTTTTACTACATGCTGGTGGAAGAGATCAAGAGCAACCAGTCGATTCTGAATTTCACGCAGAATACGGTGCAGGTGGGCTCGCAATCGGCGGTGCAGGTCCAGAAGGTGGAGAACGACGGCAACGCGCCGCTGGATCTGACCGCTTTTACCCCCGACTCGAACGCCGCTGTCGATCCGGGAACGACGACATGCCCCCTGGCGCCTCCTACGACGACCTATCTGGCAGAGGACGCCGACTGCAATATAGGCGCAATTTTTGCGCCGGCGCTTGCTCTGGTCTTTCCCGCGGGAGCTACCTCTCTGCAGGTAGACGGCAATGTGGATGTGGAAGGCAACACGGAGAGTTTTTCAACCGACCTGGCGAATACGCCGCTGGACATTGAACTGGTGGGCGTGGCGACGCCGGTGAATGCTACCACGCTGGTGCTGACCTCCAACCCCGCCAGCCCATCGAACTACGGGCACGCGGTCACCTTCACGGCGACTGTGACTTCGGGGGCGACCTCCGGCACGCCGGTGGGCAACGTCGAGTTCACGGATACCTTCAACGGCGTGACGACGACGCTTTCCGCCTCGGTGGGCGTGAATGCGTCCGGCATAGCCGTGTTTACGACAATCACCCCGCTGGCGGTGGGAACGCACCTGATCACAGCGAACTTCACGGGGTTGACGACCTCAAACTTCCTGCCCAGCACAGGCACGCTGACCCAGGTGGTGGGCGAGGTGACAAAGACCACTGTCACCTCTAGCGGAAGCCCTTCGGCCGCAAACGCGAGCGTAACCTTTACCGCGACCATAACGGCCCCAGCTGGCGGCGGCGTGGTGCTGGATGGCACGGTCATCTTCACCGACACGCCAACCGGCGGAACCGCTACTCAACTGGGAACTACGCAGACGATCACTGCCAGCGGCATGGCAACTGTTGCAACCGCAACTTTGACCAGCGGATTGCACACCATCACCGCGGTCTATAGCGGCGACGTTGCCAACGGAATCATCGGCAGCCCGGGGAGCTTCATCCAGGATGTGCAATCTCCCTCGACAGTAGGGCTGACGAGCAGCCTTTCCCCATCGGTTTATGGACAGCCGGTCACGTTTACGGTGACGGTTCCAAACATCGGAAGCATTCCCGCCACTGGATCGGCGCAGATTCTGGTGCAGGGGCAGGCTACACCGTGGGCGACGGTAGCGCTGACGGGCAGTCCGGCATCCGGGCAGTTCACGACTTCAGCCCTGGCCGTTGGAACTTATACGCTGACGGCTACCTTCCCTGGCGACAACTACTATAGCTCGAGCACCTCTACGGCGATCACGCAGGTGGTGACGCAAGTGGGAACCACCACGACTGTGAATGCGGTTCCTGCCATGGGAATTGCCGGAGCGCCGGTGGCGATTACGGTGGTTGTGAAGCCGACGCAGGGCGTGGCGACGCCGTCCGGAACAGTCACCTTTACGGATGCAGTGAACGGCGGCGCGGTGGGCCCACTGGGCGGCACGGTTAAGCTGGTTGGCGGGACGGTCACAATCAATCCTCTGCTGGCTCCGGGTTCGCACGCCATTGTTGCGACCTATTCGGGCGACGCGAACGACGCCACGAGCAGCGGAAATCTTGCGCTGACGGTGAATCAGGCCGTGACGAATACGGTCGTCACCTCATCTGGAAGCCCATCGCTGGTGCTGGCTCCGGTGACATTTACCGCGACGGTGACGAGTGTCGGCGGCGGAATTCCGCAAGGCAATGTGACCTTCACGGCGACTTCAAGCGGCGGGACATCTGCTCCGCTGGGATGCGCGGGTACGCTGACCGCGGCCGGGGTTGCCACATGCACCACGTCGTCGCTGGTAGCCGGGACCTACACCATCATGGCAACTTACAACGGCGACACTAACGACGCGACGAGCACCGGCACGGTGAGTCAGGTGGTGGGGACGATCCCGACGGTGACCGATCTGGGCGCTTCATCGACCGGGGGTACGACTCCGCAGGTAATTCTGGTGGCGGCGGTACTGAACAGCGCAGCGGCCAATGCCGGCTCCTTGCCGATTCCCACAGGGACGGTCGTCTTCATGAATGGCGCGGCGCAGGTTGGATCGGCGGCAGTGGATCCAAGCGGCGTGGCGACCTTCCAGCCGAGTTTGCCTACGGGCACATACAACATTGTCGCGGTCTACAGCGGCGATAAGGATCATAGCCCGTCGACTTCCGCCGTGGTTCCGATTTCGACCACGGCCTCGGATTTCAACCTCAAGGTGACTCCGAACAGCGTGTCGATTCCAAGCACGGAAAATGCCACGGTGAGTGTGACATTGACCTCGGCGGACGGGTTCGCCGACACGATCGGACTGGGATGCGCATCGCTTCCGGCGGGCGTGAACTGCCACTTTTCAACGCCCAGCGCCGCGTTGGCGGCCAATGGCGTTGTGGTGGTCTCGCTGTCGATCGACACCAACAATCCGCTGGGCGGAGGGACGTCGATGCTGAATGCGCGGCCGGTAAAGGGCGGACAGCGATTGGTGCTGACCGCTGGGCTGCTGCTGCCGCTGGGGGTTCTCTTCGGCGGCATCTTCTGGCGCTTCAGAAGGCGGTACGCGCGGTCGATGACGGTGGCGCTGGTTCTTCTTCTAAGTGGCGCTGTTCTGATGGCAACCGGCTGCTCGGGCAGCTTCTCGCAGTCGAGCGCCACGCCGGGCACGTACAAGATTCAAGTGACCGGCACCGGGGCCAACAGCAACATCTCGCACTATGAGAATGTGACGCTGATCATTACCGCCAAGTAGCGCGAACCGATGCAATTGAGCAGGAGAGAGATGAAGAGTTTTCATGATTTTGTTCAGGCTTGGGATGGTAAGCCAGGGATGCGGGCTGGCCGCGCTGCTTTTTTTGCGGTGGTTTTGCTGGCGGTTTTGCTGGGCGCGGGCCTTGCGGCTTACGCCCAGGCCGTACCGGCAGCCGATGCCGGGGGCATGAAGATGTCGGCTGGAGGCGCCATCTCCGGCTACGAGCTGGGTTACGGCCAACTGAAGGTGGTGGGCGCGACGGTCTTTGTGGACTTCGACACGATGCGTCATTTTGGCGTGGAAGGCGAAGCGCGCTGGAGCGATTTTCATCTGCCATCCGACCAGAAAGGGCCGGGCGCCGATGAGACTGCATCGACCTACATGGCAGGGCTGCGCTACTCGCGGTATGTGGGAAGGTTCCAGCCGTATGCCAAGGCGCTGGTTGGATTTGGCCAGTTCAATTTTCCGTATAACTACGCCACTCAACCGGGCCAATTGGTGGTTGCGCCGGGAGGCGGGACCGATTTCCGGCTGACGCGCAGGGTTCGCTGGCGCGTGGTGGACTTTGAATACCAGTTCTGGCCGCAATTCCAATACGGGCTGATGTCGTCGGTGGGGGTGAGCACGGGGGTGCGGGTGAAGATTTTTTAAGGGCGGCTATGCGGACAAAAGATGGCGCATGCGCAGGTGATTGAAGTTCAGAGCCTCAAGTCCCGACTCATTCATCTTCTTGACTAGACGGGCATCGTCAGTCACGATCAGGAATTGATCGGAGACGAGTGCAAGGCCGCTATCGGTCAAACCCAGGAAGTGGAATTCCGGCCTTTGAGCCGCCTCCATGCTTGGTATTGTGAGTTCGTCGATTTCGACGAAGGTCATGTGAAACTTCTTCAGGCACTCGGCTTTTGTCTGTTCGGGAAGGTCGTTGATTAGGTTGCTGACTTCGGTCAGTACATGGGGTGTAGTGACTGCTTTCTTGAAGACCTTCTTTAGCCGGAGTAGAAGGTAATAATCCTCTGTATTGTATTTCGATAGCTTGTTGTATTTTCCATCGCCAATTAACCGTAGATCATAACCGCCGACCAGATATAGAAGCGCCAGATTCGCGTCGATCAGGAGGTCTTTTTTCTTATATCTGCCAATTAGAATCTCTTCATATGTGCTCATTTCCCCCAAGTCCTCATGGAGCGTATCTCCCCGCTGTCGCGTTCGACAAAAACTTCCCTGAAAAGACGTGGATCCCCGCCCATCACTTCGGATAACTTTCCGGGTTTTCCTGACTTGAAAGAAACAACCACTCTCCACAAAGGATCTTGTATTTACGTTCGGCCTTCAGACGGGTTGTTCTCGTAATGGCCTTGCCGTGCTTCGACCTCTTCCAACAAAATATCTTTAGCCTCTGGAAAGAAACTTTCAATACAGGCGATAGCTGCTTTAACCGCGCCTTTCATATCAACCATGTTTTTCCTCAATGCATGCGGTGAATTAAGTGACCATTCAAAGAAACTTCAAGCCGACCGCCGTTTGTCTTCTTCGAGGCTAGAGATGCGCTTGTCGAAGGCGAAAGATTGCTGAATCTGTTCGAGGCGCTGTGTCGTGCTCTCGAATCGGACGCGGTTCATCTCTTCCATAGCATCCAGACGAACTCGAATTTCCCGCAACTCAGGTGCTAGAAAGTCCTGAACAACCTGGCGAACATCTTCGACAACGCCCATAAATGACTGCTCCTATCACGGATTTTACACCCGATTTGCCGCGAGAAGGCCAGCGAGTCGACCTGCCAACCTTCTTTACATTCCGGGCTTGGGCCTGCCACACTGGTATGTGGCCACTCAAACAATTGTTATTCTTGATTTCGGTTCGCAGTATACGCAACTGATTGCGCGGCGGATTCGCGAACAGAATGTTTTTTCCGTTGTGCTGCCCTGCACGGCGCCGCTTGCCGAGATAGAGGCGCTTAAGCCGCTGGGGATTATTCTCTCTGGCGGTCCATCGTCGGTGTACGATGCGGATGCGCCGGCGGCCGACCCGAAGCTGCTGGAGTTGGGCGTGCCGACACTGGGCATCTGCTATGGGCTGCACTTCATTGTGCATCATCTGGGCGGCAAGGTTCTGGGTGCGCCGCGGCGCGAGTATGGGCACGCCGAAGTCGCGATTGAAGATGGCGCGTCGCAATTGTTTGCCGGGCTTCCGGCGACGCTTCAGGTGTGGATGAGTCACGGCGATGAGGCTGCCGAGCTGCCTGCGGGCTTCCATCGCACGGCCGTTTCAGCCAATGCGCTGGCGGGGTTTGAGAGCGCGGAGCGGCGCATCTGGGCGGTGCAATTTCATCCCGAGGTGCACCACACGCCGCTGGGGCCGCAACTCATCAAGAATTTTGTCTTCAATATCTGCGGGGCCGCGGGCGATTGGACTCCGGCGCATTTTATTCAGACGACGGTGGAGGGGATACGCGCCAAGGTGGGCTCGGGTCAGGTGATCTGCGGGCTCAGCGGCGGGGTGGATTCGTCGGTGGCGGCGGTGCTGGTGCATAAGGCCGTAGGGGATCAGTTGACTTGCATCTTTGTGAATAACGGCGTGCTGCGCAAGAACGAATTTCAAAGCGTGCAGAAGAATCTGCGCGACAAGCTGGGGCTGAAGATTGTCGCTGTCGATGCAAGCGAGCGGTTTCTGGCGAAGCTGGCTGGTGTGACCGATCCAGAGACGAAGCGGAAGCGGATTGGCGCGGAGTTCATTGCCGTCTTCGACGATGAGGCGGGGCGGATTGCGAAGGAATCGGGTGGCGTGGATTGGCTGGTGCAGGGGACGCTCTACCCGGATGTGATTGAGTCGAGCAGCGTGAAAGGGCCAAGCCAGACGATCAAGAGCCATCACAATGTGGGCGGGCTGCCGCTGGGGATGAAGCTGAAGCTGATTGAGCCGCTGCGCGATCTGTTCAAAGATGAGGTGCGGCGGATTGGACGCGACCTGGGGATGCCGGAGGAGATTCTGGGGCGGCAGCCGTTTCCTGGACCGGGGCTCGCAGTGCGGATTCTGGGCGAGGTGACGCCGGAGCGGGTCGCGCTGTTGCAGGAGGCCGACGAGATTGTGGTGGCGGAGATCAAGGCGGCGGGGCTTTATTCGTCGATCTGGCAGAGCTTTGCGGTGCTGCTGCCGGTGATGAGCGTGGGGGTGATGGGCGACCAGCGGACCTATGCGTACACGGCAGCGGTGCGGGCGGTGCACTCGGAGGATGGGATGACGGCGGATTGGACGCCGCTGCCCTACGAGGTGCTGAAGCGCATCAGCAGCCGGATTGTGAACGAGGTGCGGGGAATCAATCGCGTCGTTTACGACATCACTTCGAAGCCGCCGGGAACGATCGAGTGGGAGTAATCTGCTGGCTGAGCTGGAGGTGAATAGTCCGATTTCGCTTAAAAGCGAAGATGTGGCTAATCATGATTCAGCAAAATACGAATTTAATCTGTCTATCTTGTTGATAATAAGTATGTTGAATAACCAGAGCATTTTCACAATTTCTGTAGGGTTGATTTCGTGGTTTCCCACCCATTTCACACAGAAAGTGAATTGGATGGAGCACGGAGCTTCCTTACACCATCGGTGAAAATGCTGTGAATTGGCATGAAGTTGGAAATGAACGGACCGACCCAACAAACTTCTTTTTCCATCCGGGAAAATCGAGCGGGATTGAACACATCAGCGGCCATTCTCTCCTATACAATTGCGGGATGAGGGTGGGCACGGAGCCACTCTCCAAGGATCTTCCCCGCGATGAATTCCGTTCTTGCTTCACCTCCCTTTGGCCAGGATTTCGGCCAAGATGTTGAGATCGCCGCCAGCGTATCTACCGCGCCGCCCGCGGAAATCGCTCAGATCACATCCCGCGCCCTGCCGACCCGCGCTCAAGTTCACATGGGCCGCGCCGCCACCATCGGCGAGGGCATCAACTGGCTGACGTTCACCATCATGCTCGCCTTCCATCTAGGCGCAATCGCCGCCATCTTCTTCTTCACCTGGCAGCGCCTCACGGCGATGGTCGTGCTTTACGTTCTGGCCATCAATGTGGGCATCGGCATGTGCTATCACCGGCTGCTTACCCATCGCGGCTATCAGACGCCCAAGTGGCTGGAATACGTTATGTCCATCTGCGCCACGCTCTCGCTTGAGGGCGGCCCCATCTTCTGGGTTGCCACGCATCGCGTCCATCATCAGCACAGCGACCATTTGGGCGACCCGCACACCCCGCGCGAGGGCGGCTGGTGGGCGCACATGGGCTGGATTGTGTGGGGCAATGCGCTGCACGCACAGACCGAGGCCTTGGCCCGCTACGTCCCCGATCTGGAACGCGACCGCTTCCAGTTCTGGCTGAGCCGCTATCACTGGCTTCCCATCAACATCAGCGCGGCGCTGCTCTTTGGCCTGGGATGGCTCTGGGGCGGCTGGCAGAATGGCGTTGGAATGCTGCTCTGGGGAGTGTTCCTGCGCGTCACCATCGGCCTGCACGCCACTTGGCTGGTCAACTCGGCGACGCACCTCTGGGGTAGCCGCCGCTTTGAAACCCGGGACGACTCGCGCAACAACTGGTGGGTTGCTCTGGTCACCGGGGGCGAGGGCTGGCACAACAACCACCACGCCCATCCCGTCTCAGCCCGCCACGGCCTGGCCTGGTATGAGATCGACCCCAACTTCTGGGGAATCTGGCTGCTCTCCAAGCTCGGTCTTGCGCGCAAGATTCAGGTGGCCAAGTTCGATCGCGCAAATCCTAAACCGGCGGGAAATTCCTAGAATCTCCCCAGCAACATGGTTTTAGGTGAAGGGTAGGGGCTTCACAGGTTGCGGTAACTTCCGGTGTACGGATTCATCCAATCAAGTTGCGTGGAGACGATCGGCAGCAGGCGGCGATTTCAGCTATTTAACCCTGGCGCAACGCATTCCAGCCGACCATCCGGAGCGTCAGATTCGCGCTCTTGTGGATCTGGCGCTGGCGCGCATGGATGCCGAATTCAACAAGCTCTACTCCGACACAGGCCGTCCGTCGATTGCCTTCGAGCGGCTGCCGCGGGCCACGTTGTTGATGATTCTCTACTCGATCCGCAGCGAGCGGCAGTTGATGGAACAGATGAACCTAAAAACGGCAGTCAATCCAGCCTTGAATTGGTTATCTTCTTCAAAGTGAAATCCCTTGCTGTGATTAACGATTTCACCATTTGGGCGAGGTGCGGAGCAGTCGAAAATCGACGATCGAAAAGAAGCCGAATCATGGTAGTTTGCGAGGCCGAGGTTTTGCAGGGGCTAAAGCCCAGCTTTCCTTTCAGCCCTTTGCAGCCCGACTGAAGTCGGGCCCTGATTACAAAGCAACAAGTTTCAGAGGCTCCAAACCTCGATGCAGATCACGGATGACGGTATGCAACTGCCGTTTTTAGGATGAATTACAACCTGCTCTTCCGCTTGCTCTAAAACCGGCGTTCGCCGTGACCCGCTTTTGGCGGAGCATACATCCTGCCATGCTGGGCGCAAGAAAAAGGGGAGAAGCCTCGGCCCCTCCCCTTTTCTGTCCGCAGTCCGGGAAATTATTTCTGCTCCGTGGCGCGTTGAAGCTACTTCTTGACGGGGGCGATCACGTCCTTGGCGGCCTTGGCCACGCGGAACTT
>CAZDYU010000138.1:0-10584 GCA_964509755.1 uncultured Occallatibacter sp. | reverse complement strand
TTTTCCGCAGCCTGTAAAGCCCAACGTTGATATGATTGGCTTTATCGGCCCGACTGAAGTCGTGCCCTGGTTACAAAGCCTTCAAGAATTGCCTCGCGATGAGTTTTTCCGCAGCTTGTAAAGCCCGTACCCTTCACCCAATTAAGTTTTTTCGCAGATTGTGAAGCTTGGCTTTCCTTTCGGACTTTTGCGGCCCCCTACGACTTTGCTCAGGGCGGGCTAGAAGTCAGGCCCTGATGACAAAGCAGCAAGTTTCTGAGGCTCCAAACCTCGATGCAGGCTACGGATGACGGTATGCAACTGCCGTTTTCAGGATGATGAGAGCCGCCTGCTACCGCATAATCTCTTGACGGCTTCGGGTGAAGCGATTCTGCCGGAATTTAGAAAATGAGGTTGCTTGCAAGTCTATAACCGGTAATTTGAGTTAGGATGGCTGCATCCATTGAGGAAGCCTTCCGGTGAACGTTCTTTTTAGACGAGTGCTGCCGACCGCGCTTGCATTGCTGGCGATACTGCTTCTCTTACTGCGATTGACGGGCTTTGTGCGGCATTTGGGGGTTCGAAAAGCCACACTTGACCAACGAAGTTCCCAGGCGGCCTTGGGCGTCGCAGCCATTTCGGCGCAGGATTGGGGCGACCGCTTTGGCGATGGCACGCCGAATTTTCTCCGGCTAACCGATCCGGCCGATCAGGCGGCATTCCGCCGCTGGTTTGCACAGATTGCCGACTACGAGGCTCTTCGCCCCAAGGCCGAGATTCCGCTTGAGATCACCGACTGCGCCAGCTTGCTCCGCTATGCCTATCGCGAGGCTCTGAAGCGCCACAATGACTCCTGGTTTCTGGCGACCGGCATTGAGGTAGCGGCGCCACCGGGGGAGATTCGCGCCTGGCACTATCCCGATACGCCGCTGGGCGCAGCACTCTTCCGGGTGCAATCGGGCAGCTTCGCGGCAGCCGACGTCAGCAACGGCGCGTTTGCGCAGTTTGCCGACGCCAAGACGCTGGTGGAGCGGAATGCCTATTTTGTCAGCCGGAACGTGCATGAGGCTCTAACCGGCGATCTGCTTTTTTATCGCCAGTTTGGCCAGTCGTCACCCTGGCACTCTATGATTGTTGCCGAATCTGGACCGGCAGCGCGCGTGGTCTATCACACCGGCACCGACCACGGCCGGCCAGGTGAGTTGCGGCGTGTCTTGATCTCCGATTTACTGGATCATCCACAGCCGCAATGGCGGCCAGTCGAACAGAATCCCAACTTTCTCGGCGTTTATCGCTGGAACATATTGCGAGGCAACCCATGAGGTTCCGTACGTCGCTAACCCTACCGATCCTGCTTTCACTGGCCTTGGCCGCAGCCGCTGCCGAGACCAAGGACGCGCCACGTTCGTTTTCGCTCTCAACCACGCGGACGTTTTCACCTGGCGAGAGCGTGAAGATTCAGCTCTACGCCAGGAATGTTCCCGCGCTGGAGTTTCGCGTCTACAAAGTGCGCGATCCGCAGAAGTTCTTTGCCGGACTGAAGGACATGCACAGCTTTGGCGTGCAGAGCCAGTCGCCCGACGAACAGATCGACCAGCAAACCATTCTTGAGCGGCTGCACGACTTCAAGGCAAATCTGTGGTGGCGCGTGCGGCGTTTCTTTCGCGGCCAGTTTACCGACGAGGCGCGGGACAGCTTCCGCGAGGGACAGGGCAAGCTGGGCAAGCGAAGCCAGGTGGTGGGAGCGACGGAGTTTGCTCGCGTTCCGCTGCTGAATGAAAGCCAGTTGGTGGCGCGCTGGAAGCTGATCACTCCTCCGGCCATTGTGAGCGAGACTCAGCAATTGCCTATCGACGGGCTGGGATCGGGAGTTTACCTGATAGAAGCAACCGAGGGCACGTACAAGGCCTATACCGTGGCCATTGTGACGAGCATTGCAGTTGTGGAGCGGGCAAGCAGTGGGCGCGCCGATCTCTACGTGGCGGACCGGAAGACGGGCGCGCCGGTGGATGGAGCCGAGGTTGCGCTTTGGTCCAACGGACACCAGCAATCGACAGGCAAGACGGGAACGGACGGCCTTGCATCGTTGACGGTCAATGTTCGCGGCGGCGCACAAGGGACCGAGCCGGAGAATTTGTGGATTCTGGCGCGCCATGGCTCCGATGCGGCGGTGATGACGCCTTATGGCTATGGATTCATGGCCAACAGAACGACCGATCTCACGGCCTATGTTTATACGGATCGGCCCGTCTATCGGCCGGGGCATACGGTGCACATTAAAGCGATCGTCCGGCAAGAAAAGGACGATGCGCTGCTGCTTCCAGAGGACGGCAGCCTGCAACTCAAAGTAACCGATGCGGACAACAAGGCCATTCTTACGCAGAATGCACAGGTATCGGCGCATGGAACGGTGACAGCGGATCTAACGCTGGAAGCCGATGCGGCGCTTGGGTACTACAGCATCTCGATTGAAAAGAATGGTCAATCGGCCGGTGAAGGCAACTTCTACGTGGAGGAGTACAAGAAGCCGGAATATCAAGTGACAGTAAAGCCCGCGGCGCAGCGCGTGCTGCAGGGCAACTCGATTCAGGCGGTGATCGAGGCGCGGTACTTCTTTGGCGAGCCAGTGGCCGGGGCCAAGGTAAAGTACGTTGTTCATACCTCGACGCACTATTGGTGGGATGAGGAAGATTCGGAGGACGACGAGGCCGAGGGCGAAGAAGGCTCATCCGCATACTCCGATGATTCTGAAACCGGCTACGACGAGAGTGAGCAACAGGAACACGAAGGAATTCTGGACGCGAATGGACAGCTTACCGTAACTCTGCCGACACGAGTAGATGACGAAGGCCAGTATCACTATCATCTCGACCAGGATTATCGCATCGAAGCACGAGTAACCGATGCTGGCGAACGCGAGGTCGCCGGCCATGCGACCGTACTGGCGACTTACGGTAACTTCCGCATCCATGTCGAGCCGGTGAGTTATATCTTCCAACCCGGCCAGACGCCCAAGGTCAAGGTAACCGCGCTCGACTACGACAACCAGCCGGTGCAGACACAGGTGCATCTGGCCGTCAGCATGGAGAAATGGGATTCGACGACGCATACGCGATCGACGATGGAGTTATCTGGAATGGACGCCACGACAGGAGCTAATGGTTCAGCTCTGGCAGAACTGCCTATCAACACTTCCAACGGAGGCAACGGCGACTATCAGGTGACGGCGAGCGCACATGGCGTCCAGAACCGGAGCATTGAGAACCACACATGGATTTGGATATGGAACGGCGGCGGCGAGTGGTATAACGCCAATACTGAAGCACAGATCATTGCCGACAAAAAGACTTATCAAGTGGGCGATGTTGCGCATCTGTTGCTGGTCACTGGGCTGAAAGAGTCGTGGGCTGTGATAACGGCCGAAGGCGAAAGCGTGCAGTCGCGGCAGTTGATTCATGCCACGGGCGAAAGCTTCGCATTCGATATTCCAATCACCGTGAAGGCGCAGCCGAACCTTGTGGTGACGGCTGTGATCGTTCACGACAATGCATTGATTACCGCACAGAAAAGCCTGAAGGTTCCCCTTGCGGAACGCACATTGACGATTACGGCAACGCCCTCGAAGCTGCGCTTTCTGCCGGGCGAGACAGGCAGCTTCGACGTGCGTACAACGGACTCGTCCGGCAAGCCGGTCGAGGCCGACCTGAGTTTTGGCGAGGTAGACGAAGCGATCTATTCGGTGCGCCCCGACGAGAGCGGAGACATTGTCGCGTCCTTTTATCCGAAGCGGTCGGTCGAACTCAACCCGGAGAGCTCATTCAACTTTTATTTTTACGGCGAGGCGGGAACCAAGAGCCCGCTGCTGGCGAGGGTGAATGATGGGCTCTTCCATCCGCGGATGTCGCAGGTCAAGCCGGGATCGGATCTGGTGGTCCCCAAAGTACGCAAGGCCTTCCCGGATACAGCCTACTGGAATCCGAATGTGCATACGGGCGCTGACGGCCATGCGCAAGTCAGCTTTGCGTTCCCGGATTCGCTGACGACCTGGCGCACGACGATTCGCGCCATGACCGACGACGGCAAGGCCGGAAGCATGGTGACTCGCGTGCTTGTTCGCAAGAACCTGATTGTCAGGCTGGCCGCGCCGCGCTTCTTCCGGCAGGGCGATGAAGTCAGTGTCAGAGTGATCGCCCATAACTACCTTGAGACAGCCAAGGATGTAACCTTTGCGCTGGATGTTAGTGGACTGGAGATGATTGGCGGCCAAACGCAGAAGCTGAACATACCAGCCAAAGGCGAGAGTTATGTGGATTGGCGGGTGCGCGCGCGCTCGACGGGCAATGCGGTGCTGACTGCCAAGGCGCTGACCAATGAAGAATCCGATGCGCTGGAGATGACGCTTCCCGTGCTGCCCTTTGGCGTGAAGCAGCGGGCGGCCACTTCCGGAGTGGTCTTCTCCGGCACGGGGCAGGGCCAGTGGAGTTATAACTTCCCCGCTAACTCCGATGCGGGAACCAGAGGACTGACGATCACCATTGCGCCCAGCGTGGCGGGAACGGTCTTTGATGCACTCGAATATCTGACGGGATATCCGTGGGGATGCACGGAACAGACGATGTCGAGCTTTTTGCCGGACGTAATTGTGGCGCAGGCGGTGGACAAGCTGCATCTGAAATCACCCATCGAGAGAGCCACTCTGAACGATATGGTGGATGCGGGAACCGAGCGGTTGTATAGCTTCCAACACGACGACGGAGGCTGGGGGTGGTGGCCCGACGATCCCAGCCGCGTCTTCATGACGGCTTACGTGGTGAGCGGGCTGAGCCAAGCCAAGGCTGCCGGTTACAAGATCGAAGAATACCGGATAAACAAAGGGCGCGAGTGGCTGACATCCACGCTGGCCGCGCATCCTGAGATGATTCCCGATCTTCAAGCATATGTGGTCTATGCGCTTTCCACCACCGGCGGCGCGCCGTCGAATAAGGCCGCCCTCGATGAAGCCTGGTCGGATCGCGACAAGCTCAGCGATGAAGGCCTGGCGTTGGTTGGTTTGGCGCTGGACGCAGCCGGAGACAGCCGCGCGCATGATGCGGCGTTGCTGCTGGAAAAGAAGGCCAGGACTGACGATTCCGATGCGTATTGGACGGGAACCTACGATGGTTTGCTCGAATACTGGGACGATACTTCGGCTGAAACCACAGCCTTTGCTCTGAAGCTATTGGTGCGCCAGGACCGGACGAGCGGGTTGCTGCCCAAGGCCGCGCAATGGCTCGGCAAGCATCGCGACGGGGATTACTGGTATTCAACCAAGCAGACGGCGATGGTGATTCAGGGGCTCACCGACTACCTGATGCTGAGCGGTGAGTTGGCCAATAGCTCCGATGTCGAGTTGCTGGTCAATGGGGCCAGCGTGGGCAAGCGCCACTTCAGCCCCGAAGACGCATTTGCGCTACCATGGCGGGTCAAGCTAACTGCCGCACAGGTGGGCAATGGCGGACAGTTGACGGTGCGCAAGAGCGGTAACGGCATCGCCTACTGGTCGGCGGAGAGCAACTGGTATTCGGCTGACCGGAGGAACTTTCAGCAAGGCCAACTGGCGCTCAATATCACGCGCGATTATTACGTTCTTCAGAAGTATCAACCGAAGCCGTCCGATCCAATCACCTACAACCTTGTACCGCTGAAAGGCGCTGTTCACGCAGGCGACATTGTTGCCGTTCGTTTGGCGCTGAGCGGAACAAGCTGGGAGTATCTGCTGGCCGAGGATCCGATACCTTCGGGCACGGAGTTCCTGCCCAACACCGGCCTCTACACACTGAACAGCAAGCCAGCCTGGTGGACGGACTGGTACACGCGCAAAGAGTTCCACGACGACCGCGCGGCCTTTTTCAACACCGATTTTAGCGGCCGCCGCGAATATGTCTATTTGCTCAAGGTGGTCAATCCGGGCAAATTCGTCGTGAGCCCGGCACAAACCGGGCCCATGTATCAATCGAATGTGCAAGCCACTACCGATCCGGCAACTCTGGAGGTGCAGCCGTGAACTACTTCAAAGATCTGCTTGGCCGCCTGAGCCAGAGCCGCCGCTGGGTAGCGGCACAGTTTGTTGGAACACTGCTATTGATACTTGCGGGCATTGCATGGACGCGCCTGCCCGAGAAACACCTGTGGCAGGTTGCGCTCACGCTGCTTCTGCCGCTGCTTGTGGCCATCTCCGCGCTGGAGTTGCAGGCGGGCACCATGCGCAGCCTGAGCAACGACGACGGCAAGCGAGTCAAGCTGGCATGGGGCGCGACAACTCTACTGGCATGGATCGCGGCGGGGTGGCTCTGTTGGGCGCTTCTGGATTGGTGCGACGAGCAGAGTTATCAATGGGCTGGCTACTTGAACTCGCAGGCTCCCGCCCACTGGCGCGCAAAGTTGCTAACCTACCAGCATCTTTCTTTGTGGATGAGTTACATCGAGTGGGTTCTGCGCTGGATCGTGGTGCCGGCAAAGGTTATTCCCTGTGCCATAGCCTCTGCGCAATGGGGCTGGCGTCTGCCGGTGCGCAGAGTTCTGCAACTGCTGTGGAACTGGCGCTGGTGGCTGGGCGTGACGGTTGTTGCGCTGGCGGGCGTTTGCCTGCCTGGCCACTTTTATTCCGCCGACCCGCATGGAACGGTCTCCGCGCAGATCTGGCGCGTATCGCTGAAGCTGGCGGCGAGTTATCTGCTCGGCGTCGGGGGCTGGGTTCTGCTGCTGGCGTGGGCGGGCGTGCTCTTCGGCTATCAAAAGCCGCTGCCGGAAAGCCATGCTTTGACGGAGTTATTTGATCGACTGCGCGTAAGCCGCCGTTGGGTCTGGGCTATTTTGGGTTGGATGCTTCTGTGGACTGTGGCGGACAGGATTCAGACGCGTTTGAGCGGCGATAGCGGATGGTTAGCAATTCTTTCGATTATTCTGCTGGCAGTCATCGTTGTGTTAATCCTGATAGCTCCAGTCGTATTGGCGAGTTATCTGCGCTCACTGCTGAAAGGTGACGGCAAGCGAGTGCGACTGGTTTGGGGCGCGCTTTCTCTGCTGATTTGGATAGCGTTAGCCTTGATCGGCCTTGTATCGATCGAATTGACGAACAACCAGTTTTTGGAGTGGCTGCTGGAGTGGACAATACTCCCGGCAGTTCTAATTCCCTTCGCGGTGGCGTCAGCGGAATGGGGCTTGCGTTTGCCGTGGCGGAGATTACTTAGAATGCTCCTCAATGGAAGTTGGTGGCTGAGCGTTCTACTTGCAGCGCTGGTAGCACTGTTGCCTGATCTCTTCTATATTGGGCCCTGGAGTATATCGGTCTTCGAACATACATGGAGTGCAGAACTGGTAATGGCAACGGCTGACTTGCTGAAACTGAGCATCTGGATTCTTCTTTTAGGTTGGTATGTGGTGCACTTTGACCTTCAGCAGCCAGGGACCGATGAGGCGCTCAAAACGATCCTCGACAAGACGGAGTCCACTACGGTTGAAAAGACCGAGAAGCCTCCCTCACCGGAGAGCAACTAGCGCGCTCGGCGGGACGCCCGTGCGCAGCCATTCCAGCACCTGCGCGCGGCCAAAGCGGTCGAGAAGCTGTTGCGCGTACCAGCCGGCGGCGCGGTGCGCGGCCTCCGACTCGGCTTCGTTGACTGGATGGGTTAGGTTTGCATCAATCGACTCGATCGTCAGCGAGGGATATGGCCCATTGCGCAAGGTGCCCGACCATGCCTCCACGAGCCCTTCGCGCAGCCATAGCGGCGTATGCGCGCTGCACCGTTCTTCCACCAGCGCGTGCAGAAACTCATGGCGTGCAACAGACGCTAGCAGCTTGCGTGCGGCAAGAATGCGCAGCGGTTGCAGCGCAATCTGGCCGCCTTCAGTGAAGGCCGCAACCCATCCGGGGGCCAGCGTTGCATCGCGAAAGGCGGACGTTGAACGGTAAGCCCGAATCGTAATTGCCGCGCCAGGAACAAGCCCGCCGCGGCTCTCGGCTTCGGCCAGCGCGCGCGATAAAACCGGAAGAAACTTTGCGTCCTCCGGCGCACTGGTTTCCAAAGTGAAACCTTGTCCATTCAGCATCTGCCACGCCGCGCCAGTCGTCACTTCCGCCTCCGTTGCGCCGGGAAAGTATTGGGCTAGAATCTCGCGGTAACTGCGTCCCTGGCGGGCCATCTCCGCCGCGCCGGTCTGGCAGAGGCCCACGCCATGACCGGAGCCGCGGCCATGAAAGAGAAAGCCGTCACCCTCCGCCGCAACCTCAAACCAGTTGCTGCGAATGCGGTTCCATCCCAGGGCGCGGCCCACGGCAAGGCGAAAGTCTTCCGCCGGAATTTTCGTCGCGCCGGCCATCAGCACCGTGACCCGGCCCGATCCTCCGCGCCGCGCAACCGTCAAGCTCTTCCATCCGGACGCCGCCAAACCCGCCGCGGCCAGCAATTGAGTCAACTCAGCCCGCGAAAGCGTAGCCGACCATTCACTCGATCCTGCCCGAGAACAATAAGGGTCTGCGCGCGAAACCAGCGAAGATCTTCCGGCGCGATCCGTTGCGGGCCGTGCCGGCCAGACCTCATCGGCATTGGCAGTGCGCCCGCCGCAGTTCTGATGAAAGTAGGCCTCGGCGCGGCTGCCATCGCGCCACAGACTCTCACCGGAAGTAGCCAGTGTTGCCGCGTGAGCGTCTGGTGTGGCGTGCCAATGCACCCACTGGCAGTGAGTCGAGTCGCAGACATCGAATGCGGCGTGCCCATGAGTTGGAGCCAGCGCAAAGCTGCGCGCCACAACCGCCAGCGCCTTGCGCGACTCCGGCGAATCCGCGCCGCCGCTCTCTGCTGCCACCACAAACTCAACGTATCTCTCCACGGGCAGCGTCGCCACGAGTACAAGCGCACCCGACTGCGCCGCGATTCTGAGCGGATAGGATAACGTGAGCGCTTCCCCATGAGCGGCGATCTTGTAACTGCCAGTCAGCAGCAACTCTGCCGATGAATGCACCCGCCCACTTGGATCGGTCCAGAACAACTCAGCATTCTTGACACGGACGGCCATCGCCGCGAGGGGCATTGAGGCACAGGTTTTGCACAATTGAATCGATGCGCCGGAGACAGGCGCGACGGCGGCTTCCTTGTCGCGCCACAGCGTCCAAAGTCCCACGCGAATTGTGGAGCGGGGCGCAGGCTGACCGAGAGCCGCAACGCAACAGAAGGCCAGGCAAATGACCAACGAGGCACGCTTCATGGCATCCTCAACGGCGAGAGCGCCAGCAGCTTAGCGGCCACCCGCGCCGCATCAGAGCCGTGCCCCGTGGGAAGATAAACGGCCACCACAACCTGTGGCGACTCAGCCGGCGCAAAACCGGCGAACCAGCCGTGAGTCGGGCCACCACTCTCCTCGCTGGCTGTGCCGGTTTTGCCGGCAATGGGAACGCCGCCCAGCGACGCTGCGCCCGCCATCCCAAAGCTGGCCGAGTCCGCCAAACCCGCCGCCACGGTTCTTGACGCAACAGTTGACCGGCGCGCGGCCAGTTCTGTCGCCAGCGACCGGTACGCCTCGGCCAACTCGAGCAGCGTAACTCGAATCCCCTCGACGCCCAGCGCGGCAAGCTGAACCTGCTCCCGCGTGCGCGGCTCACGCAGGGCGGCGGTCTCCTCCTGGTGCGTCAATCCGGTGGCGGCAAGCAGGCCTCTTTCGCTGAGAGCCTGGCGGAGTTGCTGGGGAGAAAGCGTTCCGGCTAACTCCGCAAAGTAGGAGTTGCAGGACCAGGTCAGCGCCAACTGCGCATTCATCGGGTCCGCAACTGGATGAGAACAGTTGAGCTCATGGCTGCCTAAATGCATTTGGCGGCTGCACGCGATCCTTTTCTCTGGATTCCAGCGCCCTGACGCAAGGGCAAAGTAGAGGATCATCGGTTTCAGCGTCGATCCGGGCGTTGCCAGTGTGCGGCTCGCTTGGGCAAGGCGAGCCGACGCAAGCAAATCTCCCGAGCCAATCTCCAGAACCAGCACTCGCGCATCGGGAGCCTGACGTGAAGCTTGGTCAACTGCGCGTTGCCACTGACCATCCAGACGCGTTCCGCTTTGCGCCGAGCGGGCCGTCTGAGCGCAGCAGGATGAGCCGGCAACAGCCAGCCCTGCCAACAGCATCCCGGTACGTTTCCAAAATGGCCGCACCTATAAAGTATGAACCATGAGCACTTGGGAGATTGGCTGGCACTTCAGATGGATAGGTGCTGGAACAAGCCATTGAATTCACGGAAGGCAATCCGCTTCAGCCAACAACCAGCCGTTCTCATGCGCTTGTATGCGTGCGGATGCAGACTCAATTCGCGCTTGAACGTGCGCGGCGGGGGCGTGAAGTGGCGACCATCCAGAGCCACATGAACGCGGCCTACTTAGACAAACTTGACGGGAAGATCGCAGAGGATTTCTGGCAGCATGAGCCGGCCGACGGGCAAAGGGGGGACTCAAGGCGCGAAATTGCATCGTGGTCCCCACAAAATCCCCCACAAAAAGAAAAACGGAAGCGAGGCCGCTTCCGTAAATCAATGATTTTAATGGTCGGGACGGGCAGATTTGAACTGCCGACCCCTCGCACCCCAAG
>CAZDYU010000137.1:0-10607 GCA_964509755.1 uncultured Occallatibacter sp. | reverse complement strand
TCTTGTTGATGGCGACGATGGAGGGTTCGTTGACAACGATGCCCTTGCCGGCCGCAAAGACCAGAGTGTTGGCGGTGCCTAGATCGATGGCCAGGTCGCTGGAAAACATGCTGAAGAGCGAACGAAGGCCGTGCGACCGCGTGGAGCGGGATGGATAACCATTCAATGACATTGGGAAACCGATTCTACCTCAAGGCTTATTGTACGGCCAACGGGCCGTTGGCGTATTTGCAGGCCTGATTCCTGCGTGAAAGAGAGGCCGGGAGACACGTTGCCGCGGGTCGATTGAACTGCCCGGCATGGAGGGTTTCACGGCCTGTTGCAGTTTGATTCAGGCCGCGGAGCCCAAAGCATGGAGTATCTCCGCAGGCGATGGGTGTTATTTCTTGGGGGACGGACCTGCGCCCGCCGCTCCTTGAACCGCGCCGCCGCAAGCCTCCACATTGGTGGCGTTGTCGGCAAGAATGGTGCTGGTGCCGATTACCGCCGTCGAGTTGGCATAGATGCAGAGGCCATTGGTATTGCTGGTGATTGTGGTGCTCTGCACGTTCACTGTGGCATAGGTATCGGCCTCAATCGCTACCGCGCCTGCTCCGACGCTTCCGGCGATGTTGGAGTTGCTGAAATCGACATTGCCGTTGCGGGTAAAAACGCCGGCGGAGGTAGCTCCTTGAATGGTCACATGATCCAGCAATACATGGTCGTAGGCGGTGACTGGCCCGGCAGTGCCGTTCTGAAAGGTGCGGACGCCAATGGTTCCGCCCTGAATGGTTGTGTTTCTAACCGTCACATACGTTGGGGATCCGCTGCCCAAACCGACGCCAATTTGCGCGAAGCCTTCAAGATGACAGCCGTCGATGACCACATTCACGATATTGGTGGTTCCAGCGCTGGCAATGAAGATGGCGTCAATGCCGGTGCCACCGCCATCAATGTTCAGGTTGCGCAGAACGATGTTGGTATTGGCGCCGACGTCGATGTAGATGGCTTCGCCGCTGCCGGCAAAGCCGATGGAGCCGCCGCCAGTGCCGTCGATGGTGATGGATTGGGTGATGGTCAGGGGGCCGTAGTCGCCTGGCCCCATTACGGAGACGATGCCGCCGGGCGCGGTATTGGCGACAGCCGTGGCAAAGTCGGCGTAAGGACTGATGGCAGTGCCAGTATTTGCATCGCTGCCGGAGGCTGAAACCCAGGTATGGGCGGGCAATGCGCTTGCGAAAGCCGCAAAGAGGAACAGGGGCGCGGCGGCCACTCCAATGCGAGGAAGGTTCATTGGGGATCTCCTTTAGATTCTTGCGTTCAGGAAAAAGAGGTTGGGGACGCTCTGCCAGTGCGCGGCAGAGTCCAAATTATACATGGACCTTGACGAATCAATCCATGACGATTTTTAGAGCGTTTGGCCGCGGCCTGATCAGTCTATTTGATGGGTGGACTTTACCGAAGGCGGGCGCAACGGTACAATCTGAGATGCAGGCCGAAGTAGCTCAGTTGGTAGAGCAGCTGATTCGTAATCAGCAGGTCGTCGGTTCGAGTCCGACTTTCGGCTCCAGCTTCTTGTTTTTTGGGCGACTGCAAGTGAACTTGGCTTGCATGGTGTATTGGGCAAATGGCTTCTCCTCTAGGAGAGGCCATTTTGCGGTTTAGGGTGCGATTTTGCCATGTGGACTCAATTGGACATTCCAGATACGAAGTTCAGCCTGCTGACGGCCAAGGCCGAGCAGGAGGGATTGTCTGTCGTCGAAATCGTCTTGCGCGGCATTGATAAGGAGTTGGAGTGCGAGCCTGAAGGATCCAAGCCAGTTAGGCGGTTCAAGCATCCGATCCTTCCTTCTACCCGGACAGACAAGCTCGTGATCGACAATGAGCAAATCTACGATCTCATCGGTTTTCCCTGATGTGAATGTGTGGCTGGCGCTCAGTTCGTCTTTGTAAGTGCGCGGCTCACAGCCATAAATATGGTACATTCTCTGTATGCGGACGATTCTTGACATCCCGGACCCTGTTTACCGTGAGTTGAAGGTGTGCGCCACCAGTGCGGGTACAAGCGTCAAAGAAATCATCCTGGATTGCGTTGCGGTTAGATTCCGCAGCCGGAGCGCCCCCGCGAAACAAGAGGGGCGACCCAGATTTCCGGTGATTCGATCCAAGCATCCGGGCTCCCTCAAGCTGGGCGAGGAAGGTGTTTACGAGTACATTCCTTTTCCCTGATGTGAATGTCTGGTTCGCGCTGGCGCACGAGATTCATCCGCACCACGGCGCGGTCAAAGCGTGGGGGGAATCGCTTGACGACGAGGCCGTGGTCTTCTTTTGCCGGTTTACACAGTTAGGATTACTGCGTCTTCTGACCAACCGTAGCGCGATGGGCGAGGATGTACTCACCCAGTCAGAAGCTTGGGATGCATTTGATGCGCTGTTGGCAAATCCTGGCAACCAATGGATGGAAGAGCCGCGCGGAATCGATCCCCTCTTCCGGAACCACACCGACCGTAACGAAATCTCGACAAAGCAATGGGCAGACGGCTACCTCTCCGCATTTTCAGTCGCCGCCGGAATCCGCCTCGTCACTCTAGACCGCGCGCTGGCCGGGAAGGCGAAGGGCGCGGTGCTGCTGGGATAAGGGACTAGAGACGTTAGGATAGTCGGGGCAGGACGGAGTGAATTGATTGAGACGAGAGCAGTGAATGGAAGAACGTTTTTCAGTTTCCATCCCCTTTATAATTTGGCAAATGGTAGCGACCATCGTTCCGGGAGAGTCTTGTGCACAAAATGCGGAACTTACTTTTTCTCTTGTTTGCATCTCTCGTTATTTCTCTGCAGGCATCTGCACAAGCGGATTCCTCACAGCACAAGGTTCAGTTTGTCACCGTCGCGGAAGGTGTCCAGCTTGAAGTGCTTGATTGGGGAGGATCCGGCAAACCGCTCATCTTCTTGGCGGGGGCCGGAGACACCGCTCACGCGTTCGATAATTTTGCGCCGAAGTTCACCGGCGAGAATCACGTCTACGGCATCACGCGCAAAGGCTTTGGCGCGTCCAGCAAGCCGGCACCGTCGAACGGGAACTACTCAGCAGATGGTCTGGGAGACGATGTACTCGCAGTCATGCAAGCGCTTCGGATCAAGCGTCCTGTTCTGGTGGGACACTCGCTCGCGGGTGAGGAGCTAAGCTCAATCGGCAGTCGATTTCCGGATAAAATCTCCGGTCTCATTTACCTCGACGCGGCAACAGGCTTCGCATTCTACGATCCTGCGCACCCGTTGATCGAGATCGATATGAACAGCATCAAGAAGCGCATCGAGGAGATTGAAGCCGGTGGGGTGGATGAACAGGAGAAACTACGCGAACTTGAAGTTGCAATTGCAAGGTTCGAGACCTTTCTTCACCAGAACAATGAAGATGTAAAGACGATGCCTCCGCTGCCGCCGCGCCCACCGATAGGGGCCGCGCTCAATTTTGGCATGGAGAAGTACACATCCATCCCCGTTCCGGCCCTCGCGATTTTTGCATGCCCTCACGACTGGAGTCACTTCTTTCCGAACGACCCCGAACGCAGAGCAGCACGACTTGATGCGGACACTGCACGATGCTCTGCGCAGGCCGAAGCATTCTCGCGCGGAGTTCCAACCGCCCGTATCGTTCAGATTCCGAATGCAGACCATTACGTCCACCGCTCGAATGAAGCGCAAGTGATCGATGAGATGAAGAAGTTTCTTAGTAACCTTCCGTAGGACATAGGTATCGCAAGGTCGCCTTGGATTGAGTGAAATCGTCTTCTGACATCCGTCTTATGCAGCGTCCGGCAATCAGGACAGATGCGCGCTGGTGAGCGTGGGAGCTTCGCCGACTTCGGGAGTGAGGCGCTGCAGGCGGTTCTTGTAACTCGCAATTATGAATTCGCGGAAGAGGGGATGCGGCTCTAATGGTTTGGATTTGAATTCGGGGTGAAACTGGCAGCCTAGGAAGTAGGGATGGCCGGGAAGCTCTACGATTTCTACATAAGTGGCGTCTGGGGTGGTGCCGCTGATACGCAGGCCAGCGCCGGTGAGCAAGGCCTCGTACTCGCGGTTGAACTCATAGCGGTGGCGATGGCGCTCACTGATTTCAGTAGCTCCGCCGTAGGCTTTGGAGGCCAGCGTCTCTGGCTGGAGGATGCAGGCCCATGCGCCTAAACGCATCGTCCCGCCCATCTCTTCTACGCCGAGCAGTTCGCGGAGTTTGTAGATGATCCGGTGCGGGCTGGCGGGGTCGAATTCGGTGGAGTTGGCGTCCTTGAGACCGCAGACGTTGCGTGCCAACTCGATGCAGGCGGTCTGCATCCCGAGACAGATTCCGAAGTAAGGCACCTGCTTTTCTCGAGCGTAGCGGATGGCGTTCAACATACCCTCGATGCCGCGCTTGCCGAAGCCGCCGGGGACGAGAATTCCGTCGAAGCTATCTAACTTGGACTCATAACTTCTATCTTCGGGAAACTTCGATTCCAGATCCTCGGCTTCTATCCAAGTTACTTTGAGTTTGAGATTTTGCGAGACGGCTCCGTGAGTGAGCGCCTCCTTGAGCGACTTATAACTGTCTTCGTACTCGACATACTTGCCGACGATGGCGATGTGGACCTCGTCCCTGGGGTGATAGCAGCGGTCAACCAGAGCCTTCCACTCGGTGAGATTGGCTTCAGGGGCGTCGATACGCAGGTACTTGAGGATCAGCGAGTCCACGCCTTCCAGGGCAAAGCCGAGCGGGACTTCATAGATGGAAGGAACCGTGAGAGCGCCAATGACGGCGCGCTCTTCGACATTGCAGAAGAGGGCTATTTTCTGTTTCATCTCACTGCCGAGGGGACGCTCGGAGCGGCAGAGGAGAATGTCGGCCTGAATGCCGATGGAGAGCAGTTCTTTGACGGAGTGCTGCGTGGGCTTGGTTTTGAGTTCCTGAGCGGCTGCGATCCAGGGGACGAGCGTGAGATGAATGAAGACGGTATTATCGCGGCCAAGCTCCTGGCGCATCTGGCGGATGGCTTCTAAAAACGGGAGCGATTCGATGTCGCCGACGGTGCCGCCGATCTCGACCAGGGTGACGTCGGCTCCGTTTGCGCTGACCTTGCGCATGGCGTTCTTGATCTCATTGGTCACGTGAGGAATGACCTGGACGGTTTTGCCGAGGTAGTCGCCGCGGCGCTCTTTGAGGATGATCTGCTCGTAGATGCGGCCGGTGGTGAGGTTGTTGTCGCGGGAGAGCGGGGCATGGGTGAAGCGCTCATAGTGGCCGAGGTCGAGGTCGGTCTCGGCTCCATCGTCGGTGACAAAGACCTCGCCATGCTGGAAGGGCGACATGGTTCCGGGATCGACGTTGAGGTAGGGATCGAACTTCATCATGTTGACACGGAGGCCGCGGCTCTCAAGCAGGCATCCGATGGCCGCGGCCGAGAGGCCTTTCCCTAAACTGGACACAACTCCGCCCGTCACAAAGACATACTTTGCCGACATGAATGCAACCTCTTAAATGAATTGTTTGGATGGACGTACCAGGTGGGCACAATCAAGTATGACAGAAGTTGAGGGGCGGAGAAAGGGGAAAATGCGTGGGGCGTTTGAATTGCGCAACGAGTAATGTTGTAACTATTTCGGAAATAGAGGTTTATGACGCGCGTTTCAGGCGGGAAGGCGTACCATTTTCGATTCCCGTAGAATTGAAGCAAGAGGAGAAACACGGTTGAAGCGGGTTTATATGGACGCGAGCGCCACCACGCCCCTGCTGCCGGAGGTGATGGAGGCGATGCGCCCGTACTGGATGGAGCGCTTTGGGAACGCCTCGTCAATTCATCTGGATGGGCAGCAGGCGCACTCGGCCGTGGATCGGGCGCGGGCGACGCTGGCGGAGTTCTTCAACTGCCACGATGCCGAGGTGGTCTTCAACTCCGGCGGGACAGAGGGCGACAATACGGCCCTCTTTGGGCTGCTGCGGCCGGGCGATCACTTTGTCACGACTTCGATTGAGCACTCGGCGATTCTGGCGGCGGCCGAGCGCGTGGCGGAGCGCGGCGTGGAGACGACCTTTGTTGCGCCGCTGCCGAGCGGCTTGATCGACCCGGTGGAGATTCTGCGCGCGCTGCGGCCCGAGACGCGGCTGATCAGCGTGATGCTGGCCAACAACGAAACCGGAGTGCTGCAACCGGTGGAAGAGATTGGCAGAATCGCCAAAGATGCGGGCGTTTTCTTTCACATTGATGCGGTGCAGGGCGCGGGCAAGGTGCGGTTCGACGTGCGGCGCTTTGGCTGCCATCTGCTTTCAATCAGCGCGCACAAGATGCATGGACCCAAGGGCATAGGCGCGATCTTTGTGCGGCGCGGGACGCCGATTGAGTCTCTGCTGGTGGGCGGCAGCCATGAGCGACGGCGGCGCGCGGGAACCGAGAATGTGCCGGGGATTGTGGGGTTGGCCAAGGCGGCGGAGCTGGCGATGAGCGCGCTGGAGGATGGGACAATCGAGAAGCTGGCTGCACTACGCGACCGTCTGGAGGCTGGGCTGCTGGAGATTGCCGGCACGGGCGTCAATGGCGGCTGGAAAGACGGCGAGCGGGTTCCACGCGTGGCCAATACGACCAATATATGGTTCGACCGGCTGGAGGGCGAGGCGCTGGTGATTGCGCTGGATTTGAAGGGCGTGGCTGTCTCCGGCGGTTCGGCCTGCCACTCCGGCGCTACCGAGCCGAGTCATGTACTGATGGCTATGGGCCTGGACAAGACGCGCGCCCGCGCCAGTTTGCGCTTCAGCCTGCTGCGGAATGCCACCGAGGCCGATGTGGACCGAGTCTTGGTGGTGGTTCCAGAGGCTGTGGAGCATTTGCGGGCGATTTCGCCAGTGGCGGCGGGAACGCTGGGCTGAGAGCGCGGCTGCTTTTTCCGCGCGCTATCGATCCGGCAACAGAATAGTGACGACTCATTCCCACCCATTTCCGCAAAGAACGCGGAAATGGATGGTGCACCCTGACAGTATTTTCTTGCCGGAGCACTAATCTTGGCCGATGGCTTGACCGAATGAATCGCTATGCCGTCGAATGAGTAGGGGCATTTTTATCTCAAGAGAGCCCCGGATATTGCAGTGCATCTGTCGAGAGGCAGAAGGAGTGAATCGAATGTCCCGTTTTTTCCAATTGGCCGCGATTTTTCTGCTTTCGGCTGCCGCACTTTGTCAGCAGACCGGCACCGAGGCCGCGCCGCTGGCCACCCTGCATGTAAATAGCCGCCTGGTTTTTGTCGATGTGCTGGTGCGCGACTCGCACGGCAATGTTGTTCGCGGGCTCACGCAGCAAGATTTCACGCTGACGGAAGACGGTCAGCCTCAGGCGATCGATTATTTTACCGCACACACGCCAGAGCCCGCCGCCGCGCCGGCGCTGGCTGAGCCGGAGCTGGCAGGGCCCAAGACCGAGTTCACCAACGTCCACGCCAATGGGGGCTCCAAATCGATCACGATTGTGCTCTGCGATCTTCTGAATACGCCTAACGACGACCAGTTGACAGCTCGGCAGCAGATGCTGAAGTTTCTTCGCACACTGCCCAAGGGCGAGCGGATTGCATTGTTTACACTTGGTAACGGGCTGCAAGCGGTACAGGGCGAGGCAGGCAGCCCGGCGCTGCTGGACAACGCTTCAAAGATGCTCAAGCCGGTGCAGATACTTGACACTTCGCGAACCGGCGAAGCGGCAGACAATATGATGGCGGCAAATGCCGCGGCGCAGTTTGGCCGCCATCCCGCCCCTTCGACGGCGATGGAAGATTCCGGAGCGGCTTCATCCAGCCAGAGCTACGATGTGCGCGCACAATCGACGATCACCGCTCTTGGACAGGTGGCGAAGACCATGGAAGGCTACCCCGGCCGCAAGAGCATGTATTGGCTTGCGGAGAGCTTTCCGCTTTCGGTCGATGTGGCGGGACCGCCAACTTACACCTCTCTCAGCGGCAACGGAACGCAATTCAATGCCCAGCTGTTGACCTTGCAGGGCCACTTCAGCCAGACCTCGCGGCAAGAGATGCGGACAACTCTCAACCAACTGGCCAGCGCGCGGATCGCAGTGTACCCAACCAGCGTCTTTGGGCTGGTGACACAGTCGGCGACGGCGGCAATCAGCGGACCGGCAGGAGTGGGCACAGCCTTGCCCGGCGACCCGCGCGGCGGCTCCTTTGCACTCGGCAATCTTAAGACGGAGATGAACGACCTGGCGCGCGAGACGGGCGGCGAAGCAATCGTCGGCACCAACGACGTGGCTGGAACGATGCAGAAGACGCTGGAGGATGGCGCGACTTATTACTCGCTCGCCTACCGGCCGACAAATGCAAATTGGAACGGCAACTTCCGCACGATCAAGGTGGAAGCGGCCGGCGGCGTCTCGCTGACATACCGGCGCGGATACTTTGCGCTGGCCAATGGCCCGGCGGCGGACTCCGGCAACGATCTGGAGACCGTGCTTCAGCCCGGAGTTCCTGAAATGGCAGGGCTCAGGCTCCGCGCCAAGGTTTTGCCGCCCGATCCACAGCATCCGGGATTGGTGGTGCAATCCACGGTAGAAGCCGCCGACGTGAACTTTACGACTACTGCCGATGGCCATCATCACGCCAAGCTCAAGGTGCAACTGATTGGATTCAACGACGCCGAGCAGCAGCCGAAGAGCCTTCCGCAGACCTCCGGCACACTGAACATCGATCTTGATCCCGACCGGTACCAATTCATTCTTACCGCGGGAATCGCGTTTCGTCAGCAGTTGGCGCTCAAGCCGGGAAAGTATCATGTGCTGCTGGGCGTGAGCGACCAGACCAGCCAGAAGCTGGGCACGGTGGATATGGAACTGGTGGTTCCGGCCAGTTAGGCGTTTCGGGGAAGAGCATTTTTACAGTTTCCGCGCGGCGAATTTTGTGGCTTCCCATCCATTTCACTCAGAACATGAAATGGATGGGAGGCCTGGTTTTCTTGCATTATGGGTGAAAATGCTCGAACAATCGCTTTGCCTACGGCGCGGATGCACAGAGGCTACCGGCATGGAGCGCATTTACACCGGCCCTTTTGTGGGATTACCAGCCATAAAGCCTCCGACTCTCTCAAGAAGCATATCCGTTTGCTCCTTTCCTTTTTGTCCAGACCGTCATTCTGGTACCCCAATGCCGGAGGATACTTGTTTCGGGGCGGATCGCCAGGATTGAGAAACTGGGTAGAAGGAAGGCAAAATTGCTTTCAGGCGCAACCGTCCGATGATCCCCGCATCTGATTTATCTGAAGGAAGGCAAGAGGGAAAAGCTATGGATTACGTGAATCTTGGCAAAACTGGATTGAAGGTCTCTCGCATTTGTCTGGGCTGCATGAGTTATGGCGCGCCGGCTCCGGCCGATCTGCCGGGCAGACAGCCGTGGGCTCTGAATGAAGAAGAGAGTCGTCCGTTTCTGCGCCAGGCGCTGGATCTTGGCATCAACTTCTTCGATACGGCGAATGTGTACTCTGGCGGCGAAAGCGAGGCAGTGATTGGCCGTTTTCTGCGGGCTAACGCGCGGCGGGAAGCGGTTGTGATCGCCACCAAGGTTCAAGGCATCATGCGCAGCGAACCGAATGGCCGCGGTCTCTCACGGAAAGCCATATTTTACGAGCTCGATCAGAGTCTGCGCCGCCTGGAAACCGACTATGTGGATCTTTATCAGATTCATCGCTGGGATTACGAGACGCCCATCGAGGAGACGCTGGAGGCGCTGCACGATCTGGTCAAGTCCGGCAAGGTGCGTTATATCGGCGCGTCATCGATGCACGCATGGCAATTTGCCAAGGCGCTTTATCTGGCCGATTTGCATGGATGGACCCGCTTTGTTTCCATGCAGAATCATCTGAATCTGCTTTATCGCGAGGAAGAGCGCGAGATGATGGGGCTTTGCCAGAGCGAAGGGATCGGGGTGATTCCGTGGAGCCCGCTGGCGCGTGGACGGCTTACGCGGCCATGGCAGAGTGAAACAACCAAACGCTCCGACACCGATCGATTTGGAAACGCCATGTATAAACCGAGCGAAGAGGCGGACCGCAAGGTTGTGGACCGGTTGGGAGAGCTCAGCGAGCAGCGCGGCATACCCCGCGCACAGCTTGCTTTGGCGTGGCTGCTGGCCAAGCCGGCAATTGCCGCGCCGATTGTGGGAGCGACGAAGCCGCACCATCTAGCGGACGCCGCGGCGGCGCTCTCGGTGCAACTTTCGGCGGAAGAGGTAGCATCGCTTGAAGAGGCTTACGTGCCCCATCCCGTGCTTGGGTTCAGTTAGAAAAGCACTGTTGCAAACAGGGGAACTTCAGGCTCTGGCGGCGGGGTCCGTCGAGGTTAGAGATTTACGAAAGTAGTTCGCGGATTGCGATTCTCTTTCTTCAGGCGGATATGTCAGGAGAACGAAGAGCATGAGCATGTCCCGCCGATACTCCGGGGAAATTGCTAGAGCATTTTCACAGTTCCTTCGGGGTTGAGTTCGTAATTTCCCAGACATTTCACAAAGAACGCGTAATGGCTGGGGCACGGAGCTTCCTTACACTATCAATGAGAATGCTCTAGTGTCCTGAGTCATTAATTCGCTTACAATATCGCGCGACGGAATCG
>CAZDYU010000136.1:0-10626 GCA_964509755.1 uncultured Occallatibacter sp. | reverse complement strand
AATCGGAAACAAAACTTCAACCAGACTGTTTACACAAAAGACTGGACACTACCGCGGTATCTGGATCAGCAGATTGGAATTATTGAGACTGAATAGTAGACCTTATTTTAGTATTTACCTATTGTTGGTTGGCAGTATATGGCATAATTATTTTGCATGACCCATCTGAGCCTACACACATCCAACCACCATCAAACCACGTGTTATCTTTGATATATGGATGGACTATAACTTCCATTTGCCGACGCAAACCTCCTGCTTCGCGGATATATGTAGGGTTACCATGCTCAATGTAAAGCATATCCATCTGATACTGCCGATTTAGTCTCGACATAATTTCAGCCTCTTTTTGTGATAATTCAATTAAAGTTCCCTTTGTACCCCATGCTCCATCTTGAATTTGTGTTTCATCTTTTGGATGTTGTGTAAACTTCTCAGCATTCATGCATGCGTCATTTCGCTCGTCGGCATCTGTAATAGCATGAGAACCTCCACTTGCATTGTCAGTCATATGTAAATAGTTACTGTCATAATTAAAGCCCGTAACAAATGGCCTCGAATAACAACCATTTTTAATTACACCATATTTTTCCGCCAACCTGGTATTTAGCGCTTTACGCGCATCCCGGGTGCTTTCTTCGTACGAATTAAATGCCCTGCAGTTTGTTGGGTCTGGCTCGGCTTCAGATTGTATTGGGCATTTGCTCAATAGTTCATCATATCGTCGGTAAATATTCTCAACTTCACGTGTATCTTGTGGTACCAAGTCGATTGCATTAACCATATATCCATGGTGCAGCTCAATGGTGTGTACTCTACCGACAGTTTTTTGAACAGGCGGTTTGCTATAAACAGTCGTATCCTCCTGTTTTGAAATAGCTATATTTTGATGATCTTTGTGTTTGCCCCATATATACAAACCAAGTCCGATCAATAGCGTAAATACGACACTGTATAAAAAGTATTTCATCTGGCGATTCTCCTATTGTTGATCCTTCATCTTTCCCATTACCCTATGTCACCTTATCCAGTTTGATTCAGCTATGCGGTGATGAAGCGCAACTCGATCTTGGAGCCGGTGGCTTCGGCGAAGCGGATCAGGGTTTTGGCGCTGGGCAAGGTTCTTCCGCTTTCCAGCCGGGCGATTGCCGACTGGCTGGTGCCCATGCGCTTGGCCAGTTCCACCTGCGAAAACCCAGAACGAAGACGTGCCTGAATCAGCTCCGTGGCAATCTCAAACTCTGGACCCAAACGATCGTACTCCGCCTTGACTTCCGGATTCTTGAGCCACTCGTCCGCGAGTTCCTTAAAAGGAATCGTCATAAAATCTCCTTTGCTCGCCGGTTTGCAAGATTAATTTCGCTACGCGGCGTCTGCTGTGTCTTCTTGATAAAAGCGCGAACAATAACAACTCTGCGGCCTATGGCCGTGACATAAATGGCCCGTGCGATGCCATCCCTTCCAGTCGCGCGCATCTCCCATAGCTTATCTTCAAGGTGCTTGACATAAGGTTCCCTCAGATTCTCAAGGCCAACCTGAGAGATCATACGTTCCAGCCGAAGCAGACGCGCTCGCATTTCCAAAGGGAGGGCATCGAGTTCACCGCGCACCGTATCGTTCAGAACTTCGACCGCCCAACACATACTTCATTGTATCTCGTATTTGAGATAATTGAAAGGGACTGCGCGATGGCGATGCGCCTACCTACCCGTGCCGCCCACGGTCATTTTGTCGAGCTTGATGGTGGGCATGCCTACGCCTACGGGGACGGATTGGCCATCTTTGCCGCAGGTGCCGATGCCTTCGTCTAGCTTGAGGTCGTGGCCTACCATGGAGACGTGTTTGAGCGCCTCGGGGCCGTTGCCGATCAGGGTGGCGTCGCGGACTGGGGCGGTGATTTTGCCGTCTTCGATGAGATAGGCCTCGCTGGCGGAGAAGACAAACTTACCATTCGTGATGTCCACCTGGCCGCCACCGAAGTTGACCGCGTAGAGGCCGCGCTTGACGCTGCGGAGGATGTCTTCCGGGGCGTCGTCGCCGGCCAGCATGTAGGTGTTGGTCATGCGCGGCATGGGGATGGATTGATAGCTCTCGCGGCGGCCGGAGCCGGTGTTATTCATGCCCATGAGGCGCGCCGAGAGCTTGTCCGATAGATAGCCTTTGAGAATGCCGCCTTCGATGAGCACCGTCTCTTGGGTCGCCGTGCCCTCGTCGTCCACGTTGAGCGAGCCGCGACGGCCCGATATAGTCCCGTTGTCTACGACGGTGACCTTGGAGCTGGCCACCGATTGGCCAATCAGCCCGGTGAAGGCCGAGGTCTTCTTGCGGTTGAAGTCGGCTTCCAGGCCGTGGCCTACGGCTTCATGGAGCAGGATGCCGGGCCAGCCGGGACCGAGAACGACTTCCATCTCGCCGGCCGGGGCGGGAATGGCGCTGAGTTGCAGGATGGCTCCGCGAGCGGCTTCGCGGGCTAAAGCCTCTGGGCTTTTGGAGCCGGTGAATTGCTCGATGCCCGCACGTCCGCCGCCGCCGGCCGAGCCTTTGGTGGTGTTGGCGTCCTCCTTGGCGATGACGAAGACGTTGAGGCGGCAGAGGGGCTGGGTGTCGCTGGCGAATGCGCCGTCACTGGCCGCGATGAGGATGCGGCGCAGTTCCTCCGAGTAGCTGGCGCGGACCTGGACGATGCGCGGATCGAAGGCGCGCGCGGCGCGGTCGGCGCGTTGAATCAGATCAAGGCGCGCGGCCAGATCCAGATCGTAGCCGCCCAGCGGAACAGGATAAAGGTCGGCGGCGGGCGCTTCTAGGAAGCCCTGCACGGGCTGCCTGGCCGGGCCGGAGGCGATGAGCGCGGCGGTGCGGGCGGCGTGGAGCAGGCGGTCGGGGTTGAGATTGTCGGTGTAGGCGTAGCCGGTGCGCTCACCGCTAAGGACGCGGATGCCGCAGCCGGCGCTGACGCCTTGGCTGGCGGACTTGACGATCTGCTCGTCGACGCCAAGCGCGGTGGCGGCGACCGACTCGAAGTAGAGGTCGGCGTAGTCTCCGCCGGCCGAGAGAGCCTCACCGAGGCAGCGCTCCAGCAGGCGTTCGGTGATGCCGAATTTTTCAAAGAAAAAACGTTTGTGGCTAGGGCGTGGGGAAGGGGCCGGTAGATTCATCGTACTTTTGAGTTTACGCCAGCTATAGCGCCAATGAACAAGGCGCGGCGGGGGTCGAGGTATCCGACCCTATTGCAAAAAATGTGAAAGGAAGGGGTGCGGTGAATTTTTGGCTTGTGTCCATCTCTGGTAATGAACAAGAGGGACGGGCAAGGCGGTTTGTAAACAAAAACAGCAAGTTGGCTACCGTTCTTCGACTACGCCAGGGCAAGCCCGCGCGGTGATGGCGAGTTGGCGAAAGTTCATTACGGGCGTACTTGGCTGCGGGATTGAAGGGCGTTGTTTGGCCTCCACCGCAGTTGCTTTATATATGCGCCAGCACCCCGTAAAGCATTTGCAGAATCGGAAACATGATTAACCCCAGCAGCGCTCGGCCTACAAAAATGATGAGCAGATAGCTGGCGACGCCGGTGATGCGGTCGAAGACCTGCACGGCGTTATACGGCAGCATCTGGCGCAGAATGTGGCTGCCATCCAGCGGCGGAATGGGAATCAGATTGAAGATGGCTAGCGTCAGGTTGAGCCGCAGGCCAATGTCGCAGAGCATCTCCAGCGCCTGTTGCGTACTGCTTGGGCTTGCCCCATCGGGCAGATGGCTCTCGAAGTAGAAGACAGCCGCAAGCCCAAAAAAGGCGATGATGGCCAGCAGCAGATTCGAGGCCGGGCCGGCCAGACTGACCAGAGTGTCATCGCGCTTGAAGTTGCGAAAGTTGCGGCTGATGATCGGCACCGGCTTGGCCCATCCAAAGAGATAGCCGCCAAACATTCCAAATCCAATGAGCGGCCCAAAGATCATCAGCGCCGGCAGCAGCAGCGTCCCAATCGGATCGATGTGGTCCATCGGATTCAGCGAGACGCGCCCCAACATGCGGGCAGTCTGATCGCCCAGCCGCGAGGCCATCCAGGCGTGCGCGCTCTCATGCACGCTCAACGAAAAAAGAAGCAGAACAAACTCAAAGACGGCGATCAAAAAAGCGCTGGATTGCAAATCGATTCTCCATGAACTGGAAATCTCAGGTTAGCATGGAGGGTTGCCAACGCTCCGCATTCGCAAACCCGCGCGGAGATTCTGGCGCCGAGGGGATTTCCGTCTCAGAAGACCCAAATGCTGCCCAGCACCAGCAGAATCGCGGCCACGGTTACGGCCTCGTAGGCCAACTCATCTGGCTTGCGGCTGCGCGATTGTCTGCTTCCGCGGGCTGGCATGGAGCAATATATGGTTTGTGGGGAGGGCTGCATAGTCGAGCCGCCTTTCCGTGCCTTGTGCCAGAGAATACGCGTTCAGAAACTCTCCGGTTCTCACATTTGAATCCTTAGACACGAATTCCGCGCGAATGATGTGTGAAAAGATGAGAAATTCGCACCGATCTCCGCGACGGCAAGCCGGCAACTCTCGGAAAAAACTGACGCCTGGCCAAATCGATGCGCCCCAATCATCAGGGCGTCAGGAAATCCAGTTCCCAACCCATGCCACCGCGCGCGCAATCGGCCCTCTCTCCGGCCGCTTGAGTTCTTCCGCCAAATAAGAGGGGCACTCATTGTCATCGGCGGCAATAAATACCGGCTGATGGGGAACATAGCCCGTGCAAAGATCCTCCTGCCAGTCCAGAATCTCGGCCACAATGGGATCGCCGGCCTCGCCATTGGCAGCCTTCTCAAACTCCTCCGCCGTCTGCCGCCGGGCAATCGCCAGATCGGTCAGCAACTTGTACTCTTCCTGACGGTCTTCGGCCTGGGCCAACTGCGCGCCTTCCAGCAGTTGCTTCGCCTCCCGGTGGTGGATGCGGGCAATGGCGCGGTAATCGTCGCCCTCTGAACTTCCCTTGAACTTATAGTCGGATAATTTCCTCTGAGGTTGGTCGTCTGCCATCTTCCCCTCCTGGCCGCGAACATCCATTCTTCGCCCTGTCAATCGTTGAGCGCCGACCTATTCTACAACACTTTTGGTAACGAAGAAACATAAGAATTTTCGCCCCCGGCGGGTGTAGAATTCCGCTCGTGAGCATAGACCCTCAACTTGTCTCTTCTCAACAGAAGGAAGAACGCAACTGGCTGCCGCTGGCTGTGGCCGCCGCCGCCGTTCTTTTTGTTGCAACCGCCGCCATTCTGATTCTGCAGCACCAAAGCGCCAGCAGAAAAGCCGCAACTGCTGTCTCGCCTATCTCCGCGCCGCTGGACCCGTATGCATCCAGTCTGGTGCTGAGCGGCCTGGCGATGAGCGAATCCTCGAACCTGGCTGGAGGCAAAGTGACCTACTTGGATGGGCGTATCGCCAATCAGGGCGCACGCAGTGTCACCGCCGTTACCGTGCAGGTGCTCTTCCGCGACTTTGCTCACGAAGTAACGCAGAACGAGACCCAGCCTCTCAAGCTCATCCGTATGCGCGATCCTTATATAGATCTGGAGCCGGTCTCCGCGGCTCCGCTCAGGCCGGGCGATGAAAAGGATTTCCGCCTGATCTTCGATAGCGTCAAGCCAGACTGGGACGGCGCTTACCCGGAGATTCGCATTCTGAAGGTCGGAAGCAAATAGCACGCCGAAATTAGGAAGAAACTACAGCCCGTGGCGGATTCCAATTGCAAGATCGTAAATTGTCCGTGCCTAAAGGCAACGCTCTTGATTGACTCGATTTCAGGGGCCTGAAGGCCCCTGCTCCCTCCATTTCTCGCGTCGGAAATAACGGAAATATATTTTCATGTTCCGTGCGTCGACAATGCCGGTGGGGAACCAGAAAGAAACAGGCGTGGACCAAGAGGTCGACACTACATGCGGCTGAAAGGCCAGCGCTACGATTTCATGCATTGCGGGGGGCAAAGTCGATAAACGACTATACAGGCCGCCCCGCGCCGGATTTACCGGGTAGAATTTTCCTGCTTCGGCAAAACTTACACGCTTCATCCGCTCCAAAAACCTCCAACCAAGCTCACACTCAATCCGCCATCCTTTGACAACTTCAACAATTCAAAGCAAAATCCCGCCGATTCAGATTTTCCGCCGAGTTTGGCCCCCGCCTTGCTCTTTTTGAAGGCGAGCAGACACTACCGCTCACCCCGCGCAGACCCGGCGGAGAAAGAAACCTTTGGGGGTGTTCAAAATGAAAGCTATCGAATCAATTCGATCTTCGTTCCCAAGCCAGCTTGCCCTTGTTCTGCTGGCATCTGCATTCGCTATTCCCACACTCGCGCAAGAGGCACAATCTCCCGCAGTTGATCAGCAGCCCACGGCTTCGGCTACCGCGCTGCCCCCGGCAAACGGGACAAACAGGGCAAGCGAACCTCGGGAAGGCTTCTGGGGCCGTATCAATCCCTTGGCGCGCAAAAAGTGGGTAAACAACCAGGTGAACCCCCTCAAAGGCCAACTGAATGAGTTGGATGAAGCCAACGGCAAAAACTCCCGCGACATTCAGGATGTGGACCGCAGAGCGCAGGCCGGTATTGGCCATGCCCAATCCACCGCCGATGCGGCCAATCAGGCGGCCCTGGCCGCAGGCAGCCAGGCTCGCGACGCCAGCGGAATTGCGCGGGGCGCGGCCGGCCAGGTGGATCAGTTGGGAACAACCGTCAGCGGCCTGGATCAGTATCGCCAGACCACCGAACTTGAAGTCGCATTTCACGGCGGTCAGCCGGTTCTCTCCGCTGCCGCCCGCAAGCAACTGGACGATTTTGCGGCCAACCTCACCGGTCACCAGGGTTACGTCCTTGAGATTGAAGGACATTCGCCTCTTGCTGGGGGCGCGGGCATCCAGAACTCCGAGCGATTGGCTGAAGCAGTCAAGCGCTATCTTGTCACCGATCATCAGATTCCCGTCTACCGTTTGCACTCCGTAGCCCTTGGCAATGCCGCTGGCGCGGAAGACGCACTGCCCGCCAAGGCGAACAGAGTGCGCATCCGATTGATGGAAAACAGTTTGGCGGCCCAGGAAACTACGTCCCCCCATGGCGTTGCATCCTTGACCGGCGCGGAGCGGCCTTAACCACCGCAGCCCTCCCCCGAGGCTCCCATCCGCTCCGGCGGCCACCGCGCCGTCGGGCCGCCAATCCACCTCTCGGATAACGAGAGAACCAAGGCACTTTGGCCCCCGATCATATCGGGGGCCTTTTTTTCGCTGTGCGTTGCTCCTGTTCTCTGTTCCCTATTCCCTATTCCCTGATCCCTCTCGTCTGCTACACTCGCTGCAATCTAGAAAAGATGTTATTCAAGGCTCACAGCGCTGCTGTCTACGGAATTGACGCCCACCTCATCGATGTCGAGGTGGACTATAGCGGCGTGGTTGCGGAGAAAGAAGTCTTCCACACCGTGGGCCTGCCGGACGCCGCCGTGCGTGAGAGCCGCGACCGAGTCCGCGCGGCCATCAAGAACTCCGGCTACCTGATTCCGCCCACCTTTATCACCATCAACCTGGCGCCAGCCGACCTGAAAAAGGAAGGCTCGGGCTTCGATCTGCCCATCGCAATCGGCATTCTGGGCGCTTATGGAGCGTTGCAAACCAACGACTTGAGCCAGTTTCTTCTGGTGGGCGAGCTGGGCCTGGACGGCAGCGTCCGCGCCGTTCCCGGCATGTTGCCGGTGGCCATCATGGCCCGTGAAAAGGGCATTCCCAACCTGATTCTTCCGGCTCTCAACGCCGCTGAGGCCGCCGTTGTCGAGGGCGTCAACGTCTACCCCGCCAGCTCGCTGCTGGATGTGCTGGAGTTGCTCAACTCAGCGGTTGTGGGCGTGATTCAGCGCGAGCCCTACCGCGTTTCGACCGAAGCGCTGCTCGGCGAGTTGCAGCACTTTGCCGTGGACTTCAAGGATGTTCGCGGCCAGCAGACGGCCAAGCGCGCGCTGGAAGTGGCCGCGGCCGGCAGCCATAACATTCTGATGATCGGCCCGCCCGGCTCCGGCAAGACGATGCTGGCCAAGCGCCTGCCGTCGATTCTGGCGCCGCTGACCTTTGAAGAGGCTCTGGAAACGACAAAAATTCACTCGGTTGCCGGTGTGCTGGACGCGGCTGCCGGCCTGGTGACGCAGCGGCCCTTCCGCTCACCGCACCATACCATCAGCGACGCCGGCTTGATTGGCGGCGGCATCATTCCCCGCCCCGGCGAGGTCTCGCTGGCTCACAATGGGCTATTGTTCCTGGACGAGCTGCCGGAGTTTCCCCGCAACGTCCTCGAAGTTTTGCGCCAGCCGCTGGAAGACCATACGGTGACCATCGCCCGCGCCTCGATGGCTCTCACTTTTCCCGCGCGCTTCATGCTGGCCGCGGCGATGAACCCCTGCCCCTGCGGATTTTTCAACGACAAATCGCGCGAGTGCCAATGCACGCCGCCGGTGATTCAGCGCTATATTGCCAAGATCTCCGGCCCGCTGCTGGACCGCATCGACATTCACATCGAGGTTCCGGCGGTGCAATACAAGGAGTTGCGCGGCGGCGCGGCGGCCGAGGGCTCAGCCGAAATCAGGGACCGCGTTCTGGCTGCCCGCGAGCGCCAGCGGGTGCGTTTTCTCAAATTCGGCGACAAAATTTACTCCAACGCGCAGATGACCACCCGCCAGATTCGCGTCCACTGTGTGCTGGGCGAGGATGCCGAACGCCTGCTGGAGCGCGCCATGCAACAGCAGGGCCTGACCGCCCGCGCCCACGACCGCATCCTCAAAGTCGCCCGCACCATCGCCGATCTGGAGGGCGCGGAGAGCCTTGCCGTCACCCACCTGGCCGAGGCCATCCAGTACCGGACTCTGGATCGCAGCTATTGGGCGTGAAAGACAGTTGTCAGTTGTCAGCCGTAAGGGAAGATTCAACTCAATCATGGGAGCACCCCCTATTAAAATCTTTTAAAATCAGAAAGTTGGCGTAGAAATCTAGACCATTGCTTCTTCCGGATACGGATGCTCAATCCACCCATTGGCGACTGAAAACTGACCACTGACGACTGAAAACTGACAACTGCCCCAAAAAAGTTATTGACCTGAAGCCCGACTGGGTATACATTCAAAAATGCCATCCACAAAGGGCAGTTTGTCGTGTGCGTAGGTGTGCGCTCTCCTGTCTTTTTCCGCATCGGTTTTGAGCTGAGGCTCATTTTTCGATGAATCGGCGCGTTTTTTTGCTCGGTGCCGGAACGGGAATACGGGGCGGATGGTTCCCAAGGCGGCAATTTGTATCCCAGATACTGTGCACGGCCTGTTCCATAATGTGCGAAAGTGCGTCAGGATTTTGAACTGTACGCTCAACTCGCGCGTCTAAACCATGGGAGTAGTGATTTGGGGTAGCCCGCATTGCGTAGGCTTCCCTGCTGCCTCGCCGGGCATTGTTCGGTTCCGGCCGGGTAGACATTTTTTTGAAGGAGGAACCGTGATGCGTTCCGATCTGGTTTTTGGAGCACTTTCTCATGTCTCCAACCGTTATCAATTGTGTCAACTGGCAAGCAAGGCAACCCGAAAGCTGCACAAGCCGAATACCCGGCTGCAGGACACGGCCAATGAGGTTCTTGCCCGCTTTCAAACCACCAATCCAGGCTCCGCCGCGTCCTTTGCCGCACCTCTCGAGGTCTCTGCGGTTTCCGTGGAGGAGCCTCTAGAAACTCGCCGCGCCGCCTGACCGCAAATCCCCAAGGATTCTGTCGAGTCAGGCTGCGGGTTAACGCGGTTTTCGGTCCCAAATTGTCGTGCCAACCGGTCTTCGATCTTCCACGTGATCTCGGGAGAGAATCGATCTCTGGCGCAGCAGGCTGTAACTTGTAACTCCCGCCTCTACCTTCCCCGGAACCCCCTCCCCCTTCCGGACCCTCCCACTCCTATCCTCCCTTATTGCAGGTGAACATGACCATCGCGGAACTAAAAGAAAAGAACATCACTGAACTGAGCCGCATCGCGCGCACCCTGGAGATCCAGGGCACCAGCGGCCTTCGCAAGCAGGATCTTATCTTCAAGATTCTCCAGGCACAAAGCGAAAAAGAGGGCCACATTTTTGCCGAGGGCGTACTTGAAATACTGCCCGACGGCTACGGCTTTTTGCGCTCGCCTGACTACAACTATCTGCCCGGGCCCGATGACATTTATGTCTCGCCTTCGCAGATTCGTAAATTCGACCTCAAGACCGGCGACTCGATCAGCGGCAACGTCCGTCCGCCGCACGAGGGTGAAAAATATTTTGCGCTGGTCAAGATCGAGGCCATTAACTTCGAGTCGCCCGAGGAGACGCGCAACAAGATTCTCTTCGACAATCTGACGCCCCTCTATCCCGAGGAGCGCATCAAGCTGGAGACGGTGCGCGAGGCCATCAGCGGCCGGGTCATGGACCTGCTCACGCCCATCGGCAAAGGTCAGCGCGGCCTGATTGTCGCTCCGCCCCGCACTGGCAAGACCATGCTCTTGCAGTCGCTGGCCAATTCAATTTCGACCAATCACCCCGAGGTCGTGCTGATCGTCCTGCTGATCGACGAGCGCCCCGAGGAAGTCACCGACATGCAGCGCTCGGTGAAGG
>CAZDYU010000135.1:0-10658 GCA_964509755.1 uncultured Occallatibacter sp. | reverse complement strand
GAGTAAGAAATAGGGGGCAGCGAAGAGAAACTGAGTGCGCGGGTTGGAGATTGGACGGCGATCATTTGGGCCTCGTGGTACCGCTGCTTTTATTGTGCGCGCTGGGGAATCAATTCTCCGCAAAAAAGCCGCACAAGGATGGGGCGATTTTGAAAGAGATGCGGCGAGTGGATTTTCAAATGCGATTGCCCTGCACTGCGTCTGGAGCAAAGCCCGCTTCACTGAAGAGAACTGCTAAAATGACTTCCCCATGCTGCATTCTCCCTTCCGGCTGGGTTGCACTTGGATTTTGATTGTGCGGCATCTACTCACTGGGAGCCGATTCAGCTTGAGCAAGCGGTACGGCTCAGCGCACAAAACAGTCACATGAAGCTCATCAAAGGCATGAAGGCAGGTATTGCCGCCAGGCGGATCGTCCCACCTGTTCCAGCAAATGCCTGGCCTGTGCCTCGATTGCCTGCTTGCCTTTTCCCGAACACTCTGCCTCTGCGCTAAAAATTGAATCGCGCCGAGACTTCCACCACCCTCCGGCCGGTCTTATACCCAGCATAGCCAAAACAGGGCGACCCGACCACACTGCAACTGGCCCCGCTTGGATTGGTCCCGTTTTGCAGCTTTGCCGAGGCAAAATCGTCTCCGTGCATCTCCAGGCTCGCTTCATCGGTATAGCGGGAGCTGAAGGTGGTGATGGGGTGATTGAGGAAATTGAAGCCGGAGAGGCGAAGCTCCAGACTCTTTTTCTCCGACAGCGAGATCTTCTTCTGCACCGTCAGGTCCGAATTCAGGAATCGCGGCCCGCGCAGGTAGCCCAGATTCGCGGGCCCATTCTCCCCAAATGGCGCGATGGCAAAGCAATTTCCGTTGACAAACTGATTCTTTTGCAGACCGGATGCCGGGTTGCATGTCAGCTTCGGCATCAGTGTTATGTCAGGGGTTCCCAAGAGTGTCAAGCTGTTGATATTCAAGCTGCCTGACTGAGACGTACCGACAATTCCAGTCAGCGCAAGATCGGGACTGTAGACCGCCTGCAGATTTGGGCCGCTCTGCACGTTGGTGATGCCGCTGATGAACCATCCATTGGCCAGCGCGTTCAGCACGCGGCTCAGGTGGAAGAGGTTGCCCTCGTCATAGGAGTAGCTGGCGTTGAAGACATTGGTGCGGTCGAAGGCCAGCGGACCGTAGTCGGCGCGCATATTGGTCGGGTCGGAGGTCCAACCGTTGTTGTACCCGCCGCGCACGCCCAGTGCCTTGCTCCAGGTATAGTTCACGCCGTAGTTCAGACGGCCCTTCTGGCGATTCCAACTGGTCTGCAAGGCGTTATAGTTTGCCCAGACGATGTGCCGCGGAACCATGATATCCGTGTAAAGCGGGAAGGGGCGAAAGTCGTTCTGGAGAGCCACGTTCGCCGAACTCGGATTGATAATCTGGCCGTAGTCCGGACCGGGATTCGGATCGGGCAGGAACATAGCGCCCAGAGGAATGGCATTGATGTTTCTCATGTCATAGGGTACGCCGGGGACCGAAGTCTGAATCGAATCGGTCAGGAGATCCTGGCTCTGGTTTCCCACATACGCAATTTCGAAGGCCGAACTGAAAGGCGCGCGCTGCGAGACGGTGAAACTGTAGGTCATGGTCAGGGGCTGCTCGTCATCGGTGGGATCGACCGCGGCAATCGTCGGGCACCCGGTGGTTCCGCCGGCATTGCAAATCAGAGTCGGCGGGGCTCCCTTGGCAATCTCGGTCTTATCCACGCCCGCCAGGCTGATTCCGGCTCCGCCGGCGGTGGAAACAACCAACCCTTGCGCCGTTCCCGCCGCAGGTGAAAAGTCGTTCCACGAGTCGTGACTGCGATACATTCCCCATCCGCCGCGCAGGACCGTTTTGCCGGTGCCGAAGAGATCGTAGGCCAGCCCGAAGCGCGGAGAAACGAATGCTGCCCGGCTCTTGTCGCCAGAGAGAGGAAGACTGGACAAGATATTGGCATTGGGATTCGTCAAGCAACTGCCGGTCTTTCCATTTCCATGCCAGCGCACTCCCGGCAGGCAAAGCGCTGAGGGGGTGGATCCAGCGGGAGCATCCTGGGCATACCAAGTTGGACTAAACGCCGCCAGGCCCAGTCCATGAGAGTCGGTCCATGCGCTCAAGTGATCGACGCGCAGCCCGATATCCACCGTGAGCCTCTTGGTCGCCTTCCAGGAATCCTGAGCAAAGCCGGCAATCGTCCAGTAATAAATGCTGGTATTCGGGTTGTAGTTCTGCTGCTGGAAGGAGTCGATATCGCCCAGCATGAAATCCGCCAGGTAATTGTCGCCGCAATTGGTAAATTCGCATTGCGCCGTGTTGTGCGACCCGGCCCCATCGGTAAAGCTGCCCGAGGGTAGGTAATAACTCTGGATTTGCCCGTTGGTCAGCGGGCTGAGATCGGTCTGATTTGCCGTATCGCGCTCCAGATACACGCCGGCCTTGAGGGTATGCGACTTGAGCAGAAAACTGAAGTTGTCGCCGCCCGAGGGCAGGAACTTCCGCGAGATGTAGCGTCCATTGCTGAAATCCGGCGTAATCGCCAATGGCAGGCCGTCGCCGCTGGTGGAACCATAGGTTCCCAACTGCGGAATGTCATCGGAGCCGCATCCAGTGCAACTGTTGCGCGTATAAATTCCGTTGTACGGATAGTTCCACGTCGACTTGAGAAGATCCTTGGGATTCCCGGAGGTATAGTAGTCGGCAACGTAGGAAACTGCCGCAAATGCCTCGTTGGTAGCGCGCGCGCTGAAGATGCGCGCGTAGTTGATCGAGGCTGTATTCGAGGTCGAGGTCGAGATGATCTTGCCCGGCGTATCCAGACCGCCCATCACCGATCCTCCCGAAGAGGGAGAATAGTAGATTTGCTCGGGAATACCGGTGGTACGACCCAACTCAGTGTTATAAACTCCGTAGACTTTATTGTTGTCATTGACGGCAACATCGACCCGTCCGCGAATCTGAAACAAGTCCGGATTCTCCAGGTTGAGAACGCGCCAATTGTAGCCGTTCACGGTGGGACCGGTGGGAAGGGGAAAATCCGCTTTCAGCAGCGCGGCCGCGCCTGGGTCGAAACTTGCGGCACCGTTGGCGAATTGCCCGCCGAGACCGCCGGAGGTGTGGATCACTCCATCGGAAGTAAACGGCTCCGCGCAGACATGGTAATAGCTCGTCAGTGTGCCAGTCGGCGTGCATTGGGTTTCGATATTGGCCGCGCTGGTTCCAAGGTAGTTCGCCAGTTCAGCCTGGGAGAAATTCCCCTGCCGCATTCCCGGCTCGCCTCCAGAGTTGGTGCTCTGGTCCGTGGGCACCAATGCGTTGATGAAGGAAGTCAGCGCCGATCCGTAGGAATAGACATTGCGCTGCACATAGTCTTCAGCGCCGACGGAAAAAACCACCTTCTTGTGGCTATTGAAGCCGGTTCCGGGAATCTTCAACGGTCCTTGAACGTTGAAGCCCGGATAGATGTAGCGGTCCGGGATCTGCGACAATTTCTGATACTTCATAAACCAATCTTCCGCATTCAACTGCGAGGTGCGCGCAAAGCCGTAAACAGTGCCGTGAAAATCCTCTGAACCCGACTTGCCAACCACCGTAATCACGGTGGGGCCTTTGGCTGTATCCGCGCCAAAGTTGGAGGTTTCAATCTTCACCTCGGAGACCATATCCATGTTCACGTTCTGCGTCTGGCCGCTGCCGTTGCCGGGATCGGTGACGTTAGCGCCGTCCGAGATCACGCTGGCACCATTGCCCGGCGCGCCGTTGCCCACATAGTTCGCCAGACCGCTGCCCCCTGTGCCTACTACGGCTGGATCGCTTCCCAGGCCGTTATCCAGGCCCCCCTGCCGAATCGAGAAGCCCGGCTGGGTCTTGAGCAGTTCGCTGGCATCGCGGCCCACGGTGGAGAGTTTTTTGATATCCGAAGCGGTGATCAATGAGCTTCGCTCACTGCTATCGATGACTTCGTTCTGCGCCGTCACGGTGACCGATGCAGTCACGCTGCCGACTTGGAGACTGATGACAGGCAGGGTGCGAGCATCGTTGGGATGCAGTTCGATGCCGCTTTCAACATACGCTTCAAAGCCGGCGTGCTCAATGGTTACCGTATAAGTGCCGGTGGGAATCGCGCTGAACTGGTAAACTCCCTCGCCATTGGTCTTCGATTTGCGCGTATCTTTGCTCGCCTCGTTCAGCAGGGTTACAGCGGCTCCAGCCACGCGCGCCCCGGCGGCATCGCTCACAATTCCGCCCAGCGATGCATTGACGGTTTGGCCCGCCGCCGGCCGGAGGCAAATCGCCGCGCCAAGCAAAACAATCAACCCCGTAAGAACTAGCGAACGCATCGAAAATTTCATCATCGTCGGCACCGGCCTTCCCTGAATTTGCTGCTGCACTATCACTGGCTCGCCTGCCGTATATTTCGGCTTCGCGAGTCTGCTTGTCCGCGGGTTGAGTGCAATCCTTTCGGTCGTCATTGCTGCACCGTCAATGCGATCTGGGCCGTCGCGCTTGCCGTCGCGTTGTTGGTTGAGTTGGTCCCATTCACAACCAGCGAAACCGTCGTCTGCCCAGCCGGAGTGACACCATTCAGTTTGCTGCCGCAGCCGGAAATTGCCGTCGCGCCAATCAAACCGCAAAGCAAAAGTACCGGCAGCATCCATCCCCGATATTTCTTCCAAAGCCTGCGCCGGACCAGCCCCAGCGGCGCCAGCAGCAGCAAGGCCAGAAGCGCCGGCGCGCGAGAACTAACCGGAAGCCGCAATGATCCGACCGGCGGCTGTGGATGGCCAGGAACCTGCCCGGTAAGTATCTCCACCGTGATCTGCTGTGTTACTCCGTTGTACAGCGTATATCCATTGCCCACTTCGGTGCTTCCATCGATTGAGACAAAGGTGAAAGCGCAGGCACTGTATGCCGGTAATCCAGAGCATGAGGCCGCGATGGGGCCAGTGAATCCAGAGAGCGAGGCCACGGTAAAGGTCAAGCTCCCCGGCGTTCCATCGGTCACCGTCAGACTGGCCGTGGATGGCGTGATGCTGAAGCCCACTGGACTGATAATCAGCGGGACCGCGGAGGACTGCGAGGCCGCGTAGTTGGCATCTCCGCCATAGGATGCAACCACATTCAAAGTGCCCGTGGGCAGGGTGGTTGTGGTCAGAGTGGCAATGTAGAATACTTGATTGCCGGTTGAAGTTTGTACTGAAGTCGCCACGACCTGCGCGCTGCCCAGCACCGCGCTGCCATTGAGGAATGTCACCGTGCCGCTGGGGCCAGGCGTCAGACTATTGGGAGAGACTGTTACCGACAAGACCACGCTGCTTCCCGGCGCCGCGCTCAGCGGATTGGTTCCCTGGCCGGCAATCGACAGGGAATTTGTGGTTGGAAGCGGGGTGATGGTCACGGTCGCGGAGGTCGTGGTGCTGCTGGCTTCATAGTTGCCGTCGCCGGAATAGGCCGCCGTGACGGCGTGGCTTCCGCCAGAGAGCGAGGTCAGTTGAAACGATGCGGTTCCGGTTGAAGAGATGGGCGACGACCCTTGAATCTGCCCATCGACGCTGAAGCTCACCGACCCAGTCGGCGCGCCCAAAGTCGTAAATCCGCCCGTAGCGGTCAGCGTCGCCGTCACGGTCACCGATTGGCCGAAGACCGCAGTGCCATTGGCCGGCGAGGTCGCTGCAATCGATAGCTGAGTGGGCGCAAGATTCGCTCCCTGGCCTGTCAAAATCAGCGACGAGGGCGTCACCGTTGAGCTGGAGAAGGTCAGGGTCTCCTGATTGGTTCCCGGTTTTGTGGGATCGAAGACCGCGGTCAATGTGCAGTCGAGGCCTGAAGCCAGCGTGCCTGCCGGTGCGCAGTTGCCCGAAGCCGAATCGGAGACCGTGAAGCTGGTTGTATCTCCCGCCGCGGAATAGAGCGGCGAACCAAAGGTCAAGGTCTCATTTCCCGCGTTGGCGATGGTCGCCGTCTCCGGGCCGCTGGCGGTTCCCAGGTTGAAGGAACTGAACTGAAGCGTTCCCTGCGCACGCGAGACCTGGTAGACCAGCGCGTCGGTGCTGTCGGTGACATAGAGGTTGGCGCTGGAATCGATGGCAACCGCATAGGGATTGGCAATTCCCGCGCCGACAACTACCTTTGAGCCCCAAACTCCATTCTCATTTGGAATGCGAAGGACGAGCTGATTTCCCGTGTCTGCAATATAGAGACTGCCGGAAGCATCCAAGGCGATGCCGCCCGGCGACAGCGACGAGGAGTAAGCTGCCGACTGCGCCCCAGTTAGGGCTTGCACCTCATACACGCTGGCCGCGTCCGCGACAAAGACGTCGCCTGCCGCATCGACGGCCACGGCAAGAGGAGCGGTGAAGCCCGATCCCACCGTAACAGCCAGCGCCGAGTTTGGAACGCCCCCGGTATTCGGCACCCGCAAGACCCTCTTGTTGCCGCTGTCGGCAATATACAAATTCCCGCCCGCATCGATGCTCAACCCCGCCGGACCGCTGGTCCCGGAGTACACCACAACCTGGCTGGCATTGGAGAGAGCGCCGTTCACCACCGGCACTTCCACAACGCGGCTGTTTCCCGCATCCGCGATATAGACACTGCCCGCCGCATCCACCGCCACGCTGGAAGGGGCATTCAGCCCACTGCCGATGGTTGCCAGCAGCGTTCCGCCCAGCGAATATTCGTACACCGCCTTTGCCGTGCTGTCGGCGACGTAAACATTCTGCGCGGAATCGACGGCGATGCCCTCGGGGCTCTGCCAATTGCCGCCGATCGCGGCCAACGTTCCCGGATCGACGCTCTGCACAGCGCCCTGGCCGACGCCGTAAAGATAGCCGGTCGCAATTGCCGTTCCAGTCGAGTCAGCCAGAACCACCGCTCCCGGTTGCGTTCCGGCGGCGCTGGGCGTGTAGGTGGCTGCCAAACTGCAACTCGATCCCACGGCCTGCGCCGTCATCGCCGCGCAAGCTCCGGTTGCAGGCGCGGCAATCGCAAATGGACCACCGGCAGGCAAGACTGAGATGCTCGCGGGAGTTGCCGCGGCATTGAAGGCGTAATTCAGGGTCAAAGGAGAACCTGAAGCGCCAACGTTGATTGACCCTAGATTGGCATTCCACAACGTCATCTCGCCAATCGTCGTGGCGCCGTCCGTCGTTTTCCCCGGAGGTGGAATATTCGCGTTATATCCGCTGAAGTAAATGTGGCCCTGAGAATCGACGGCCACTCCATTTGCTGAATAGGTGTAGGAGACCAGGTATTGGTCTGCCGTCTCCAGAGCGCCATTCGCGTACGGGATTTCGACCAGCCGGTTGTTGCCGGTATCGGTAATGATGAGATTGCCCAAAGAATCCAGGCCCACACCGCCGGGAGTTGTCAGTCCGGTCCCAATTGTCGTATAGGTTCCCGCGGCAGCCAGTCCGCCAGACGGGCTCACCGTCGTGCCGGCCGGGAAAACATACACGCCGCTTCCAATTCCGTCGGCGTAGTAAACATCTCCCGCCGCATCGACGGCCATCTCCGCGGTGGTCGTCTCCGGCAACCCGTCCGCAATCAGGAGGAGGTTCGGATACTGCTGCGCGGTTTGGTTGGCCGGATATTCCAGAATGCGGTTGTATTTGTCGCCGGATACGTTATCCCGATTATCTGTAACATACAGATTTCCCGCGGCATCAAAACCCAAGTCCGTTGCCTGCAAGAAATAGCCGGTGACGCCGCCGCCGCCTTCGCCCTTGATCTGGCAAACCACGGTTGCCGGCGCGGTGCAAACAGGTGGATTGCCACTGCTCAGCGAACTGGGCATGGCCGCAGTGGGATAGACGCCATTGGAACCGCTATATGGGATCTCGATGATCGAAGCGTTCCCGTTGTCGTAGTTGTTGACCGACCAGAGATTGTTCGATGGATCGACGGCAACGCTGCGGCCACCATGCAGGCCAGTCACCAAGGGAAGGGGAGTGGGATTGCCCGGAACCACCTCGAAGATTGTGTTCGAGCTATCGTCCTCGTAGAAAACGTCTCCGAGTGAATTTACCGCGATGTGGTGCGTGTTGCCGCCAAGCGCCGGCACCAGCGTCTGATTCGAGCTGACGACCACCGGCGGCACTTGCGCGCTTGCCATCGCCGCGCAAAGCAGCATCGCGACGGCAACCGGGAGAGCTGCTCTCCAATTCCTGCTGGCCAGAAGTCCATTTTTTACAGCGCCAGAGCCAATACCGCAGTGCGCGCGCCCATTATCGGTCCAGAAAATCCAGCCTCTACCCACGTCCAGCCTCCCAGAATTCGCCGTGCCTCTTCCGATGCTTTTGTCGTATTTGCGCCCGCTTGCAGGCAAACAGCAGGCAAGCCGCATCGTAGAACTGCTCAACAGTTGTTGTCAACGAGACCGGTAGCAGCGCCGTGCCTGCTCAGGTTCATGGAGAGCGCCTTTTCACGGCTGGGATGAATCGATGGTTACCAGCACAATATCGTTGCCGCGCATCGGCAGATTGAGCTGATAACTTCCACCCGCTCCAACAGTGATCGGTCGCTCAGTTTCCGGAAGGTCGCGAGTGAGGTCATTGAGATGCGCGATCTGCGATGGAGTGATTGCATCCGGCGAGCCCATCTCGATGTAGGCAGAATAGGCATCGTTGGCGTGAAAGCCGGTACGGTAGACCTTGATTCGATAGCTGCCCGGATGAAGATGGCTGATGGTGAGTTGGACGGGCGCTGCCTCTTCCGCGGCAACGATGCGGCTATAAAACGGATGGTTGCTTACTGTTTGGCTAGGCTGCTCAAAATCCCAGATAAGAGCAGCAACATTGGACCCATTGGTAGAAGCCCATGTTTGCGAATCCTTGACGGGAATTTCATTGCCTTGCAGTGCGTGCAGATATTTGTATGCAAAGTAGGCGGGCTTGCGAATGCCTTCGCGATTCATGAGGCCGAAGCCGCCGTGAAAAGGCGTTGGCGGCGGGCCCGGTTCTTCAAACAAATCCGAATAGACCCAGTAACTCATGCCTTGCAAGAATCCCTGGCTGGCCTTGAGCTTGCTAAGAATGTAGGGTGCGCTGATGTAGGAGTCATGCACCAGATCGCGCGGCGTATAACTCGTGCTCCATTCCGTGAAATACAACGGCAGATGGGGATATTGGGAGGCATCGATCTGCCGGCGAACCCTGCGGACATCGCCTACGATGGCATCCGGCGAAGGCGATAGCTTGGTATCTGACCTGCCCATCTCATCCAGAAAGCCGCCATCGACGCCATAAGTGTGAGTGGTTACAAAATCGACCGCCGCGCCGCTTTTGGCAACGTGATCGAGAAACTCCGGCACCCATGCGGCACCCGCGGTGGACGGCCCACCTACGCGCAAAGCCGGATCAATCGCCTTGATGGTATTTGCCGTCAGATCGTAGAGTTCGAAGTAAGCCTTTTGATCCGCGCCTTCCCAGAAGCCGGAGAGGTTCGGTTCGTTCCAGACTTCAAAATACCAGGAGCGGACCTCCTTCCGGCCATAACGCGCCTCGATATGGCGGATAAATGCGTCGATCAGATTCTTCCATGCATCTGGCTTGGGATGTGAAGTGTTGCCGTTCCAATAAAAGATTTTATTTTCAGAGGTAGCCATTGCTTTGGGAGTGAAGCCGAGTTCGACAAAGGGGCGGATGCGGCGCAGAAGCAGGTCATCGTAAAGCTGGTCGATCTTGCTCCAGTTGTATGTCGTTTTTCCGTTTTCCACGCGAACGGCGCCGAGCACATCGTGAAAGATGGCGTGGAAGCGAATATAGCGGAAGCCAAGCTCGTCAACGGCCGTCTTCAATTGCGCCTGACTGTCGTCGCGAATCAAAGTACCGGGAAAATCGGAGCCAACGGAAAGGTCAAAAAAGCGGTCTAGCGGGTGGGCGGCCTGGGAAACATCGATTTCGATGTTGCGTTGAGACAAAATGGCCTGCTGCGCAACCGCCGGCTCTGCAAAACATCCCGACAGTGCAATCAATCCAGAGAGGCCCAACCATTGCAAACGTGTCATTCTTTCTCCCATGCATCCAGCGCTTCCGTTGCACGATTCAGGTTCACGGCAAGATACTCTATGACGATAAATGAAGGCTTCGGGTACGGGGTAGTCTTTCCGTGTACAGACAGGTTTCAATCGCACGCGCGATTTTCGGTTTCAAACCCAGGCCGCCGATTCGTATAATTCTCATCATGATGAAAGCCATTGCAACGATCATTGTTTTGTCTGCAAGCCTCCTCCTTCATGCTCAGGCCCCAGCGCACAAAAGCTCACCAGCCAAGGCCAGTGCCGCCCATGCCACAGGCCCGCGTCCCTCCCTACTCAATCCGGCAACGCTCAAGGCCAAGGCGCCCGCGGCCTTCAAGGCAAAGTTCACCACATCGGCGGGCAACTTCGTCGTTGAAGTCCATCGCGATTGGGCGCCCCTGGGCGCGGACCGCTTTTACAATCTGGTTCGCTACGGCTACTTCACCAACGCATCCTTCTTTCGCGTCGTTCGCGGCTTTGTGGTGCAGTTCGGGCTCAGCGCCGACCCCGCCGTCAACAAGGCCTGGCAGACCGCGAAAATTCAGGATGATCCCGTGGTGCAGAGCAACAAGCGCGGAAGCCTGGTCTTCGCCACCTCCGGCCCCAACAGCCGCAC
>CAZDYU010000134.1:0-10742 GCA_964509755.1 uncultured Occallatibacter sp. | reverse complement strand
TCAAGCCCATGAAGGACGGCGTCATCGCCGACTTCAAAGTCACCGAAAAAATGCTCAATTACTTCATCCAGAAGGCGCACAATCGCAAGATGCTGGTGCATCCGCGCATCGTCATCGGCGTTCCTTCGGAGATTACCCAGGTTGAAAAGCGCGCGGTCGAGGACTCGGCTTATCGCGCCAAAGCCAGCGAGGTCTATCTCGTTGAACAGGCCATGGTGGCGGCCATCGGCGCAGGCCTGCCCATCACCGAGCCCGGCGGCAACATGGTTGTGGACATCGGCGGCGGCACCACAGATATTGCCGTCATCTCGCTTTCTGGAATTGTTTATTCGCGCTCCGTGCGCATGGCCGGCAATCAGATGGACGAGGCCATTACCAACTACCTCAAGCGCAAATACAATCTCTTGATCGGTGAGCGCACCGCCGAGGCCATCAAGATCGAAATCGGCTCGGCCTTCCCGCTCGACAAGCCGCTGACCATGGAAATCAAGGGCCGCAACCTTATCGAGGGCGTTCCCAAGAGCATCACCGTTGACGACAGCGAGATTCGCGAGGCCCTCGGCGAGTGCATCGCCGTCATCATGAATGCCATCCGCGTAGCTCTGGAGCGCACACCGCCAGAGCTTTCGGCTGACATCAGCGACCGCGGCATCGTACTCACCGGCGGCGGCGCGCTCATCAAGAATCTCGACAAGCGCATCCGCGAAGAGACCGGCCTACCCGTCTCCGTAGCCGACGATCCGCTGGCTTCCGTCGTGCTCGGGACAGGCAAAATGCTCTCCGACTTCCGCCTGCTGCGCAAGATCAAGATCGACTAGGCAGGGGACAGCGAACCGTTATAGTCCTTCCATCCTTTCAATGGTGGCGCAATGAATTCGATTCGTCCGATTGCAATCTTTATCGCACCAGCCCTGCTGGCCGCTTGCCTCAGCGCCTTCGCGCAAACAGCCGCCCAGCCCACCCGCGCCGACGCAGAAAAAGATCCCGTCTTCAAAGCCATGCTTACCGAGCTCGACCGCAGCATGAGCCAGCTCCAACTGAAAGACTTTCAGAAGCCCTTCTTCATCCAGTACCGCCTGGAAGAGGTCGATCGCTTTGAGACCAAGGCGGAGTTCGGGGCCGTCAACAGTGCCCAGCACACCCACGGACGCATCGCGCGGGTCACGGTGCGGGTAGGCGACTACAAATCCGACAGCTCCGGCGAGCGCGGCGACGGCGCTGTCGAAATGGTGCCCCTGGAAAACGATCCCATTGCGCTCCGCTCTGCCCTCTGGCAGGCTACCGACCAGGCCTACAAGAACGCTTTGGCAGCCTACGCGCAGAAGCAGGCCGAACTCAAGCAGGTCGAGACGCCGCCCCAGGCCGACGACTTCAGCCAGGAGAAGCCGCTGATCTCGCTGACCGAGCCTCTCAAGCTGAAACTGGATGAGGCCGCATGGCAGGCGCGCGTCGCCCACATCAGCGGACTCTACCGGACGGATGATTCGGTCAAGGCCGGCCAGCACGACGTGCAATCCTCCACGGCTGAATTTCACGCGCGCGCAACCACCACCTGGCTGGTTTCAAGCGAGGGCGCAATCGTCCGCAAATCCGCCACCGGTTGCGAGGAGTCCTGGAATGTCTCAACGCAGGCGGCCGACGGGATGCGCCTTGAGCTCTCTCATTCTTCCATCGGGCTCACTCCGGATGATCTTGACGCCCCGGCGGCCTTCGACAAATATGTGTTGAAGCAAATCGCCTCGCTCGGCGATCTGCGCAAGGCGCCCGTGGTCGAAGAGGAGTATCACGGCCCAGTGCTTTTGGGTCCCGGAGCGGGCACATATACTGTTCACTCGCTGCTGGCCGACGCAGTCATCGCCACGCGTCCCAAGCTCGGCACCGAGGCGCGTACCAACGGCCCATTTGCCTCCAGCTACCATGCCCGCGTTCTCCCAGATACCTTCGATGTTGTCGATGATCCTAGCCTGAAAGTTTATGACGGCAAGAAGCTGGCCGGCGCCTATGACGTGGACGACGAAGGCATTCCCGCGCAGGCCGTGACGCTGGTGACCGGCGGCCGCCTGGAGAATTATCTGATCGGCCGCGAGCCGGTGCGCGATCTACCCCAATCGAACGGCCACAGCCGTGCCACCATCACCGGCGCGCCAACGCCCTCCATCGGCGTTTTGAAGGTAACCGCCAAAGATGGCCTGAGTGAGGATGAATTGAACCGCAAGCTGCTCGATCTGGCCAAGGATCGCGGCTTGAAGGATGTCTATTACATCGGCGCGCTGGGCGGCAAGATGACGCCGCGAATGCTCTATCGCGTCACCCCGGACGGCACTCCCGCGGGCAAGCGTGAACTGGTGCGCGGCGCGGCGCTGGACGACTTGGACCTGCGCGCTCTGCGCTCCAGCATTGAAGCCGCCGGCAAGGATCTGCGCGTCGCCAACTATCTTAACGACGTGCCGGAGACGGTGCTGGCTCCGGCGCTGCTGGTCGATGACCTGACCATCCGCCGCGCCAACAAGAAGAACGACAAGCTGCCATTCTACCCGGTGCCGGAGTAGTGCGGCGGGGAGAAGGGCTATATTTCCATCCGCTCAGTTCGCAAAGGCGTGCTGCATCTTAATGCCCGTTCTATGTTGCTCATCATGGAGTACACGAGCTTCAATCACGTCCGTCCCTGGTTTGGCCACCTGCCGTGTTTCCTCCTCCACTTTACTCAGTGCGTGGGACACGGTGAAGTCACGAATATTCCTTCTCCCTGTAGGTAGCAAAATCAATGCCTTTGCTACTGCATACGAAACTCGGCACAAGACATAAGCGGAGAGCACGAACGACCCGCCAATCAAATGTTTCGCGAATGCAACCGAAACAGAGGCGTACACAGCGAGAAGCTGTTTCCGCTCGTTTTCAGGAAGCTTTTGAACATTCCTCAGCCACGCTGTCAAGGAATCCGAAGGGGCATTACCCGACTGCGCCACCGCGACGATTAAAACAGGGAGCGAAGCCCTATGAGCAAAACGGATCAGTCCGTTGATCAGAAGCCTCAATTGCGTGTAGGCGGGGTGATCGAACGGCACAATACCCTCGGCGGCGAGATCGAACAGATCGCTCCTCAAGCAAAAGAGCTTCTGCCGAAAAGTGTCGACACGCTGCGGCTTCCATAGGTAATACCAGAACGCCCACAGAGCAATCAGCCCTAACAGCGACATGATTTGTTCATAAGCTACAGGGTTCATGGTTCGTCCTCGGGACGGCTTCTGCCGTCAATTGTTAGACCACTCGAAGAACGATTAGGGTCCAATCGCTTTTCAACTTCTACCACGCGGTTGCCTAGTCTCTTGATCTCTTTTCGCTTCTGTGCCCTCTCTCGTAATCCATAACTGGCGCCCCCGAGACCAAGAATTCCCATTACGATATGGCTAAAAACTGTATTTGCTTTAAGATCGGCAATCAGAGAAATACCCAAATTTGCCAGCGTCGTCTTTCCAGCAAAGGCCTCCATTGCGGGGGCCAGTCTCCAAACGCAAAGACAGACCGTCCCATACTTGATCAGAGCCAGACCGAGTCTTAAACCCGTATCCCATTTCTGGCTTTGGAGCTTGTACTCCAATTTTTCATCGGATCTCTGCCTTTAAAACTTGAGGAACAGTCCCTTCGACTTTGCGCAAATGGTATCACGGACGGCCAACATTATGCATGACCTTCTTATGCCCGTCTCAATCCAGCCGCGTCAAAAACGCCTCGCCCTCGGCTGGGCGCAGCCGCCGCGCAATCAGCTCGGCTTTTTCGCGGTTGTCCCCCTCGGGACGAATCCGCACCCAGAAGCTGTCGTCGCCGGGAAACTCGATCACATTTGCGCCGGGATACTTGTGCAGCAGTTGCTCCTTGAGCTTCTCCGCCTTGTGGTGGCTGGTAAATGCGCCCACCTGCACGCACCAGCGCCCGCCGCTATCGATCGGCTTTGGCGTGCGGTAAACATCCAGACGCACCCGCGCCGTGCCCACGCGGTAAACCCCTGTCGCCTTGGCCGAGGCAATCGTCAGATCGAGCAGCTTGTCGCCCACAAAAGGCCCGCGATCGGTGATGCGCATCGCCGCCGATTGCCCACTCGTCAAATTCGTCACCACGATCAGCGAACCCATCGGCAGTGTGCGGTGCGCGGCTGTCAGCGAGTGGTCGCTGAAGACTTGGCCGTTGGCGGATTTGCGACCCTTGGCGGCCGTGTACCAGGTCGCCAGCCCCTCCTCGCTGCGGATTGGCTGATGAGTCTTCACAAACTCCAGATCGTCGACACTCACCCCGCCCGGAGGCGCTGGCGTTGGCGCAATGCGTCCCTGCAACAAAGGCCCGTCCGCAGAGGGCTTCGCCAAAGCGGTACCCTGGCTCGGGGCCTGACTCTGCCTCTGAACCGGCGGCGGAGCAGCCTGCGGCGCGGGCATCCGAGCCTGACTCTCTTTGTGCCCGCAGCCCGCGGCAGCCAGCAGCCCGATCGCCAACGCAAGCTGGGTGCCCCAGGTCCGGATTATCGGACCTGGGAAGTCACAATCGTCAATCGAACGATTCCTCAAGCGCGCGGCCCTCGGTTCTGCTCGAAGCGGTCGGCCAACTCGCGCAGCTTGTCTGAGACGGTCCGCAGCGCGGTAATCGATTCCTTGCGCACCTGCGGCACCACGGCGGCATTCACGTAAGCGATGGCGTGGCGCAGCTCCATTTCAATCAACTCGACGGCCTCTTCAATGCGGCTGCCAAAACCATCCGGAGGCGGACCCGGCGGCGGATAGGGCGGTGGTGGCGGATAGGCACCCATAACAGTCAACCTCGCAATAGCAGTTTCCTGCAATCAGTCTCTCCCTAAGTCTGCGATCTGCGCGCACCCGCGTCAATCGCCGATCGCCGAAAGGTGCCGCACTGGTCAATACCATCTCCCGCCGTGGGGCCAGCGGCTCATTACTCGCTCACAGGAGATTCGTGGTATCCCGGGTTTCAAAATTGGAAGCGATTGATTCGGCCCATAAATACAGTGAACTCCGTGCTCCATCCATTTCCGCGTTCTTTGCGGAAATGGGTGGGAATGAGGCGTCACTCTTTTGTTGCCGGATCTCTAGAGCCGCCCAATGCCTTCCGCCAACTCGCTAACTAGCCATCACCGCGCGGCGGTGGCTAACTCGCCGCCTTTTTTAAAAACCGCCGCGCGTCTCTAATCTCACCGCCAAAGCAGTTTACCGGCAGTTCACCAACCCCAACGCATGACATTTTCGCCAATCCTTTGCAGATCATTACAACCACTTCCCGCACAATCAAGAAAAGCGGTCCAAATCCCGCCAATCAGGAGAAGCCGCCATGCCCTATGTTTCAAACCCCGTCCTCGATCCCAATTCGAAAAGCGCCGCCCAAGCCACGCCGGCGGCCTGCCCGAATTCCAAGAAAACCGGAAGAAACAGGATGATAAATTCTTCATTCCTTCGCCCATCAACCAACCGCAAAGTTAACATGCCTCTTATCAATCAGATAGCGAAAACAAAGACGCTATTTCTTCGGTTTTTATTCCCACTGTCTTCGCTTTTAGCGCATCTGAAAAAAGTTAACCTACTTATTATCAACCAGATAGCCGATATAAAACGTCGATTTTCTCGTTTTTAGATTCTTTTTTTCTTCGCTTATTTTCGTTATGTCATTCATTTAACTTGCTTTATTAATTCAAATTTCGTTCGCTAAACCTTCGCTTTAATCGAGATCTCACCCCTTTATCGCCTCTGCCCTCTTGGCTGCCCTTTTTCGGATCAAACGGCCTTGCCCGCCGCCGTGCCCGAGGCCCAGGCCCACTGAAAGTTATAGCCGCCGAGCTGTCCGGTCACATCAACAACTTCGCCGATGAAATAAAGCCCCGCGACTGCGCGCGCTTCCATGGTGCGTGCGTGGAGGCCGTCGGTATCGACGCCGCCAGCAGTGACCTCGGCCTTCTCGAAGCCCTCGGTTGCAAGCGGATGCAGCTTCCAGGCGCGCAACTGCTTCTCGCAAGCCTCTAACGCCGCGTTCGACCAGCCCCGCGGCGCGGCAATTTCGGCAAGATAATTTGCCAGCCGCTGCGGCAGAAGTTCGCGCAAAACCTGACGCAGCGCAGCCGCATCCCGCCGCGCTCCCGGCTGACGCAGGGCTGCCAGAATCTCTGCGTCGGCGGCAAGTTGCGGCGCAAAATCAATCAGCAGCGGCTCGCCAGAGCGCCAATACGAGGACGCCTGCAGAATCGCCGGACCGCTCAAGCCGCGATGCGTCACCAGCATTTTTTCTCTGAAGTAACCCGCGCCCGCCGACGCTTTAACGTCCGCCGAAACGCCGGCCAGTTGAGTCCAGCCAGCCTCCGCGCCGCCCAGCACAAGCGGCGCCAGCGCTGGGCGCGGTTCGACGACTGCCAGACCGAACTGGCGCGCCAATTCGTAGCCAACACCGGTTGCGCCGAGCTTGGGAATCGAAAGCCCGCCGGTAGCGACGACCAAGGACGCAGCTTCAAACTCGCCCGCGGATGAGAGAATGCGAAAGCCTCCGCCGCCGTGCTCGACTGCGATGCCGTGCGCGTTCAAAACCAATTCGACACTGCCGCCCTCGCACTCGGCCAGCAGCATATCCAGAATCGCCCGCGCCCAGTGGTCGCAGAAGAGCTGGCCCAGCGTCTTCTCATGCCAGGCAATTCCGTAGCTCTCGACGAGTTCGAGAAAGTGACGCGGCTGATAAAGCGCCAGCGCCGACTTGGCAAAGTGAGGATTTTGCGAAATGAAATTCTCTGGCGCGCAGTGCAGATTGGTGAAGTTGCAGCGGCCGCCGCCAGAGATAAGAATCTTCCGGCCCGGCTGCGCATTGTGTTCGAGTAGCGCAACGCGGCGTCCCCGCTGACCGGCAACAGCCGCGCACATCAGCCCAGCCGCGCCCGCGCCCAGAACGACGACATCGAATTGGCGCGTGCCGGTTGACATGGGCTGACTTCAGAATAGCCGTGGAACGCACAGACTGATTCCAATGGCCCTCAGATCCGCACCAGTTCCCGCTGAATCTTGCCCGTGACCCAGGCCTTGCCGGGCGCTGTCAGCATATCGATCTCGCTGCGCACGCCGAACTCCGGCAGATAGATTCCCGGCTCAACCGAGAAGCAGGTCTTCGGCAGTAGCAGCCGCTCGTCGTGCGCCTCCAGATTGTCCAGATTGGCGCCCGAGCCGTGAATATCGACGCCGATATTGTGGCCGGTGCGATGGGTAAAGAAATCGCTGAATCCGGCCGCGCGAATCACCTCGCGGGCCGCATCGTCGGCCTCAAAGCCGCGAATCGGCCGGCCCTCCGCAAAGGCCTGTCCAACGGCCTCGATGGCCGCATCGCGCGCCTTCACCACAGTCTCAAAGACGTGCAGTTCAGTGGCCGTCGGCTCGCGCCCCACCACGCCGGTCCACGTAATGTCGTAGTAGATGCCGCTGGGCCGGTCCACCTTGGCCCAAATATCGATCAGCAGAAAATCTCCTTCCTGAATCGGCGCGGAGTGCTCGGCCGTCGGCTCATAGTGCGAGTCAGAGCAATTCGCATTCACGCTGACGTTGGGGCCGTCATCCCAGATCAGGCCCTCGCGGCGCATCGCCTCGCGGAGCCACTGCGTGTGGTCGAATTCGGTATAAGGCGCGGCTTGGCCGTATCCAGGCCGCAGCCGCCGGCCAATCTCCTGCCAACCCTCGGCCAATAGCGCGTCAATGGCCCGTTGCGCAACGCCGTGGCTGGCGACCTGATCCTCATTCAGCACCGCCTCAAACTGGCTCACCAGATCGGCGGAGCTGACAATCTGCTTGCCCAGCCCGCGCAGATACTCCACCGTTCCCGCGTCCACCATCGAGACCAGCGGGATCGCATTATTGGGCGAGTACTGCATGGCCAGCGTTCGCGCGCCGCCCAGCATCAACTCCAGCCCGCGGGCCAGCTCCTGCCAGCTCGAATACTGTCCCTTGGCGCCCGGCAGAGCGTCCAGCCGCCCCTGCTCAATGCGATGCACCAGCTTGCGCGGCTCGCCCTCCACGGGCACAAAGTAGTACCAGCGCCGCGTGATGTGCGCCTTCTCGTCCAGCCCCAGAATCCGCCCGGCGATCGGGTCGCGGTGATGGTGGTCGTAGAAGAGCCAGCCGTCAAAACCAGCCTCGCGGATGGCCGCCTGAATTCGGTCGAGATTCGCTGCAAAGCTCATACCGGCCATCATAGCGCGCGGACGCGGTTGGCGCGACTCGTTTGCCGCGCTCCCGTTCGTTATCTCTGCCGGTAATATGCCGCCTTTAAGCCAAATTTAGTAGACTCAACGGCAGAATGCTTCTCTTTTCCCTACCATTTAGCCGCCCTCGTTCTGTCTTCCGTCTCGCTGCGTTTAGCGTAATAGTCGCGGCCGCGGCCGCTTCGCAGTTGGCCCTGGCGCAAGGTACGCACCTGTGGACTCAGTCGCGCCTGGAGGAGTTTGAAAAAGGCACGCCGCAAGGCGTTGCGCTCACCAGCGACGGCCATTTGACCGTGGGGCCGAGCCTGACCGAGCAGCTAACCACGCCCTCGACCTACGTCTGGTCGGTTGCGGCGGACAAGAGCGGCACGGTCTTTCTCGGAACCGCATCGCCTGCGACTGTGTTGCGCATCGGCCAGGACGGCAAGCCCTTTACGCTCTTCGAGACCAAAGACCTCGCCGTGCAGGTTGTGCGCATCGGCCCGGATGGCTCGCTGTATGCGGCCACAATCCCCAGCGGCAAGGTCTATAAACTGAATCCAAATGCAGCGGCCAAGCAGGATGAGAGCAGCGCCACGGTGGTCTTTGACGCGGCCAGGCTCGATGCAACAGCGGGTCAGGATGCAGCCGCAAAGGTAGAGGCAAAATCACATTACATCTGGGATCTGACCTTTGACGCAGCTGGCCGCCTCTACATCGCCACCGGCGGACCAGCCGCTATCTATCGTATCGATCCCGTCAAGCCAGACGCAAAAACGGAGTTGTTCTTTTCAAGCGACGAGGAGCATATTCGTTCGCTCGCCTGGGACGCAAAAGGCAACCTGATTGCCGGTTCCGACGGCTCCGGTCTGATTTACCGCATCAGCCCTGACGGCAAAGGTTACGTTCTCTTTGAAGCGCCGCGGCGCGAGATCACCTCCGTCGCCGTGGCGACGAACGGGACAATCTATGCGGCAAGCGTGGGCGACAAGAGCCGCAATCCGCTGCCGCCGTTGCCCGTCCAGGGAGCCGGTTCAATCACAATGACCATCGTTCAGCCGGGTTCGATGCAGGCGGCCAACACCAGCGCCTCGGTGCCGGAAGGCAGCGAGATTTACGCTCTCACGGAAGGCCAGGCGCCGCGTAAACTTTGGTCCGGCAAGGATGAAATTGTCTACGCGCTGGCCGCGCAACCCGACGGCATTCTCGCTCTCACCGGCAATCGTGGCCGCGTCTTCAGCATTCACAACGATGGCACCTACTCCGACGTCGCCCACTTGCAGGCGCAGCAAGGGCTCGCTCTTGCCGTCGTGCAGAACGCGCAAACCACAAGCAGCGTTCTCATCGCCACCGGCAACACCGGCAAGCTGATTGTTCTAGGGCAAGTCGAAAAGCACGAGTACGCCAGCGACGTGCTGGACTCAGGCGCACTGGCCCGCTTTGGCCGCGTCGAGGTCGAACCGGGATCGGCCAACTTCGAACTGCAAACCCGCACCGGCAACGTCGAGCAGCCCGTTCGCGGCTGGTCGGAGTGGCTTCCGCTCAAGGACGGCGTTGTCGCCTCGCCCGCTGGCCGCTACCTGCAATGGAAGGCTGTGCTCCGCGCGAGTGGCTCGCTGGGCTCGGTCGGCGTCAACTATCTCCCCGTCAATGCCTCGCCGGTGGTGGACGATCTGGTGGTTGCAACCGGCGCGCGGCTCAATCCGCAGAACCAGATTGGCCCTCAGCCGCCGCAGGTAGCCGTTGCGTTTTCTTCCAGCCAGAACGGCGGAATGAGCTTCGACTCCGGCTCAGCCGCGCCTTTGCAGGCCCTCAAGGATCGCACCAGCATCACCGTTCGCTGGGCTGCGCATGACGACAATGGCGACGATCTGAGTTACGCGCTCTACCTGCGCGGAGATGGCGAGAGCGTCTGGCGGCTGCTCAAGGCCGACATTACCGACAAAGCGTACAGCTTCGACGCCGCGCTGATTCCCGACGGCGGCTACCAGATCAAGGTTGTCGCCTCTGACGCGCCCTCGCACACGCCCGCCGACGCGCTTACCGGCGAGAAAATCAGCGAGCGATTCGAGGTGGACACTACGCCGCCGGTGATCTCTGCGTTCAATGCGTCGCTCGGGGACGCCCCCTGCAAGCATCTGCCCTGCGTGAAGCAGATTCGCATCGCATTCGATGCCGAAGACGCCTTCTCACCCATCGCCCGCGCCGAATATTCGCTCGATGCTGGCCCCTGGCAGTACATTGAGCCAGTCGGCGGTCTCTCCGACGCGAAACGCGAACACTACGACGTTCTGATTCCCGTACCGAAAGAGGCTCAGGCAGGCGAGCACCTCATCGCCGTTCGCGCCTACGACCGGCATGAAAACGTAGGCGTAGCTAAGACGGTGATTCAGACCAAAGAGAACTGAGAGAATTCTGAGAAGGAAGGGCATTGAAGAGCTCGCACTTCACAGTCGGCTAAAACATTCGGAGGTGAAAGTTCTGTATCAGGGCACGACTTTACAGACTGCGGAAAAACTCATCGCGAGGCAATTCCCGAAGG
>CAZDYU010000133.1:0-10948 GCA_964509755.1 uncultured Occallatibacter sp. | reverse complement strand
CCGGCGTCAGCTTTACGGATGCCAACTGCGTCGCCGCCAACGGCGGCGTAAGCAACGCAGGCCTTGCGGCAAACTGGACCCAATTGGCCACCCCCGTCGAGAATATTCCGACGACCGGCGTGTACTATCAGGGCATTTCATACGCGGTCAACAGCTTCCACAAGCTGCCGAACGTATACAACTATCTGGATATTGGCCACCATGGCTGGCTCGGCTGGACCTCCAACACAGCCTATGCCGTCCAATTCTTCAGTGGTTTCGCACAGCAACTGACGGCAGGATATGCCTCCATTGACGGATTCATCACCAACACGGCCAACTATGGTCCTCTCACAGAACCGTATATAGTTTGGGATGAGGTTGCCGGCGGACCGGAAACCTCCACCAGCCTTTCCTCAGGGATCTTTACCGGCGACTTCTACCAGTGGGATCCAGCGATCGATGAGCTCTCCTACAAAACCTTCTTCTTGCAGGCTCTGACCGCATCGACTACGGCTGGCTACACCGACCCGCGTGGCCAGGCGCATACACCCGGCGGCGGCTTCCCGTCGACGGTTGGCTTCCTGATCGACACCTCGCGCAACGGCTGGGGCAACACCTCTGCCGCAAACGGCGGCGGCAGCAGCGCCTACACAACGCGGCCGACAGCCGCGGGCACCAGCACCGTCATAGACACCTTTGTAAACGAAAGCAAGATCGATCTGCGCAATTCCTCAGGACAGTGGTGCAACCAGGAGAATGCAGGCATCGGCGAACTGCCGGTCGCGAACCCCACCACCGGCGTCAGCGCTTATGTGTGGGTTAAGCCTCCGGGAGAAGCGGACGGCAACTATCCAGGCAGCGTCTACAACGGCGTAACTTCAACTGTTGGCGATCCGAACTGCAACCCGGTTACCGCGAACCCGCAGGCCGGTGCCGACACCATTGCGAACTCGATTCCGAACCCGCCTCCCGCAGGCACCTTCTGGCTGACTGAATTCGTGCAGTTGGTTCAGGACGCCTATCCGGTGCTTGCATCCTCTTCCACCAGCGGCTTCACGCTTACGCCCGCCTCGGCCACTGAGACGATCGCCCAGAGCGCCAGCGCCACCGACGCCATCACGGTCACCGACACAGGCGGCTTTACCGGCACCGTTACTCTGACCGCCACCAGTTCCAACACCGGCGTTACGGTCACGGTCAGCGGCACCACGCTGACCATCAAGGCCAGCAGCACGGCCACCGGAACAGCCACCATCACCGTCACGGGAACCTCCGGCACCACCACCGCGACTACCTCGATTGCCGTCACGATCACTACCGCGGGCAGCTTCACGATCAAGCCTTCGGCAGCGACTTTGTCGATCGCTCAGGGTGCCACAGGCACCGACACTATCACCGTGACCGATGTCAGCCCGTTCACCGGAAGCGTAACGCTCACGAACTCCACATTGCCGACCGGCGTAACCGTTGCCTATGGCACCAACCCCACCACCTCAACCAGTGTGCTCACGTTCACGGTTGCCGCCACGGCCACCGCGGCTACCAGCACGATCACCATTACCGGAACCTCCGGCAGTTTGACCGCGACCACCACTATCGCTCTTACGGTTACCACCAAGGCCGGCTTCACGCTTACTCCCGCCGCCTCCTCTGAGACACTCAACCAGAGCGGCAGCGTCACCGACGCCATCACGGTCACCGACACCGGCGGCTTCACCGGCACAGTCACTCTGACTGCCGCCAGCTCCAACACCGGAGTTACGGTCACCGTCAGCGGCACCACGCTGACGATCAAGGCCAGCGCCACGGCCACCGGAACAGCCACCATCACCGTTACCGGGACCTCCGGCACCACCACCGCTACCACCACGATCGCCGTAACGATCACTGCACCGGGCTTCACGCTGGCGCCTTCGGCGTCGACTCTGTCCGTCACGCAAGCCAAGACGGCGACTGATACCATCACGGTCACCGATAAGGGCGGCTTCACCGGCAGCGTCACCCTGACTACATCCACCTTGCCTAGCGGCGTAACTGTCGCTTACGGCACTAACCCCACCACCTCGACCAGCGTGCTGACCTTCACGGCCAGCGCCACGGCCACCACCGGCGCATTTACGGTCACCATCACTGGAACTTCCGGCACGCTGACCGCGACCACCACCATCACGCTGACTGTTGTCCCATCGACATCCGGCAGCTGCACAGTGGACTATGTGATCTCGCCGCAAAACACCAGCGCATTCGGTGCGTCAATCACCATCATCAACGGCAGCACGGCGGTTACAAGCTGGACGTTGTCGTGGACATTCGCCAACGGACAAACGGTTGCGCAACTCTGGAACGGCATTGAAACCCAGAGCGGCGCAGTTGTGACGGTGAAGAACGAGCCCTACAACGGCAGCATCGCTGCTGGTGGAACGCTCAGCGGCATCGGCTTCAACGGCACATGGAATGGAACCACCAATGCAGTTCCGACGGCGATTTCGCTGAATGGAACGGCTTGCACGGTGAACTAGCAAACTGCCCAACAAGCAGCTTGCACAACTGAAATGTGCGCGGAGCGGGTCACTGGATCTGCTCCGCGTACACTCAGGCGTAATTCAATCCCCCAATTGAAAACCAACAAATGGAGAGCATTCAATGCAATTCGCATCTACCATGTCAAAGATTCAGGCGAACGCCCGGCGGCGGGCGTTGCACAGCGTCGCTGCACTCGCGGCGATTTTTTTGATGCTCCTTGCGCCTGGCGTTTGGGCTCAGGGCGCTGGCTACTGGCACACCAGCGGCAATAAGATTCTGGATGCGAACGGCACCGAAGTTCGCATTGCCGGAATCAACTGGTACGGCTTTGAGACCCCAGACTACCTGGTTCACGGGCTCTGGGCGCAGGACTACCACACCGTACTGAACACGATAAAGAGTCTCGGCTACAACGTGATTCGCATCCCATTCTCAAACGAAATGGTCGAGAGCGATCCCGTGCCCAGCAACTACACCAGCTACGCCGATACACCTGCATATCCCACTGGCGGACCTGCCAACCAGGCTCTGGTTGGAGCGACCGCGCTTCAGGATCTGGACACGATTGTCGCTTATGCCGGCTCGATCGGCCTGCGCGTAATCCTCGACAACCATCGGTCTGAGGCAGGCGAGACCAACGAGGCCAGCGGCCTCTGGTACACCAGCGCCTATCCGCAGGCGAACTGGATTGCCGATTGGCAGACGATGGCTACACGCTATAGCGCCAGCACATTCACATTCAACGGCAACCCGACCGTGATCGGCATGGATCTGCGCAATGAGCCGCACCTTGCCGGAAGTGGAGCTACAACCGGCTCCTGCTGGACCGGCGACACGGCCACGAATGGCTGCCCTACCACTCTCACCACGCAAAACTGGCCGGTCGCGGCAACAGCCGCGGGTAACGCCGTTCTGGCCATCAATCCCAAGCTGCTGATCTTTATTGAAGGAAACGATTGTTATAGCGGAGTTTGCGCCTGGCAAGGAGAGAATCTGCTCGGCGTGGCAAACTATCCGGTTACCCTGAGCGTTGCCAATCAACTGGTCTACTCGGCCCACGACTACGGCCCGAATCTTTATGAGCAGCCGTGGTTCACCACCAGCACCACAGCCGCCAGCCTGGATGCCGTTTGGAACAAGTATTGGGGATATATCGGCGCTGCCGGCACCGCCCCGGTCTGGCTCGGTGAGTTTGGCACAGACAATACCAGCACAGACATCGAAAGCTCCGTGGCTGGAAGCCAGGGACAGTGGTTCCAGAGTTTGGTCGCGTATCTTGCAGCCAATCCGACCATCAACTGGACCTATTGGGCTCTGAACGGAGAAGACACTTATGCGCTGCTGGATAACAGCTATAGCGCAACCCCCGTCAGTTCCTTGAAGCAATCCCTGCTGGCAGGCAACCAGTTCCCGCTGGCAGGAGTTACCGTGCCCAGCTTCACAATTACCTCTTCAGCCTCGACGGTCTCGGTTGCCCAAGGCGGCACCGGAACGGCCACCATCACGGTGACAGGCTCCGGCGGCTTCACGGGCGGCGTAACTCTTGCCGCATCCGGCCTGCCCAGCGGAGTAACTGCCACGTTCAGCACCAACCCAGCCACCTCGACCAGCGTGGTCACGTTCACGGCTAGCACATCGGCTCCACAAGGCACCGCCGCGGTGATCATCACCGGAACCTCCGGCGCGTTGACCCCTGCGACCGCCAACATCTCACTCGCTGTCGGCCCTCCGTCAACCGCCGGTTTTACACTGGCGCCCTCGGCGAGTACGCTGTCGGTTGCGCAGGGCAAAACTGCCACCGACACCATCACTGTAACGGACACAGGCGGGTTCACCGGCTCAGTTACTTTGGCCGCGACTGGCCTACCGACCGGAGTTACCGTCGCATACGGAACTAACCCAACTACCGCGACCAGCGTACTGACCTTTACGGCCAGCGCCACGGCCACGGCCGGCACATCGACCGTCACGATAACAGGCACCTCCGGCACGACCACGGCGAAAACTACAATTAGCCTCACAGTTACCGGCTCCGGCTTCACGCTGGCCCCATCGGCTTCTACTCTGGTTATCGCTCAGGGTAAGACGGCGACTGACACAATCACTGTAACGGACACAGGCGGATTTACCGGCTCGGTAACTCTTGCCGCGACTGGCCTACCGACCGGAGTTACTGTCGCATACGGAACTAACCCAACTACCGCGACCAGCGTGCTGACCTTTACAGCCAGCGCCACGGCCACAGCCGGCACATCCACAGTTACCATCACAGGCACTTCGGGCACAACAACAGCGACGACTACGATCAGCCTTACAGTAAGCGCCGCCGGCTTCACTCTGGCGCCATCGGCTTCTACTCTGGCTATCGCTCAAGGTAAGACGGCGACTGACACAATCACTGTAACGGACGTGGGCGGATTTACCGGCTCGGTAACTCTTGCCGCGACTGGCTTGCCGACCGGAGTGACAGTCGCATACGGAACTAACCCAACTACCGCGACCAGCGTGCTGACCTTTACAGCCAGCGCCACGGCCACAGCCGGCACATCCACAGTTACCATCACAGGCACCTCGGGCACGACGACGGCGACGACAACCATCGCGCTGACCGTTGCCTCTTCGACGCCGAGCACCTGCACGGTGGATTATGTGATCTCGCCGCAGAACTCCAGCGCCTTCGGAGCGGCGATCACAATTGTCAATGGCAGCACGGCGATTACAAGCTGGACGCTGACGTGGACATTTGCCAACGGACAGACGATTTCGTCGCTCTGGAACGGAATTGAAACGCAGAGCGGCACCGCGGTGACGGTCAAGAACGAACCTTACAACGGCAGCATCGCCGCTGGAGGAACGCTGACCGGCATCGGCTTCAACGGAACATGGAACGGAACAACCAACGCCATTCCGACGGCGATTTCGCTGAACGGAACGGCTTGCACGGTGAATTAGCAAGCAAGTAAAAGACAGGCTCCCCATCTTTTTTCGCAAGGATGGGGAGTCGCAATTCAATCGGGTGAAGCAACTGAATTAAGAGTCTATCGCCCGCATACCGAGTTGCGTTCGGAACTGAACAAGCCGCAAATGCTGGGTGCCCCATCCATTCCGCTGTCTCATCGTGGAATGGGTGGGATAGCACGAACCTCAATCTGAACCTCGTTTATTGGGAGAATCAAGTGAAAATCAGGTCAGCCTTTAAAATGTTGGCGACTGCGACCGCAGTCGGCCTTATCTTCCTCGGCATCTCGGCTCCGGCCACTGCACAATCCGAGTGTTCGTCAAGCGCTGGCACTCAATACACAGAGGCCCTTGACGGCGGTTTGTATACCTTCCAGATGAATGAGTGGAACTCCACTCTGAATGAATGCGTCACCATCGGCAGCCTGGGCTTTACCATCACCACCGCCGACTTCACAACTTCCACCAGCGGCGCGCCGGCAACTTACACATCCATCTATCGCGGATGCCACTGGGGCGCTTGCACCACGTCCAATCCCTTTCCTATAGAAGAAAGCAATATCGGTTCGGCAAGCACCAGTGTCAGCATCACGCAGCCTTCCGGTTCGCAGAACGACTCCGCATACGACATCTGGTTCAACCAGACCTCGACCACCACGGGCCAGCCCAACGGCACCGAGATCATGATCTGGATCAATCACCAGGGCGCTCCGCAGCCTGCCGGATCGGATGTGGGGACAACGAACATCGACGGAGCGAGTTATGCCGTCTGGACAGGCACGGAAAGTTCCTGGAACATCGTTTCCTACGTAGCCACAACGCCAGTCACCTCGGTAAGCAGCCTGAATCTTTTGCCCTTCTTTGCCGACGCCGTATCGCGCGGCAGCTTGAAGAGCACCTGGTGGCTGATCGATGTCGAATACGGATTTGAAGTCTGGACCGGCGGCGATGGCCTGGCTGTGAACAGCTTCGCAGTAAGCGCGGCGGCAGGCGGCAGCGGCGGAACATGCTCTGCTGCGCCTTCTGCTCCCAGCGGCCTGGCAGCCACCACTTCTTCATCGAGCGTCATCAATCTGGCCTGGACCGCGGACACCGCGCCGGCCAACTGCACCATCAGCGGATACAACGTTTACCGCGGCACCACCAGCGGATTCACTCCGACAGCAAGCAACGAAATCGCCAGCGGCGTCACCACAACAAGCTACTCCAGCACCGGCCTTGCAGCTTCCACCACTTATTACTATGTGATCGAAGCGGTTGACGCGGAAGGCACGTCGGCGGCTTCGTCGCAAGCCAGCGCGAAGACTTCAGCAGCCACCGTTTCCTGTACCACCCTGCCCTCGGCTCCCACCGGGCTTACGGCAACCGCGGCTTCTTCCAGCGCCATCAGCCTGAGCTGGACGGCGGATACCGCTCCGGCCAACTGCTCCATCAGCGGCTACAACGTCTACAGCAGCACAACCAGCGGTTTCACTCCGTCATCAAGCAACCAGGTTGTGGCCGGTGCGACGGGCACCAGCTATACCAACACCGGCCTCGCGGCTTCAACCACTTACTACTACAAGATCGAAGCGGTTGACGCAGACGGCGCATCCACAGCATCGTCTCAAGCCAGCGCCGAAACATCGACCTCCGGCACCGGTTCCTCCGGCTGCACCGTCGACTACACGATCTCGCCGCAAAACTCCAGCGCCTTCGGAGCGGCCATCAAAATCGTCAACGGAAGTACCGCCCTGAGCAGTTGGACACTCACCTGGAGCTTCGCCAATGGACAGACCATCTCGTCTTTCTGGAATGGCGTTGAAACGCAAAGTGGCGCAGCCGTAACTGTGAAGAACGAGAGTTACAACGGCACGCTTGCCGCCGGGGCAACTCTCTCGGGCCTCGGCTTCAACGGAACCTGGAACGGAACAACCAATGCGATCCCCACGGCGATTTCTCTGAATGGGACCGCCTGCACGATGAATTAAGCAAACTGAAAGCGTTTAATTCGCACTCCTGTTAAACGCGTGGAGTGGAAATGTCTCTCGCCCCACGCGTTTTGCCGGACTACAGTTTCTGATTTAAGAAATTCAAACCAAGTTGCAATGGAGGTATGGTGATGATCAAATTCAATTTGTTTCTTTCCCGAATACGCTTCGGACACTTCATGGTCACAGCGGGGTTTGTTATAGCGTTTCTAGCGCTGGCTGTTACCGCGCCTTGCGTTCGAGCGCAGGAAAGTGCGGAACCAAACAGTCTAGACATTCGCAATGCACAAGGGCTCACGGCGCTTATCGTTGCAGCAGCCGCAGACCAAGCCGATACGGTCAAATCGCTTCTCGCTCAAGGGGCCGGTGTGAATGCTACATCGGCCGATGGCCGAACTGCGCTGATTGCCGCGGTTCAGAACAATCATCTGGATATCGTCCAGATACTAGTCGCGGCTGGCGCCAACCTGAACAGGGCAACACGCGGAACAGGAACAGCATTGGAACTTGCAGAGAATAATGCGGAACCGCAAATCGCCGCGCTGCTGCTCGCATCCGGCGCGCGCCATTCCGGCAAGTCCGTGGGAGATACAGTATGTGTTCTTCCCTGGGCGGGCGATGGATTCTGCGGAACAGTCGCGTCGTTCAGCGTTCGCGCCGTTGCCATCCAGGTTACTAAAATCGTGGGATGCGCCAACGGTTGCTCCGCCAAGCAGGAATGCTCGGTGGAACAGACGGTCGGTGGTTCCGGCGGCCTCCAGGCCGGCGGCCAGATTACTGTTCCCAGCTGGTGCTTGAGCAAAACGGGAGTGAAGCCATGAAGACAGCAAAACAAATTTCCAAAAGCATTGCTCGTTTGTTCCTTGTCCTTGCCGCAGTGGCAGCGTTGTTATTCATCGGTTCTGCGTCCAAGGCTAATGCTCAGACCACCACCGAGAGCGGGTTCACATACAACGGCATCATCTACACCTCCTGGTGGTATAACGAGTACGGCAACGACGCAGAGCCCCCGGTAGCCACCGGCGCTGCTACGACCTCTATGAATCAACTCGTGGCGGAGGGTGGCAATTACGTATCGGTGCTGGTCACCCAGTATGTGCAGACCGGCACCTCAACCACCATTGCGCCCTCCGCTACTCAGACGCCTTTGGACGATCAGTTGGTCTTTGCCATCCAGGGCTATCACAACATGGGGATGAAGGTCTTCCTCAAGCCACACGTGGACTCGCTCGACGGAACCTGGAGGGGTGCATTTGAACCTACCGATCCCGCCGCCTGGTTCGCCAGCTTTCAGACTTTCATAGTGCATTATGCAACGCTCGCGCAAGCGAACAATGTGGAAGGCCTGGTAATTGGCACCGAATACAAGACTCTAAGCGGCTCGGCTTATGAGTCAAATTGGGCGACTATTATCGCGGCTGTTCGGGCGGTCTATACAGGACAGATAGCCTATGCCGCGAATGCGGTCTCTACTGGCGATGAGTTCACTACGGTCTCGTTCTGGCCACTCGTAGATATCATCGGCTTGGACGCATACGTTCCCCTCACCGATCTGCTCGATCCTACCGTTGCTCAACTGGTAGCCGCATGGAGCGATACATCGAGCCCTTACAGCACCGGATTCAATGCTGTTGCAGCCTATCAACTCCTGAACACCACCTACGGCAAGCCGGTGATCATGACGGAAATCGGTTATGACAGCGTCGCGGGTTCAAATATAGAACCCTATGCGAATTATTCCACCACCTACGATGGAACCGAGCAGGAGGATTGCTATGAGGCCGTCTTCGAGGTTTTCAGCAAGCAAACCTCGTGGTTTAAGGGAATCTTCTTCTGGAATTGGACGATTTCGCCTTTGGCTGCTGACGACCTCTCCGACGATCCCAACGGCAAGCCGGCTGGAACCGTCACACTCCCAAAGTGGTTTGCATCGTCGTTGCCTGGCATCAAGCTAACGAACTCGAACGCAAGCATCACCATGGCTCAAACCAGCACCGCTACATCGACAATCACGGTTGGGTATACGGCCGGATATTCTGGCAGCGTAACTCTTGCCGTTTCGGGACTGCCGGCGGGAGTAACCGCGTCCTTCGCTACCAACCCAACCACCACGACCAGCGTGCTCACCCTGACCGCCAGCGCCACTGCCGCCGCGGGAACGGCTAAGGTGACCATTACTGGAACTTCCGGCAGTTATACCTCAACCACTACCATTTCCCTAACCATCCTTACCTCCGCGTGCAACATCGTATACACGATTGCCAACAACAGCTCAACCGGATTTGGCGTGGGACTCACCATCGACAACACGGGAACAAACCCCTTAACCAGTTGGACCCTTACTTGGTCATTCGCCAACGGGCAGACAATTACGTCGATCTATGGCGACGGCACGGAAACCCAGAGCGGCGCGAATGTTACGGTGACCAACGCTAGTTACAATGGAGCTCTTGCGGCCCTAACGGGCTCGACAAGCGCGGGATTCCAAGGAGCATGGAACGGCGTCACCAACGCAATTCCGACAAACCTCGCGCTCAACGGAACGGCGTGCTCAGTCAACGGCGTCGCGCCAGGTGGCGGCTCGGGCAGCTTCACGCTTGCGCCATCGGCTAGCACACTGTCGCTGGCCCAGGGCAAGACGGCCACCGACACAATCTCGGTAACCGACGTGGGTGGATTCACCGGCTCAGTCACTCTGGCCGCAACTGGCTTGCCGAGCGGAGTTACTGTCGCATACGGAACTAACCCGACAACCGCGACCAGCGTACTGACCTTTACGGCCAGCGCCACGGCCACGGCAGGCACCTCCACAGTTACCATCACAGGCACCTCGGGCACAACGACGGCGACAACTACGATCAGCCTTACAGTAAGCGCCGCCGGCTTTACGCTGGCCCCATCGGCTTCTACTCTGGCAGTTACTCAGGGCAAGACGGCGACTGACACGATCACGGTGACGGACGTGGGCGGGTTCACCGGCTCAGTTACTTTGGCAGCGACTGGCCTGCCGACCGGAGTTACTGTCGCATATGGCACCAATCCAACTACCGCGACCAGTGTGCTGACCTTTACAGCCAGCGCCACGGCCACAACAGGCGCGGCGACGGTGACAATTACTGGCACATCTGGAACGACGACGGCAACAACGACGATCAATCTCACAGTGAGCGCCGCCGGCTTCACTCTGGCGCCATCGGCTTCTACTCTGGCAGTTACTCAGGGCAAGACGGCGACTGACACGATCACGGTGACGGACGTGGGCGGGTTCACCGGCTCAGTTACTTTGGCAGCGACTGGCCTGCCGACCGGAGTTACTGTCGCATACGGAACTAACCCAACTACCGCGACCAGCGTACTGACCTTTACGGCCAGCGCCACGGCCACGGCCGGCACATCGACCGTCACGATAACAGGAACATCTGGCACAACGACGGCGACGACTACCATCAGCCTTACAGTAAGCGCCGCCGGCTTCACTCTGGCGCCATCGGCTTCTACTCTGGCTATCGCTCAAG
>CAZDYU010000132.1:0-10969 GCA_964509755.1 uncultured Occallatibacter sp. | reverse complement strand
CCTTCATGCTGAAGCCCGTACCCTTCATGCTGAAGTCCGTACCCTTCATGCTGAAGTCCGTACCCTTCATGCTGAAGCCCGTACCCTTCATGCTGAAGTCCGTACCCTTCATGCTGAAATCCGTACCCTTCATGCTGAAGCCCGTACCCTTTCAAGTTGAAGCTTGTATCATTCAAATCTGATTTGCTTCAGATTCATGTTTATTCCTGCATGGCTTCACTTGAGAGCTTCGGAGGTTTTTGCCGCGGATTCGACGCGGCTGGTGAATGCGCCGTCGCTGAGGCGCGTGGTGAGTTGATCGCCAGCAGCGATCTGCGCCGTGGAACGCACGACTCCGCCAGCCGCGTCGAGCACCAGCGCATAGCCGCGCTCCAGCACGGCCAGCGGCGAGAGCGAGTGCAGCCGCGCGTCGAGCGAACTGCAGCGGGCTGCGGATTCATGCAGCTTGCGGTCCAGCGCGCGATCCAGACGAACACGGCAGGAGGCTAGGCGTTCGCGGGCCTTGGCTAATCCCTGGCGAGGATCGTGGCGCAGGACGGCGGCGGCAAGATCGGCGAGGTTGCGTTGATGCTGGCGGAGCTGGCCGTCGAGGGCTGCTTCCAGGCGCAGGCTGAGGTCGTCCAGACGCTGGGCCAGCCGGTGCAGCAGCGCACTGATGCGGCCTTCAGCGCGACTTATGGGCAGGCGGGTGAGGCGCTGGCGAGCTTGCAGCAATTGATAGCGGGCGGCGCGGGCAAGCCGGTTTGACTGCTCGGCGACGCGCTCGGCAATTTTGTGCTGCGCCTCGGTGATGAGCTCGGCGGCCGCTGAAGGCGTGGGGGCGCGCAGGTCGGCGACAAAATCGGCAATGGTGAAGTCGGTCTCATGGCCGATGGCCGAGACCACTGGGAGTTTGCTGGCTGCAATGGCGCGGGCGACGCGCTCGTTGTTGAAGGCGGCCAGATCTTCCAGCGATCCTCCGCCGCGGGCGACGACAATCACATCCACCAGACCCGAGGCATTGACTTCTTCCAGAGCGGAGACGATTTCCGCGGGCGCGGAATCTCCCTGCACGCTGACCGGAAAGATGAGGACGCTGAGGCCGGAGTGGCGGCGGGCGACGATGTTGAGAAAGTCGCGAATCACCGCGCCGGTGGGCGATGTGACGATTCCCACGGTGCGCGGAAATGCCTGCAGCGGACGCTTGCGCTCGGCGTCGAAGAGGCCTTCGGCTTTGAGACGGGCTTTGAGCTGCTCGAAGGCCAGTTGCAGAGAACCCGCGCCGACGGGCTCCATGGTTTCAGCCACCAGTTGCATCTGGCCGCGCTGCTCATAGACGCTGACGCGGCCGCGCACCAGCACGTGCAGGCCGTCCTCGGCGCGGAAGCGCAGCAGCATGGCCTGGCGGCGGAAGAGAACGACGGGAAGCTGCGCGTCGGCGTCTTTCAATGTGAAATAAACATGGCCGCTGGGCGCGGGGCGGTAGTTGGAGATTTCGCCCTCGACCCAAACGTCGCCGTACTCCTGCTCGACCAGTTCACGCACCTGGCCGACCAGCTCGCGCACCGGCCAGATGCGGCGGGCGTGTCGCGGCTCGTCGAAGGTCAGGTCGAGCTGAGGCGCGTTGGGATTTTCCCTGGTCACTTCTAAAAGTGTAATTGCTGGGGTAAGAATGGCGGGTTCGCTTCCGGGAATTGCCGGCGCACGGCACGATGCGGGAGGCTGAGGATGCAAACCGGAGGTCGATTCCACATGGTCTTTGTTGGTTGGCCGATGAAGAACTCAGATGCAAAGTTGCAGCGCCTAATTGTAGGCATTTTCCAGGAGAGGAGGGCTGAGAAAAGAACCAGGTCTGTGACCGTTCTAAGATGTTCCGTCGAATGAGCGAACCTGGGCCAGGAGGCCCGCGTAACAACCGGCCGGGAGGCCGGCGCTACATTTTTAAATGGCGCATTTTCAAACGGCCAAAGAACGAAGCTGCAAATCTGCGCATCGGGAAAGTAGCAGGTTCGCTTTGTCCATCGGAGTGCTGAACAACATGGCCGCGGTTTATGCGGAGAGCAGCCTGAACAACGCTTACGGCGGGCTTCAGACTGTGTTGCGAGAGCTGTCTTCAGGTTCGCGCATCAACTCCGCGGCGGACGATCCGGCGGGAATTTCGATGGTGGACGGCATGGAGGCGACGATCGCGTCGCTGCAGCAATCGGTGGTGAATGCGGCCGAGGGCCAGGGCAAGCTGAAGGTGGCCGAGGGCGCTCTCTCGCAGGTGACCAGCATGTTGGAGCGCGCCGTGACGCTGGCTACGGAGGCCTCGAACGGAACGCTGAACAAAGCGCAGGATATGGCGGCCAATGACGAGTATCAGTCGATTCTGGCCGAGATTACCAACATCGGCAGGACCACTACCTACAATCAGGAGCAGGTCTTTGGCGGCGGCATTGCGGGCATGGGCGCGACAACCAGCGTTTTTATGAGCGACTCGACGACGGCTGGCGTTTCAATTGACGCATTATATTTTGATGGGCTGAGCGCGAGCCATGTGGGCGATGCTGGCGGCGCCGTGCAGCAGAGCGGCAATGGAACGATTCAGTACGCGCAGGCCGCAAACGGCGACCAATCGACCAATCTGGCGGCGACCGATCTGCTCAACTCCAGCGATGCGCAGAGTGCATTGACGGCGATCAATCAGGCGATTGGCAACGTGGCCGCGCAAGAGGGCTACTTTGGCAGCCAGGATAATACCACGAGCTCCCAGATGGCGATTCTGAATACGGAGATCGTCAACCAGACCTCGGCGCTCAATGCCATCCAGGCGGTGGATTACGGAGCGGCTACTACGGATCTTTCAAAGTACGAAATTCTGATTCAGACCGGCATCTCCGCGCTGGCGCAGGCCAATGAAGTTGCCAAGGAAGTGCTCAAACTGCTGCCGTCGTAATGCTGGCGCAATCTTAACAAAATTCAGTTCCGGCCCGTATCTGCGTCCGGTTCCACGTGCGTATCCGGGGACGATTCATCTTCTTCGACCTGTGCCCGCAGGCCGGACCAGAACTCGGAGGAGATGTTGTAGAGCACCACCACCGTCACGGCGCTGCATATGCCAGTGAGCGTGTAAGCCGCGGCGGAGATGAGGACCACGAAGGGCGTGAGCCAGCTTGCCGGCTGCGGCAGCTTGACCGCCAGATCGGCCGTGGCGTGAAAGATGGGCAGCAGAATTCCGACTGGGCAGTAAACGGATTCATCGCCGGCGAAGACGGATTTGGAAGCCTGGCAGAGGCCAGCCACTGCGTAGAGCACGGCGAAAAATTTGCTCACTGAGAGGAAATCCAATCGCAGAATCTTGCGCACGGACTCTTCCTTTCATCCGCTATTTCAGCGCGTCAGTTATGCAGGTCGGTCTTGCCCAGCAAATCCAGAAACTGCCGCTGCGTGCATTCGTCGATGGTTTGCGCCAGCAGCTTTCCGTCGCGGTTGAAGATGAAGGTCTTGGGAATGCCGTCCACATGAAACTGCTTGGCCACTTGGCCGCCCATATCGATCAGCACGGGAGGATGATAAGGGTGGTTGGTAATGAACGGGCCAACCGTGAAGGAGTCTTCGCCGGTGATGGAGAGAACGATCAGCCCCTGCGATTGGAAGTGGGTGTAAAGCCAATCGAGGTCAGGCATCTCGGCGCGGCAGGGCGGGCACCATGTGGCCCAGAAGTTGACCATGACGATCTTTCCGCGCAGCTCGGAGAGGGTGTATTTTTTGCCGTTCAGATCCTTGAGCGTGAAGTCGGCCTTCTGCACATCGGCGTCGTTGTCGACGAGAGCTTGGCGGGCTTTGTCGAGGAGCGGATCGTTCAGCGGTGTGCTCACATTCTCATAGCGCACCAGCCGGGCCAATTCCATGTACGGTGCCGGGGGCGGGGCAATTTTAGCAGGATTGGGTTTAGCCGGCACGGGCGACTCGGCCAGCGCCTTGGAGAGCGCATCGGCGACGGCCTGCACCGTTGCCGCGCCTTGATCCCCCTCGGTGACCAGGTTGGCAAGGTTGTTGGCCAGTTCCACTTTTTTGGGGCCCGCGGGCAGGGCGGTAATGTCGGCGGCCAACTGGACGGTGGCGGGCGGGCGCTGTTGCGCGGACAAGGAGCGGAGCTTTGCCATCTGCTTGGTGATGGCGGAGCCGGTGGCCTGGGCGTGAAGTGACGGCGCGGCGAGGAAGGACGTGACGACAAGCATCAAGGCGGCGGCAAGTAGTGTGCGGCGGATCGGGTTCATGGTCTCTCGCTGACAGCGTGAATTGAAACGCATGGCTGTTTTGGCGAAATTATATCGCAGCGCGCACGTTCAAGGACGCCCGCCGCTCAATCTGAGGACGGATAGGTGGAAATCGCTCTTCAACCTGTCTGCCTGGCTCATCAGTTATGCAGATCGGTCTTGGATAGAATTGCCAGGAATTGACGCTCGGTTGTCTGGTCGATGCTCTCACCCACCAGTTTGCCCTCGCGGCTGAAGATGAATGTGGCAGGAATGCCGGTGATGTGAAAGAGCTTGTGCGCTTTGCGATCCGAGTCGAGAAGAACGGGAAAATGGTAGCCCGCCTTGGTGAGGAAGGAACCGGCCGTGAAAAGGCTCTCGTCGGTCACTGCCAGCACTACTAGACCCTGCGGCTGGAAGCGGGTGTATATTTTGTCGAGGTCGGGCATCTCGGCTCGGCAGGGCGGGCACCATGTGGCCCAGAAGTTGACCATGACGATCTTTCCGCGCAGCTCGGAGAGGGTGTATTTTTTGCCGTTCAGATCCTTGAGCGTGAAGTCAGCCTTCTGCACATCGGCGTCGTTGTCGATGAGAATCTGGCTGGCTTTGGCGAAGAGCGGATCGGCTAATGTGGCGTCGATGTGCATATAGCGGACGAGCTTGGCCAGGTCGATATAAGGATTTGGCGGCAAGTCCTTCTTGGCGGGAACGGGCGACTCAGCCAGCGATTTGGATAGAGTATCGGCAGCCGCCTGGATGGCGTCTCTTCCGTTGTCTCCTTCGGTTACCTCGTTGACGAGTTGATCGGCCAACTGGACCTTTTTGGGTCCGGCGGGAAGAGCAGCAATATCCGCGGCAAGTTGAAGAAAGATCGGCGGTCGCTGGCTGGGCGAAATTGAACGATAGTTTCCAAGCCGTTTGTTGATGGACGACTCGGTGGCCTGGGCGTGCAGGCAGGGCGCGGCCAGGATCGGCGCGAAGAGGAGCAGCGCGGCGACGGCAAGCAGGGTGCGGCGGATCGGGTTCATGGTCTCTCGCTGACAGCGTGAATTGAAACGCATGGCTGTTTTGGCGAAATTATATCGCATCCGTCAGTCATGGAGCCCGGCCTGGGCTAGTATCTGGAGAAATTGTTGCAGACTGCGCTGGTTCATTGCCTGAGCCGCCAACTTGCCCTCGCGATTGAAGACGAAGCTGCGGGGAAGTCCATCGGCGTGGAAACGAGTCATGGTTTTGCCGCCGGGATCGAGCAGTACGCGCATGTGATAGCCATGCCGCTCAATGTAGGTAGCCGCGGTGGATTCGCTGTCGTTGGTGATGGCGAGGATGACCAGGCCCTGGGAGCGAAAGCGGGTTTGAAGGGCGTCCAGGTCGGGCAATTCAAAAAGACAGGGCAGGCACCAGGTGGCCCAGAAGTTGACCAGTACAACCTTGCCGCGCAGGCCGGAAAGCGTGACCGTCTGGCCGTGAAGGTCTTTGAGCGTGAAGCCGGCCGATTCGATATCGGCGTCGTTGGCGGCCAGCGTCTCAAGGGCTTTGGCGAGGAGCGGATCGGCGAGCGGCGAGGTGACGTGCTCATACCGTATCAGCTTGGCCAGTTCGATGTAGGACCTCGGGATGGGTTCGTCCTTTGTGGCCACGGGCGACTCGGTAAGCGCCTGAGTGAGCGTGTCGGCGACGGCTTGCAGGACCGCTGAGCCAGGGTCTCCTTCCGTAGTGCGGGAGGCCAGACTGGTGGCGAGTTGGGCCTTGTTCTGCCCGGCGGGAAGGGCGCGAATGCTGACGGCAAGTTGAGCGCTGGCCTCCGGGCGCTGATCGGCAGGGAGCAGACGGAGGTTCTTCAACCGATCGTTGATGGCGGAATCGGATGTCTGAGCGTTCAGCATAGGCAGCAGAGTCATGCAGAGGAGAATGGCGGCAAGAAGGGTTCGGTGGATGGGGATCATGGGCTCCGGCTGAGGGCGTGAATAAAAGTGAATGTTGTTGGGCCGAATTATAGCGCAGAGAGTGGCGGCGCGATTACGCCTGCCGTTCCGCGGCGAGGACGGCCAGGCGCTCGGCGACGGCTTCCACAATCTGCTCGTGGACCTCATCGATGGTGAGGTCGCCTTCAATGAGGACGACGCGGGCGGGTTCGCGGGCTGCAATCTCGCGGTACTTTTGCCAGACGCGGCCGTAGAAGGCGTCCTGCTCCTGCTCGAAGCGGCCTTCGTCGCTGCCGCCGCGCTCAGTAACTCTCTGATTGCGGCGGCGGGCGCGGCTCAGCGAGGCCTCAAGCGACGGCAGCAGCAGCAGCGTCAGATCGGGTTGAAGATTACCGCAAAGAAGCCTATGCAGTTCAAGAACCGCCGCCGAACCCAGCTCGCGGCCGCCCCCCTGATAGGCCTCGGTGGAGTCTGTAAAACGGTCGCAGAGAATGATCTGGCCAGAGGCAAGCGCGGGCGCAAAAACCTCGGCAATGGCCTGGGCGCGGTCGGCAAACATCAGCGCCATCTCGGCCATCGGCGCCAGGCCCGCGGAGCGCGAGTCCAGAACCAGTGTGCGAATGCGTTCGCCAGTCGCCGTGCCGCCGGGCTGCCGCGTCACCAGAGGGGCGTGCCCGCGCCGCTTGAGCCATGCGGCCAAACGATTGATTTGCGTGGTTTTCCCGGAACCGTCCAAACCTTCTAGCGTGATGAAAAGACCGCGCGGCATGGCCTGAGTCTACCACCCAAACAAAGTAGAAGACGAGTCTGCTTTGTTTGTGTTACAAGAAGATGATTTAGGTAACGTCACCGGAGGCAGGCGACTGCACTCCACCGGAGTTGAAAAAGTGAAACTTTGCATCATGCACAAACTCGCAGTATGCGGCTTCCTCACCGTCACCCTGCTCGCCACCCGCCAACTCAGCGCTCAATACCTGACGCTGGAGGGCCAAACCGGCGGCTTTCTGACGCCCACTGCCTACGTTGTTTATATGGACAAGGGAGAGAAGTTCTCCCACCCAGCCATCGGCGTGCACTACATTGACGCCTCCAAGGTGATCGGCAATATTGAAACCCTCAGCATCACGGAAGCCTTCTACGGCCGCGCCGAGATAGGTTACACGCGCAGCATCCATCAGTTTGGCAACAGCGGCTCAGGCTCTCCGTCGGCATTGTTCGTCCCTGGTGGACTGAGCCAACTCTGGAATGCCAACGGCATGAACGTCTTCCACGGCAAGGTGGTAGGGCTCAAGGACGGGCAGTTCGGGCCCTGGACGCCGGGGGTTGCCATCGGCGGCGTGGTGCGCACAGGCGACAAGTTCGTCTCCGGCGAAGCGGCAATTGTCGCAACCAATGCCACGAATGCGTACTGCTATTACACCGGAGCGTTGGCGGCCGGAGTGTGTAGCCTGGTTGCCGTTCCAACTGCCAAATCCTACACCAATGGCGACGTCTATATAGCCGTGACCAAGACCTGGGCCAAGAAGCCTGTTCCCTTCCTGGCCAACATCGGCTGGAAGGCCACCAATGCCACCATCTTCGGCATCGGCGGCCAGAGTTCGCGCTTCGGCGGACGGTTCTTCGGCGGCCTGGGCATTCCTCTGCCCCTCGGCCATGGAATTGTGGCCGTGCCCTCGGCGGGCTTTACGCAAGAGCCGGGAACCAGCAAGGGCCTTGGCACCGCCTCCTACACCAGCCTTCCGCTGGTGGCCGGCAAGGCCGATCTGCCCACCACGCTGGACTACGCGGTGCGCATCACCCAGAGGGAAAAGCCGCACTTCGCCTTCGATATTGGCATCGGCCAGGTGGCCAGCAATATCGGATCGACGTATACCTATACATTTACCGGCAACTTTCCCGCTGACACGGTACCCACAGGCACGGCTCCCATCGATCTTCAGGCAAAAAAGGTCGTCGGCTTAGGCCTCAGCTATCGGTATTGAGGCTGCAAGGTCGAGAAGTTTGCCGTAAATAAACTCTCTGTTCTGTATTGACCAGATCGGAGCGCGGGCTGGGGATACTCTTCTATCGAAGTACCCAAGCCCTCGCCCCGCGCCGGGAACGTGAATCGTCTCAGCGGAGCAGGCGCTAAAGAACCAGGAGGTTCTTCCCATGCGACTCTTCCGCAACGCGCGCTGGCTTTTGCTGACGCTGCTTCTCTCTCTGATTCCCGCCTCTTCGCTTTCTCAGATCGTCATCAGCGTCGGCTTTGCTCCGCCGGTGCTGCCAGTCTATGTGCAGCCGCCTTGCCCCGAGCCCAACCTGATGTGGACGCCGGGCTACTGGGCCTACTCCAATGACGATGGCGACTACTACTGGGTGCCCGGCGCCTGGGTGCCCGCGCCTTACGGCGGCGCGCTGTGGACGCCTCCCTACTGGGGCTGGGAAAACGGCCACTTCGGCTTTCATGACGGCTATTGGGGCGACCACGTGGGCTACTACGGCGGCGTGAACTACGGCTTCGGCTTTGGCGGCATCGGCTTTGCCGGCGGCGAGTGGCGCGGCGGCAGCTTCGCTTACAACACCGCCGTGGTGCATGTGAATGAAACCATCATCCACACCACTTACATTGACCGCACCATCGTCGAGAGGGGCATCGTTGCCAACCCCGGCCACGTGGCTTACAACGGCGGTCCGCACGGAATTCAGCACGCGCCCACCCCCGCGGAGCGCGCCGTCGCAAGCGAAAAGCACACGCCTCCAACCAGCGTTCAGGCGCAGCACATCACCGCGGCCAAGGTTGACAAGACCTCGTATGCCAAGGCCAATGGCGGTCACCCCAAGACCCTGGCTGTAGCAAAGCCACTGACACCGGCAGCGCACGCTGAGGCTCCGGCGGCAAAGACAGAAGCCAAAACTCCGGCGAAGGCTGAACCGAAGGTAGCACCCAAGGTAGCACCCAAGGCCGAGCCAAAAGTAGCTCCCAAGGCTGAGTCCAAGCCAATGGCAATGAGCGAGCCAAAGACCGCGCCCAAGGCCGAAACCAAAGCTGCTGCAAAACCAACTGTCGAGTCAAAGGCAGCACCCAAAGCCGCTCCCAAACCAGTTGTCGAGCCAAAGGCAGCACCCAAAGCCGAGTCCAAGCCAATGGCAATGAGCGAGCCAAAGGCCGCGCCCAAGGCGGCTCCCAAAGCCGAATCAAAACCCATCGCAGCGCCCAAGCCTGAGTCGCGCCCCGCGCCTGCCGCCCACGCGGCTCCAGCGGAACGCCCCGCACCCGCTGCCCACGTTGCAACAGCGGAGCGCCCTGCCCCTGCTGCTCACGCTGCTCCGGCAGAGCATCCCGCGCCGGCGGCCCACCCCGCACCGCATCCGGCCGCCGCGCCAAGGTCTGAAGAAAAGCCGAAATAACTCGGCCCAAAACAACGGAATTCTTCCCCCTCCCCCCGCAAAGACCCACAGTTCCCTGTGGGTCTTTGCGCGTTTACGGATTGCCAACGACGCTCGATCGGGTTTCACTTCAGTCTTACGGGCTAAAATCTGCCCGCGGCCTTGCAACTTTCTCTGGCGAAAGGTGTTCAAGGTGAAGTAGTCTGTTTGCATTGCCGTACTCACGGTGCGATGGCCGTCTTCAGGCATCGCAAGCCGCGGCAATCGGATCTGCTGCAAACCTGCACGGACACAAGCCCGGCAGACAATAACTCAGGAGGTTTTCCCATGGCATTTTTGCGCTCTGCGCGCTGGCTTCTGCTGGCGCTGGTTATCACACTCATTCCCGTCTCCTCGCGAGCTGGGGTCTTTATCAGCGTCAACTTTGGGCCGCCGCCAATGCCGGTTTATGTCCAGCCCCCCTGCCCCGCGCCCGACCTGATGTGGATTCCCGGCTATTGGCATTACGGCCCCTTCGGCTACTACTGGGTGCCTGGCACGTGGGTGGCCGCGCCTGAGCCCGGCCTGCTCTGGACGCCCGGCTACTGGGGCTGGGTCAACGGCGCTTACATCTTCCATGACGGATATTGGGGCCGGCACATTGGCTACTACGGCGGCGTGAACTACGGCTACGGCTACGGCGGCATCGGCTTTGCCGGCGGCGAGTGGCGCGGCGGCCATTTTGCCTATAACACCGCCGTCATCAATGTGAATACAACCGTCATTCACACCACCTATATCGACCGGACCATAGTCGAGCGAAACACCATCGTCAACCCCGGCCACGTGGCTTACTCCGGCGGTCCCGGCGGCATCCACCACGACCCGGCTCCCGAGGAGCGGATGGCCGAACACGAGCAGCACCAGGCGCCGACGGCCTTCCAGCAGCAGCACATTGCCGCCGCCAAGGCCGATACCACCTCCTATGCCAAGAACAATGGCGGGCATCCGCAGAATCTGGCTGTCGCCAAGCCGCTGGCTCCCGGATCGCACCCCGCGCCTGTCAATCACCCGGAAACGAGCACCAAGGCAATGGCTCCGGGATCGCACCTTGGAGAAGTTGAGCATCCAACACCGGAAACGCACCCCGCTCCGGCGGCGCATGCGATGCCGGCGGAACATCCAGCGCCAATGACTCATCCTGCGCCGGCCTCACACCCCGCACCCGTCGCGCATCCTGCGCCGGCTGCGCACCCTGTGCCGGCCGCGCACGCAGCACCGCCCAAGCCCGAGCCCAAGCCGAAGAAGTAGCAATGCCTGGGCAAAGCATTGAAACCGAAGCACAGAGGCCCACGGTCAGCCGTGGGCCTCTGTGGTTCTGGGCTGTGGAGGAAGATGGACTCTGAAGCCCTGCCGAGCGCCGCAAAAACGGAAAGAGCCGCCCGGCAACAGGGCAGCTCCTTCCTCAGGGAGAAT
>CAZDYU010000131.1:0-11186 GCA_964509755.1 uncultured Occallatibacter sp. | reverse complement strand
ATGGGGCGATTTTGAAAGAGATGCGGCGAGTCGATTTTCAAATGCGATTGCCCTGTCTGTTAGATACCGGCGCGGCGGTCACGGATATTTGTAATCCATTTGCCAGGCACTGCAAGCTCCTTCAAACAGGCGAAAGCGAATTAAGGGCTTTGGGCGCACAACATCGGTGCGGTGAACATGCAGGGACAATCGCGCTCGCCGGTTCAAATTTACGCCGTGCCGAAGCAATCAGCATCCGATCTGTCGATTTCATACGAGGGCCAAACTTTGCGCGTTTCATCGGCCAAGACATTTTGCGGAACTGGAAGATTACGTTTGACGAGCCTTTCAGTTGTGTGACCATCCTAGACTGAGCGGAACTGTTTACAGCCTCTCCTGCCGGTGCAATGGCACAATAGACATATGCCGCCGACGGAACCCATTGTGCTGACCGCTGCCCAGGCTCGCGTTCTGGGCGCTCTGGTTGAAAAGGAAGTCACCACGCCGGAGTACTATCCGCTCTCACTCAACGCGCTGATCAACGCCTGCAACCAGCGCTCGAATCGCGAGCCAGTGATGGACCTGGACGAAGAAGAGGTCCGCCTGGCGCTGCGCATCTTGGAAGAGAAGCAACTGGCCGGTCGCGCGCGCGGGGCCGAGGGTCGCGTTACCAAGTACGAACACTGGCTGGGCGAGGCGTACAACTTCAGCCGCGCTGAGACGGCGCTGATCTGTGTGCTGCTGCTGCGCGGCCCGCAGACTCCCGGTGAACTGCGTGGCCGGACAGAGAGACTGCATCGCTTCGACGAGATCGGCGAGGTTCTGGCCGCGCTGCAGAAGCTGATGGAACGCGACCCGTCGCTGGCGGCCGTGCTGCCCCGCCAGCCGGGAACCAAGGAGTCGCGGTATGCTCATCTACTATCGGGGCCGGTCGAGTCTCTCCCGGTCGCCTTCGCCGCCGAGCCCACCTGCGCGCGGCGCGAAACCCGTGAAGACTCAGGGCACGAGGAGCGCATCGAGCAGTTGGAGGCGACGGTTGCGGAGTTGCGGCAGGAAGTAGCAGCGCTGCGCCAGAAGATTGACGATCTGTTTGGGAACTGAGCGGCCGTAAACACCAAGGCGGAAAACGACTCAAGCTTCAGCTTTCAGAGTGCCCACCCGCGCGCTGTTCAAAGACAAAAATGCAGAGAATTACAAGTGCAATCAGCGTAGCGGAGGCTGTGTAGCGACTCAGGTTGAGTCCGCCATGCGCTATAGGCTTATCCAGAAAATCGCCGACAACGGCACCCAGCGGCCGCGTCAGAATAAAGGCCGCCCAGAAGAGCAGAGTCTTTGAGATCTTCGTCCAGAATTGGCAAGCTGCTACCACGGCCAGTAACAGGCTGAAGAGCACAGCCCCACCGCCGTAGCCTAGCCCGGCGCCGTCGGCCGTCCAATCCCCCAGGGCGGTGCCAAGAGTCTGCGAAAACATGATCGTTCCCCAGTAGAACATCTCAGCCTTGGGCGAACTGACGGTGTTGACATCCACAGACCCCAGCACCCAATACCATAAGCCGAGCGATGCCATCAAGAGCGCAAAAAGAGATATACTCCCGCCCAAATAGCCCATGCCGAGCGATCGGTCGGCGAAATCGGCCATTGTGGTTCCCACAGTGGTGGTCGCAATAATCGTCGCCCAATAGAGGAACGGGTGAAATCGTCGGGCCTTTATCTGGAAGGTCACTGCCACGACAAAAATTGCGAAAAATATCGCGGTGCCAAACAGATAGCCCAGGTTCATCGACATGGTCACGGCATCGCCACTGGTCTCGCCGAGAGTCGTGCAACAAACCTTGATGACCCAGAAGATCAAAGTGACCTCGGGCACCTTGCTCAGCACGCCGCGATCGTTTGATTCGGTGCTCGCAGCCGCCGTTTGCATCCAAAAACTCCTAAGAAACCATAAAAAGTATCTGCGGCACACGCTTCCATCAGCAAATCAAGTCTTAAAACCTCGCTGAGAACAATTCCGCGAGGCGCGCACCATCGGCGAATCACTCAATCAACTCGTACCCAACCTCGCGCCCATGACGAATCGCCAAAATTACAACTTCATAGCCGTCGTAACGATATAGAGCAACATATGCCCCGTTACCAAATTCAATCACCCACTCGCGAAACTCGGAGGGTAGTTCTTCAACGGGGCGGCCCATCTCTGGAAATTTGCCAAGTAGTCTCACGCCCTGCCGAATCGCCTTTATAGAGCGCCGGGCTGCGTCGCGGCTTTTGGAAGCCAGAAAATCGTGCAGCCGGGCCACATCCCGCAGGCTCTGCGGCGACCACCTCAGGCGTGGCATTCAGGAGCCTCGGTGTCCTCACCTGCCTCAAGTTTGGCAAGCCAAGCGTCGGCCTCTTCGGCGGTTGCGTGCATTCCGGTTGCTTGATAGTCGCTCCAGGCCGCCAGCGCGTCGGCCCGCAACTGCTCACGCTTCTCTTCACGGCTCACATACTGCTCGACGGCCTCAATCATGATCCAGTGCGCCGACCTACGGCGGGCCGAGGCTAGCTGCTGGACGCGCTGCTTGAGTTCTATATCGAGCTTGAGACTGGTGGTTGCAGGTGCTGGCATAACAAGAGCTCCAAGGTGTTACTAAATAGCACTATAACACACCTACCCCGACAGCCTTCCGTGCAAAAGGAAAAGAATGGAACTGCGACGCAGCAATCCCTATCGCGCTCAGTAAAGCTAAGTTAGCTCATACCCAGCAAACCAGTAGCCAATCTCAAAGGCCGCAGTCTCAGGAGCATCCGAGCCGTGAATGGCGTTCTGCTGAAGCGAACCGGCGAACTTCTTGCGGATGGTACCCTCGTCGGCGTTGGCTGGATTAGTCGCGCCCATCAGCTTGCGCAGATCAACGATGGCGTTCTCCTTTTCCAGCACCAGCAGGACAAGCGGCCCCGAGGACATGAACTCGCAAAGCGCTTCAAAAAAGGGCTTGCCCGCGTGAACCGCATAGAAGCCCTTGGCCTGGGCCACGGAAATCGACTGCTTCTTGATGGCCGCAATCTGGAAGCCGGCCCGCTCGATCTCGGCCAGAATGGCCCCTGTAAAGCCTTTGCGGACCGCGTCCGGCTTGACGATGCTGAAGGTGCGTTGCGCCACGGCGTTATGCTCCTCGATGGGGAATTTTCGCTGCCACTTTATTGTACTTGCCGTGCGGACAATAAGGCCTGCTGCCGCATTACCCCCGAATCTGGTAAAGTTTCGGCATGTCGCGCTTTACAGTTGTTCCCTGTCGCTTTCTGTTCGTCGCCGCCATTGCCGGGTTGATGGTTCTCTCCGCTGCCAGCCAGACGGCCAAGACCGCCGCGCCCGCGCCGCCGTCCGCGTCCACTCCCGAGTTGCGCGTCTTCGATCCTTCGCTGATCGACAAAGCAGTGGACCCCTGCGAGAATTTTTACCGGTACAGTTGCAATGGATGGTTCAAACGCAATCCGCTGCCTGCCGATCAATCGTCGTATGGCCGCTTTACCGAACTGGCCGAGCTGAATCGCCTGCACCTGCGGCAGATTCTTGAAGAAGCAGCCGTGCCGACGGCTACACGTTCCGCCAACGAGCAAAAAATCGGCGACGAATACGCCAGTTGCATGGACACGGCGGCGGTGAACAAGCTCGGCCTCAAGCCGCTCCAGCCGGAGCTGGACCGCATTGCCGCTCTCAAGTCAGCCTCGGAGCTACCCGCGCTGCTTGCGCACCTGCACGCCATCGGAGTCAACGCGTTTTTCAGCCTGGGATCAAGCCAGGACTTTGCCGATTCGGCTTCCGTGATCAGCTTTTACGGCTCCGGAGGGCTCGGCCTGCCGGAGCGCGACTACTACACGCGGACCGACGCCAAGTCCATTGAGCAGCGCCAGCAGTACGTGGCCCACGTGCATAATATCTTCATGCTGGCCGGTGAGACGGAGGCACAGGCCGCCAAGGATGCGGATGTGGTGATGGCGATCGAGACTCGCCTGGCCAAGGCTACGCTTACGATTACCGAGCAGCGCGACCCGCAAAACCTGAATCATCCGACCGACGTGGCCGGCTTCTCCAAGGAGCTGACGCACTTTTCTCTAAGCGATTATGTGACCGAGCTTCATGCTCCCGCCGCCGGCAAGGCCAACGATATGGAGCCGAAGTTCTTTGCCGAGTTCAACACTCTGGTGGCCGATACGCCCATCGATCAGATTAAAACGTACCTGCGCTGGCATCTGCTGCACGCCTATGCCGGAACCAGCCTGCCGGAGAGCTTCGACCGCGAGAATTGGAATTTCTACTCGCACATTCTGAACGGCGCTGAAAAACAGCATGAGCGCTGGAAGCGCTGCACAACCCGCGTGGATCAGGAGTTGGGCGAGGCGCTGGGCCAGGTCTACGTGGCGCGCTACTTCCCGCCGGAAGAAAAACAGCAGACGCTGGCGATGACGCTGGCCATCGAACACGCGATGGAAAAGGAGATAGACGGGCTGGACTGGATGAGCGCGGCGACCAAGATCCGCGCCAAAGATAAGTTGCACGCGGTGATGAACAAGATCGGCTATCCGGAAAAGTGGCGCGACTACTCCAAGCTCATCATTGTGCGCGGCGACGATCTGGGCAACGAGATGCGCGCGCATGAGTTTGATGAGGCGCGCGATCTGGCCAAGATCGGCAAGCCGGTGGACAAGAACGAGTGGGAGATGACGCCGCCTACAGTCAACGCATACTATGACCCGCAGATGAACAACGTGAACTTCCCCGCCGGCATCTTGCAGCCGCCCTTCTTCAGCGGCAAGGAGGACGACGCGGCCAACTACGGCGATACCGGAGCCACCATCGGCCACGAGCTGACGCACGGCTTCGACGACCAGGGAAGGCAGTTCGACAAGGACGGCAACCTGCTGAACTGGTGGACCAAGGACGACGAGCAGGGCTTCAACGACCGCGCCGAGTGCACGGTCAAGCAGTATGACGCCATCGAGGCCGTGCCCGGCGTGCACCTGAATGGCAAGCTCACCGAAGGCGAAAACCTGGCCGATCTGGGTGGGCTATGGCTGGCGTGGCTGGCCTGGCTGGACAAGGAGCAGGCAGCGCACGTGGACATTAGCGCGAAGGTGGACGGCTACACCGCGGATCAGCGCTTCTGGATCGCCTATGCGCAGGGCTGGTGCACGCAGACGCGGCCTGAGCAGTTACGGACGCAGGCCCAAACCGATCCACACGCGCCGGACGAGGACCGCGCCAACACCGTGCTGACCGATCTGCCTGAGTTTGCGAAGAGCTTCAATTGCAAGAAGACGGCGGCGATGGTGGCGGCGAAGCCTTGCCGGGTTTGGTAATTCGCTAGCCGCAGCTTACTTGCCGGCCATCAACAGTCGAAGCGCGTTCCAGTCGATCAGCTTGATGATCTGCTGCGCCAGATCCGATCCGGTTTGGATGCGAATGCGGATATTCTGCACGGCCAGAAGCTTTGCCGGAGCCAGGCTCAACGCGCCCTTCACCTGAATATTCTGATCCGCCGTTCCTGGTCCGCTCGGAACTGGGAGCGTGAATGCGCCCAGAAAAACATAGGTCACGCGCTGCGCTCCGCTCACATCGCCACCGGTTGCCGGCTGCACATAGGGCGCGGAGACGGCGAAGCCTCCACCGGCGAGAGGCGTCACCGTATGCCCGCCTTTGAAATTGGCGAAGCCGACGCTGGCTTCATTGATCCCAACGCTGATATTTACAGTCGTGTGCTCTTCCTGCGCCTTGCTTGCCTCTTGCAGCGCGGTTTGCGCCGCGGCCATTTGGGCGGCATTCATCGACTTCAGTGCGGCTCCAAACCTCTGCATCGCCGCCTGCACCGGCTGGTCATACTGCGCATAGACAGGCGAATTCTTGTCCAAATTGAACTGAACAAAAAATGCGCCGCCCTGGTGCATCTGCTGTTCCGTCAGTTGAAAGGGCTTGTTCTCGGTGTGCCGCGGAATCGACGTCAACGACTGAGCCTCCACATTGCCAGTCACGCTCCAGCCGTGCGCGGTCAGGCCGGCAATTACGGGCGTCAACGCCGCCGTAAGCCCCTTGCGCGCATAGGCATCGAAGTTGACCTCGCACTCCGACGGCGAGCGCCACTCGGCACCGGCCAGCTTGTCGTGAATCACCGGATCGCAGTTGCCGAAGCTTCCGGTTGATATATGCTGCGCTACGGCAGAAACAGGAAAAGTCGCAAGCAGGAAAAGAGCGGCGCGCGCAGGGGTTCGCATAGCGGACATTCTATCCATATGCGGAATCCATTGCCAAACAAAAAACGAGGGCCTCGCGCGATGCCAAGGCCCTTCTTAAGCAGCGAGAAAATTATCCCCTGCCGATGACCCTGGCGAGCGTGGCCCCAATTTCCGCCGGCGAACCTACGACGTGAATGCCGGCCGCTGTCATGGCCTTCATCTTGTCGGCGGCAGTGCCCTGGCCGCCGCTGATAATGGCTCCGGCGTGGCCCATGCGGCGGCCGGGCGGCGCGGTCTGTCCGGCGATAAAGCCGACGACGGGCTTCCTAACATGCTTCTTGACGAAGGCCGCGGCAGCCTCTTCGGCCGAGCCGCCGATCTCGCCGATCAGAATGATAGCCTCAGTCTCCGGATCGTTGTTGAAGAGGCGCAGCGCGTCGATGTGCGTGGTGCCGATGATGGGGTCGCCGCCAATTCCAATCGCGGTAGACTGGCCGATCCCGCGCTGAGTGAGCTGATGCACGGCCTCATAAGTCAGTGTGCCGGAGCGGGATACGATGCCCACCGAGCCTTCCAGATGAATGCGACCCGGCATGATGCCAATTTTTGCCTTGCCGGGCGAGATGACGCCGGGGCAGTTCGGCCCGATCAGCCGCGACTTCGAGGTCTTGAGCTTGGCCCAGACCTTGACCATATCAAGCGTCGGAATGCCTTCGGTGATGGCTACGATCAGCGGAATGCCCGCGTCCTCGGCCTCGAGAATGGCGTCGGCGGCAAAGGGCGGTGGAACAAAAATCATTGTCGCGTTGGCGCCGGTCTTCTCGACGGCATCGGCTACGGTATTGAAAACCGGCCAGCCCTCGTGCTTGGTCCCCCCCTTGCCGGGCGTCACGCCGCCAACAACCTTGGTGCCGTACTCGGCGCAGCTCATCGCATGGAAGGTGCCTTCCTTGCCGGTAATTCCCTGGACGATGAGTCGAGTGTCTTTGTTGACCAAAACAGCCATTGAAATCAACTCCTAGCTATTAGCTATTAGCTGTTAGCTTTTAGCTCTTAGCTCTTAGACTTTGAGCCCAGTTTTTGGATTAACGATGTAAGCATCTTTGAAACTTCATCGCCTAAAGCCGCGGCTTCGATTATTGCATTCTCATTTCCAATTGCCAATTTCCGAGCGACAACAAGCTGTGTTTGAACCTCAAACGTAGATCCCAGTGCAATTCCGAGAAACTGCCTGAATTCTCCTGGATTAAGTCTTCCTCTCCCCTCAGCAATATTGCTCGCTACTGAAACGCTGGCACGTCGCAATTGTGAAACGAGGCCGTAGACTTCTTCTTTGGGAAACTTCTGGGTCAATTTATAAATACACACAGTCAGGTCGATGGCACGTTGCCAAACCGTTAAATCGTGAGAATCCTGCGGCATTTTGTCCCTGCGTTCCTTCTCCAAAACTTGATTAGGCGCGATACAAGCTAAAAGCTAATAGCTAAAAGCTGCTTCTCGCTGCTTTGACAGCTAGTTCCGCCGCATCTTTCATGGTTTCGCCGACCTGGAAATTGAGGCCTGATTCCTTCAGGATTCTGCGGCCTTCTTCGACATTCGTACCTTCTAGGCGCAGGATAATGGGAACCTTGACTTTGAGAGTGTGGGCCGCGGCAACCACGCCTGTAGCCAGCCGGTCCACGCGCAGGATGCCGCCAAAGATATTGATGAAGATGGCCTTGACGTTCTTGTCGCTGAGCAGAATCTCGAAGGCGTGTTCGATCTGCTCCTGGGTTGCGCCGCCGCCTACGTCCAGAAAGTTGGCGGGGCTGCCGCCGGCGTATTGGATGATGTCCATGGTAGCCATGGCCAAGCCCGCGCCGTTCACCATGCAAGCGATCGATCCATCCAGCTTGATGTAGTTGAGCGCGTATTTGCTGGCCTCGACTTCAAGCGGGTCTTCCTCGGCGGTGTCGCGCAGCGTCTTGATCTGCGGATGGCGGAAGATGGCGTTGTCGTCAAAGGTGATCTTGGCGTCCAGCGCGAAGAGCTTGTCGTCCTTGGTGGTGATAAACGGGTTGATCTCGATCAGCGAGGCGTCGGTCTCGATAAATGCCTTGTACAAACTCTGGAAGAAGGCGACGGCGGCGGTGATCTGCGTAGCCTTGAGGCCCAGCGCGAAGGCCAGCTTGCGCGCCTGCCATGCGCCAAAGCCAATCGCCGGATCGATTGTTTCCTTGAAGATAGCCTCGGGAGTCTTGGCGGCAACCTCTTCAATCTCCATGCCGCCAGCCTGCGAGGCCATAAAGACCAGCCTGCCTGTCGCCCGGTCAAGGACGATGCCCAGGTAAAGCTCGCGATCAATGGCCGCGGTCTCTTCGATCAGCAACCGCTGGACCTTCTGCCCCTGCGGACCGGTCTGGTGCGTGACCAGCGTCATGCCCAGAATATTCTTGGCATAAAGCTCGGCGTCTTCGCGCGTGCGGGCCACTTTGACGCCGCCGCCCTTGCCGCGGCCTCCGGCGTGAATCTGCGCCTTGACCACAACGCCCGGCGCGCCCTCGGCAAAGAGCTTGCGAGCCACCGTCGAGGCCTCTTCCAGGTTGTTGGCTACTTCACCCCTGGGCACGGCCACGCCGTATTTTGCCAGGATTTCTTTTGCTTGGTACTCGTGGATCTTGATAGGAGTGTCCTCGTTCGGGGAAAATCAAAGCCACCGTTGGTCCAGCTAGAATATCGCCGGTGCCTGATGGTGTCAAAAACGGGGTGCGAGATTGTTGTGTGAGGATATGGCCGTGAGCCAGTAATCGATGTAAACTGGAAACAATATGGCTCACTCGGTGAAAATCACGACTCCCATCCCTTCCTTGGAAGAATTTGGGAAGGCCTTAGGCATGAGCAAGGCTCGGCGAAGGTCTCTCAATCCAATATTCATTGAGCGACGTCCGCAGGGGGACTATGCGGTCAGAAGAGGCGGCTCTGAGAAAGCCACCAATGTCTTGCCTACACAGAGAGAAGCAATCGAGAGAGCGCGAGAGCTCAGCCCTAGCGGGACAATACTCATTGAACGTGTGCGCAGCGCTACTGTTAGTAGACCAGATCGTGTGCGCAACACTGCTGTTGGCAAACCAGACGAGTGGCGCAAACCTTAGTGCGAATCTGTAAAAGGCCTATGATCAGGTCGTTCGTAACCGATCGATTGGCGATGGAAGTCATCACCGTCAACGTTAGAAGGAGCAACGGTGCGGCCAAAGGCTGGTAGTTTAACCTCGGACACCGTATTCCTCAACATCCCCTACGATAAGAGTTTCCGCTCTCTTTATCTCGCATATATTGCCGGTCTCGTTCATCTTGGCTTTGTTCCGCGTATGACACTAGAACTACCGGGTGGAACAACAAGACTGGACAAAATCCTCGCAGAAATTCACGGATGTCGCTATTCCATTCATGATCTTTCCAGAGTTGGTCTGCATCGAAATCCACGATTTACTACGCCAAGATTCAACATGCCTTTCGAGCTTGGTCTCGCAGTCGCATGGGAGAAGTCCAATCCAACAAAGCATACTTGGTTCATCTTTGAAGCAAAGGCTTACCGAATTCAGCAATCTCTTAGCGATCTCAGCGGGACTGATCCCCAAATCCATGGTGGGCAGGTAGCTGGCGTTATGCGCGAGCTATCAAATGTATTTCGACGCCCAAGAAATCAGCCAACCGTGCCTGAAATGATGCGCACTTTCAATACTATTTTGCGCCGCTCGACGAAGATTCTGGCGGAAGCTGGTGCAACTACTCTCTTTGAAGCGCGCGCCTTTCAGGATTTGTGCCAACAGGCCAAAGTAGCAGCAGAGAATCCTGAATTCAAATTTTTGAAATAACCGTTCAAAAACTGTCTATTTCAATGCGTCTTGATAGAGTTCTTGGTTTCCCAGATCCCAAAGCTGAACCCGGGAAACCCTTCACTCTCCCCAAATCTAGGGATTCCGCCATTCGTCAGGCTTTCCTTGACTGGTCGTGCGAACTCGTTCAACATGAACAGCCGCTTTAGGTGCGATGTCGCGAGCCTTTTCGATTGCCTCCCGCTGGGTTGGCTGTACAGAACTTGCCCGTTCGGAGCCTGGGCGACGAACGGCATAGTCGCCCTGTCCTTTCCTCTGTTCCACGTAAATTTCCTTCTTTGCCATTCTTACCTCCTTAAGAGTACTTCCGTTTCACATTGACTTAGCTGCAACCGCTTGTAGACCCGCAGCTCATGCAGCGGTAGCAACTGCCGTTGCGGACCATGATGGCTCCGCAGACGGAGCAACTGGGGGCGTCGCCCATCTCGTACATGTCGCGCATGGCGTCAGAGGCGTGGAAGATGCCGCGGTCGGCAAAGCTGGACTCAGCCGAGGCGCTGGCCGACGCAGCATACGGATCAGGCGCGATGCCGCCGCCCGCTGCCGCATTGCCCAAACCGAAGCCGCCGGAGGAAGCGCTGACGGGGCTGCTGACCTGGCTGAGACGCCGTGCAATCTCCTGGGCCATCTGCGCCATGTTGCCCTGCGCGATGGGGCTCAGCTCGCTTTCTTCCGGCTCGTTCTCAGAAATCATGCTGGGCGAGGCGGGCAGTTGCGGAGCGTGAGGAGCCAGGCTGGTGAAGAGCGACAACTGCGTGCCGGAGAGGAAGCGCAGGCTAAGCCAGCGGAAGATGTAATCCATCAGGCTCTTGGCGTAGCCGATCTGCTCGTTGCCGGTCCAGCCGGAGGGCTCGAAGCGGGTGTGGGCGAACTTCTCGCAGAGCACCTTGAGCGGCACGCCATGCTGCAGCGCGATAGAGACGGCGGTGGCAAAGGCGTCCATCAAGCCGGAGACGGTTGAGCCCTCCTTGGCCATCTTGATGAAGATTTCGCCCACCTGGCCGTTGGGATAGAGGCCGACGGTGACGTAGCCCTCATGCCCGGCGATAGCGAATTTGTGGGTGACCGAGGCGCGCTCGTCTTGCAGGCGATGGCGGACGGCGCGGGGCGGAGCGTTGAGAT